>JADKAC010000002.1:547500-674323 GCA_016715425.1 Bacteroidota bacterium
TCATAAAGGCACGATTCACAACACGATTGCCTCCCGGGGTTGGATAGTTGCCGGTGAAATACCAATCGCCGGGATGATTTGGAATTGCTTCATGCAGTTTATCTACTGTTTGATAAATTACTTCTACTTCAGCACGAATGTTTTTTGATTTTACAATCTCACTTACTTTTTTTGAAATGGCTTCATAAGGAAATTGATCGTACAATTTTTTTACGGCATTCTGCATTTTATCCGCAGGTAAATTAAGTTGCTTTTTACACTCTTCATATACTTCCTGCAACATGCTTTCTTTACCATTGTCTTCCAATAATTCCACCATTGCACGGAAGGCAACAAAGTCACCCATTTTACTCATATCAATTCCGTAACAATCGGGATAACGAATTTGCGGAGCAGAAGAAACAATCACAATTTTTTTAGGCAGCAATCTATCGAGTATTGCAATAATACTTTTCTTTAATGTGGTGCCACGCACAATACTATCATCAATTAAAACAATCGTATCTACTCCATCTTTCACTTGGCCATAAGTGATATCATATACATGACTTACCATATCTCCACGATCATCATCATTGGTAATAAACGTGCGCATCTTCACATCTTTCAATGCAAGTTTTTCCACTCGTGTGCGCAAGGCAAGAATTTTTTTCTGTGTTTCTAAATCATCTCCCGCTTCACGAATTTTTTTTAATTTATAATCATTCAGATAATCATCCACACCTTTTATTAAACCATAAAAAGCAGTTTCTGCTGTGTTAGGAATAAAAGAAAATACGGTATTCTCTAAATCGTAATCCACCGCTTTTAAAACATCGGGCGTTAATAATTTTCCCAACATTTTTCTTTCCTGATAAATCTCTTTATCATTTCCTCTTGAAAAATAAATGCGTTCGAAGCTGCAACTTTTTCTTTCCAATGGTTTGCGACAATATACTTCACTGACCTTACCATTCTTTTTAATAACGAGTGCATGGCCGGGTTGCACTTCTTTCACATCTTCAAATGCAACATCAAACACAGTCATGATTGCAGGACGCTCACTTGCACAAACTACTACTTCATCATCTGCATACCAATACGCCGGACGAATACCATTTGGATCACGCAATAAAAATGCATCACCATGTCCAAGCATACCGATGATTGAATAACCGCCTTCAAAATCTTTTGCTGCACGACTCAATACACGACTTACATCCAAATCGTTTGCAATTAATTCTGTTATCGTTTTATTGTCGTGATAATTTTTGTATTGTTCGAATAACAATTGCACTTCCGTATCTAAAAAATGTCCGATTTTTTCCAACACCGTAATTGTATCCGTATGTTCTTTTGGATGCTGACCAATGGCAACCAATTGTTGAAATAAATCCGTATTGTTTACCATATTAAAATTGCCGGCAAGCACAAGATTTCTTGTCATCCAATTGTTCTCACGAATAAACGGATGCACACTAAACATACTGTTATGTCCGTGTGTACCATAGCGTAAATGCCCCATCATTAATTCGCCGGTATATTGCACATTTTCTTTTAGCCAATCAATATCTTTTGCATGTTCAGGATTGGCTGCTTTTTTTTCACGGATATGCGAAAAAATATTATCGAACACATCTTTAATTGCATTCACTGCCGGCGACTTATACATGTCAATATATTTTTGTCCCGGCGGTGTATTTAATTTTAATGTAGCCACACCTGCTCCATCCTGTCCACGGTTATGTTGTTTCTCCATTAGCAGATACAACTTATTTAAGCCATATAAAGTGGAGCCGTATTTTTCACGGTAATATTCTAAGGGTTTGCGGAGTCGAATAAGTGCGATGCCGCATTCATGTGTAATAAAATCGCTCAAGACATTTACAGTTTGTTGCGTTGAATTTTATTAATTACTTATTGCAGTAATTAGTGCCCAAAGGTAGGCATTAGAAAAGGAAGGGTTACTGTTGAATTGTTTGTATTACAACAAACCTTTGATTATATCATCCACACCAATACCTTCTGCTTCTGCTTTATAATTTTTCACCACACGATGACGCAGAATAGGTAAGGCAACAGCCCGCACATCTTCCATATCAGGAGAATATTTACCGGTGATAGCTGCATGGCTTTTTGCTCCCAGCACTAAATATTGTGAAGCTCTTGGGCCTGCACCCCAACTTAAATATTCGGTTGCGCTTGCATGTGCCTGCGCAGTTGCAGGTCGAGTTTTTGTTGCAAGATTTACTGCGTATTCCAACACATTATCAGCAATCGGCATTCTGCGAATTAAATGTTGGTAAGCAATTATTTCTGATTTACCGATAATTTTTTGCATGGTAATTTTTGCATCTGTGGTTGTGCTTTTCACCACTTGCATTTCTTCTTTTACTGAAGGGTAATCTAAAGTGATATTAAACATGAAGCGATCGAGTTGCGCTTCGGGTAATGGATAAGTACCTTCTTGTTCAATCGGGTTCTGAGTTGCTAAAACAAAGAATGGTAAATCAAGTGGATGCAGCATACCACCAACAGTTACATTTTTTTCCTGCATCGCTTCTAATAATGATGCTTGTGTTTTTGGTGGCGTACGATTTATTTCATCCGCAAGAATAATATTTGCAAACACAGGTCCTCTTAAAAATTTAAAGTTGCGATGTTCATCTAAAATTTCTGTTCCTGTAATATCCGACGGCATTAGGTCGGGAGTAAACTGAATGCGTTTGAAACTTAAATCCAATACATCGGCAATAGTTTTTATCAATAGTGTTTTTGCCAAACCGGGAACACCCACTAATAAACTATGTCCATCGCTAAACACAGAAAGCAACACATATTTTACTACTTCATCCTGACCAATAATTGTTTTACCAATTTCATTGCGCAATCTGTTATAATCTGCGGCTAATGCATCTATCGCCTCTACATCGTTATTAAATTCTTTCATGTTATGTTTTCAAAAAATTAAGATTATTAAAATCATTACTCAGTTATAAAAATATTATTTACTTCCCATTTCCACAGAACGCTGTACAAGTTCATTAATTTCAGTACATCCGTCAAATGAAGAATCTACACTCAGATACACATCTTTCACTTTGCGCAATACCCAATCATTAATAAGTGTTTGTTGCTTTTCATTTTTAGCGGCAGTTTGCAAGCGATAATAATCATCAGTAAGGTTTGCCTGATGTGGTGGACTTTGACTGTTGAGTAAAATAAATCGCACTCCTTTTTTCCCCTGATAATCAGTAAAAGAAATTGCTTCTGATATTTCACCCGGTTTCAATTTTTCTATAGCATAATATACATCCGGATCCAATTGATCAATTTCAAAATAAGTAGATCCTGATTGAGAATTCAATACTTCTCCTCCATTGCGTTTTGTATTATCATCCATACTAAACTTTGAGGCCGCATCACGAAAAGAAATATTTCCAGCCATAATAATTGAACGAATGCTATCTAATTTTTTTGAAGCAATTGTGTAATTGGAATTTGTAATTGGTGGTGTAATTAAAATATGCCGTAAACAAATTTTATCACCTTGTCTTTCTTCTAATTTTATAATATGATAACCGAATTGTGTTTGTACTACTTCGGAAATTTCACCCGGTTTTAATTTAAATGCAGCCGCATCAAATTCCGGAACATATGTTCCTCTACTAACACACCCTAAATAACCGCCATCTTCTTTTGAGCCTGGATCTTCAGAATAAATAGAAGCCAGCACTGAAAAATCTTCACCATTTATAAGACGCTGTCGCAATTCTTCTGCTTTTTGTTTTGCATATTCTTTTTGTTCCCCCGTTGCCTGCGG
The DNA here is from genome assembly GCA_016715425.1 of Bacteroidota bacterium. Lineage (NCBI taxonomy): Bacteria > Pseudomonadati > Bacteroidota > Bacteroidota bacterium. The sequence continues at coordinate 551,303 of JADKAC010000002.1, forward strand.
CATAATAACGATATGAGAAAATTCTACCTCTGCATTAAAGTAAGGCAATGAATCTTTTGGTATGCTATTAAAAAATGCTTTTACTTCCGATGGCGAAACAGTAATATCTCCTGTTACTTGCGCTTTCATTCTATCAGATAATAAAATGTCTCTGATATCTCCACGGAATTCATCCTTCATTTCCATAAATGATTTACCGTAGAATTCCTCCATTTTTTCTCTGGAGCCAAACAGTGATTCGTAATAGCGCAACCTTCTGTCTAATTCATATTCCACTTCATCATCGGTAACAACTACACTATCTTTTGCTGCTTGTAAAATCAATAATTGTTGAGTGATTAATTCTTTAATAATATAGCAACGCACATCCGGAGGCAATTCAGCACCATTAGAAGATTCTTGTAGATAAATTGTTTCTACTTCTGAGCGCAGAATTATTTTTTCTCCAACCTGTGCAATTATTTTATCGGCGATTAAAGGCTGCGCAAATACACCGGTAAATGATAACAACACAATACAACTGAGTAATAATTTTTTGATTGGCATTTTATTCATTTTTATAAATCTCTGCATTGTTAATACGTAACGCTTCGGTAACTATTTTCTGATAATTGCGTTTTAACAATGCGATTTTTTTACTGTTAATCATTATCCTGCGAATGTCTTCCTGCACATATTCAAAGGGTGCCTGTTCTCCTGCTTTCATAAATGTATGCACTTTTACTAAGTAACGATTTTTCTCATCTTTACTTTCAATAGTTTTCGTGCTGCGCATATTTTCATCTGCATAAATACTTGCAGGAAGAATATTGAATAATGTTTCAGAGTTCATCCATTGCTGACTTTCAAAAACATAATTACTGCAATTTACCAAACAAAAAGATTCCAGTTCATTTCTATACTTTGCAATATCTTTATTAAACCAAAAATACAGTGAATCATATTTTGAATTGGCGATGGGAATTACTGCATACGAAAGTTTATAAATATCAGTTTGTAAAATAAAATCCTGCAGATGACTATTGTAATATGCTTGCAGACTATCGGATTTAATAATGGTATCCAGATTTTGAGTTAACCAATATTTCTCATACGCATAAATTAACAGCGACTCTTTATATTCTATTGCCTGACGATTAATATTGGGCAATTCCTGTTGCAAGTTATCCTCTGCAATTTTCAAAATAATATTTTGCTGAATCCAATTATCAATATAAGAGTTTACGAATTGGGCACTGTCCTCCGGAGAAATATTTTCACCTAACAACCCTTTCACTTCCGAAGGATACAGAAATTTATCATACACACGGGCAAGTGGTTCTTCTTCAGATTTTTGTTCAGCTGTTTTTGTGTTACATGCGGCGATTGCAGTTACAAGACATATAAAAATTATGATACGAAAACTGCGGATGATACATTTATTTTATAAGCGAATTAAACACTTCCTGATTAACCTGAACCGGATACTTTGCTCTCAGATCACCTAACCATTTCTTTTCCAATTCATCCTGATATCCGGATATTACATAGCCTCTTGCTTCTTTCAATGTCTTTGGTGTTGGTGGCACTACTTTAATCACTTTTACAAATGTGATAGTACCATCACTATTTAAAATATTTTCACCAATGCCTATCTTTTTATTCAGCTGATCCACATTGGAATCTTGTCCGGCAAGGAATAAATTATTTTCGATAATCACTTGAGAAGTAGAATCTGTATTAAAGGCTGCAAGTATATCATCATCAGATTTTTTCTTCTTCAACATCTTGCGCACTGCTGTTGCAATTGTATCATTATTGCTTTCATAAATTGTAGCATCTACACGCTCGTCCCACATGTATTCATTTTTGTGTTGTTCGTAATATGCCTCTAAACCTGCACTATCTTTTGCAGCGGCTAACCATACTTTTTGATTTGTTAATTCAAACAAGGGAATGCCTGCACGATATTCCTGCATTAATCTTTTGAAGTCAGGATCATCTTTTCCCAATTGATATTCTATCAAAACATTTTCTTCGGCGATATTATAAATCTTATTGAATTTAGTTTCAATATCATTATCCTTTAATGTCTTTTGTTTTAATTCCAGATAAGAAGCAAGTTCTGCCTGCGTATAAACTAAAGTACCAATAGTAAATACCGGTTGAGTCATTGCAGATAGTTTTACAGGCTTCCATGTACCAGAAAGAAATGTAGTGTCCAACATTGCTAACACAGCCGATTTGTTTGCAGGAAATTCAATAAAATTATTTTCCTTCTTCACCATCGCAATATAATTAGAACGGATATCTCGGTACTGTGCAGTGCGTTCGATACGTGATTTTATATCTGCTTGCATATCTTCATAAGGTGCAAGACCACGTTTGTCAATTAATTTAATCAAATGCCATCCAAAAGAAGTTAATACCGGCTGAGAAACATCTCCAACATTTTTAATACTGAAAGCAGCATCTTCAAATGGTGCAGTCATTTTTCCAACACCAAACCAATCCAGTTCTCCGTTCTTCGTTTTAGTATTCGTATCATCACTGTATTGTTGTACCATATCTTCAAAAGTCACTTCTCCTGATTTAATTACGGCAGCAATACTGTCAATTTTTGCTTTCACCATTGCACTATCTTGTGCAGTTGCATTCGCTTTAATACGCATTAATAAATGCTCTACTTTTATTTCTCCGGAAGAAGGTCTTTCTTCTCTTACATTTAAAATATGATATCCGTATTTAGAACGAATGATTGGCGATATCCCCCCAACCTTTGTATTGTATGCTGCATCTTCAAAATTCATATCAGGAATACTAAATCCTGTTATCCAACCTACACGACCACCATTTGTGCGGCCATTCACATCGCTTGTAAGTGCAGAGGCTACTTTCGAAAAATCTTCGCCTTTATTTAATCTTGCTTGTGCGTCAATTATAGTTTGATATGATTTTAAAGTATCTGCCGGAGTTGGATTCGCAGGAAAGGCAGACATGATATGATAAACCAATCTTTCTGTTTCCATGCGCTTATAAATCTTCTGTACCTCTACATCCAAAACTTCTTTATCAAAATTGGATTTAATTAATTGATCACCATATTTATCCAATTCGGTACGCACGCTCAACATGGTATCAATTTGCTCAGCATCTGCTTCCTTCACTTTCAATTTATAATTGATATACAAATCCAGATATTCCTCTAATGATTCCTGAGAAAAATCATTTTTCTTATTCAGATTATTCTTTGTATAAATATAAACGAACTCTGATTTTGTAACAGGTGTTCCGCCAACTGTGAACAGAACTGCATCTCCACCATTTGTCTGGCTGAATGATACAATAGCTATTGATTGAAAAATTACTAATACAATTATTCCTGATATCCACTTTTTCATTCTTCTATAAATTTTATTGCTTTTTAAAAAGAGAATGCAAAGCTATAATTTTTTCAATGCAAACCTTATGAAAATCCATATTTAACACCCTTTAGGAAGATTTATTATAGTGAAATCAAGCATCTATATTCTCAAAAGATTAGCAGCTAATCGGCAATCCTTATACGATTTCTTACCTTTGTGTTTCAATTAAATGAGAATGAAAATAGAAAAAAACAAAGTAGTTATACTCACTTACAAATTGCAAAAGGATGATGCAAAAGGTGAAATGATAGAAACTGTTGACGACAAGAGTCCTTTTGTATTCTTGTTTGGTGCAGGAAGTTTATTACCTGAATTTGAAGAAAATTTGGCCGAAAAAACAGCAGGACAAAAATTCGAATTCGGCATTATTGCAAGCAATGCTTATGGAGAAATGGATGAAACTGCAGTGCAGCATGTACCTAAGGATATTTTTATGATTGATGGTAAACTCGCTGAAGATTTGTTAGTGGTAAATTCTTTTGTGAATCTTCGTGATAATGAAGGTCAGTTAGTGCGTGCCCGTATTTCAGATATTGGTGATGCAGAAGTATTGCTGGATTTTAATCATCCATTAGCAGGACAGAACCTGTTTTTTAGTGGTGAAATTCTTGATGTACGTGAAGCTACTGAAGAAGAAATTCAACACGGCCATGTGCATGGTCCGGATGGTCATCACCATCATTAATAAAAATTACAGACAAGAAGTGCGGCCTCCATCCACCGGTAAATTGATACCGGTGATATAGGCTGCAGCAGGAGAAGACAAAAATGCAACTGCATTTGCTATATCCGCCGCTTCAGCAAATCGCCCAAGTGGAATTTCGTGCAACATTTCTTTACTTATTTTATCTTCTTTGTTACCGGTTTTTTCCGCTTTGATTTTAATAATGGATTCCAACCTCACAGTTTTAGTGGCACCGGGCAACACATTATTTACTGTGATTCCATCCTTACCCAATTCATTCGCCATTGTTTTTGCCCAATTTCCAACCGCAGCACGAATGGTATTGGAAACACCAAGATTTGGTAAGGCTTGTTTCACCGAAGTGGAAATAATATTTATTATTCTGCCATAACCACTTTCACGCATGCCGGGAATTAATGCAGTGGCAAGAATATGATTGCAAATAAGATGAGCATTAAAAGCAATGCGAAATTCTTCTTCATGTGCCGCCGTAATCGGACCTGATGCAGGGCCTCCGGTATTATTAACCAATATATGAATGGGCGCTGCATATTTATCTAAAAATAATTTTACTGCTACTTTAAGATCACCGGGTGAATTAAAATCCGCAGTGATATATTGATGTGTTTGCCCATATTTTGCAGGTAATGTGGAAATAACTTCCTGAAGTTTAGCTTCATTGCGGGCAACTAAAATGAGTTGTGCTCCTGCACTTGCCAGCTCTTCTGCTATTGCCAATCCAATTCCCTGTGTGCTGCCGCAAACCATTGCGTTTTTATTGTGTAAGTTCAAGTCCATATATCGTATTATTTAATTGAAAAGAATTGATTGCAATAGAATTCTTTAAATTTATACCGTTCAAAAATAAAAAATTATGTCAGTAGCAGCACCTCTTAATTTGAAGAAATGGATTGAAGAAAACAGACATCTGTTGAAACCTCCTGTGGGCAATAAACAAGTGTATTTAAAAAATGATGATTATATCGTAATGATTGTTGGTGGGCCTAACAGTAGAAAAGATTATCATTATGAAGAAGGCGAAGAATTATTTTATCAGTTGGAAGGAGATATCGAAGTAGGGATTGTAGAAAACGGCGTTTCCAAAACAATTCCTATCAAAGAAGGTGAAATGTTTTTATTACCTCCAAGAGTTCCTCATCAACCACGTCGTGGTCCTAATACTGTTGGATTAGTAATTGAACGCTATCGCAAAGATGATGAGTTGGATGCATGCATGTGGTTCTGCGAAAAGTGTAATAATAAATTACATGAAGAATTTTTTCCGTTAGATAATATTGTTACACAATTGCCGGAAATTATGAATCAGTTTTACAGCAATGCACAATTGCGCACTTGCAATAGCTGTGGCTATATAATGGAGCCACCGAAATAATTCTAATTGCTAAAAAAGCAAATACGTATTTTACCATTATCTATTTTTTTTATTTATTAAAGAATACATTGTTGTGTTTAAAATTGATATTCATACGCATATAATTCCCGAGCATTTACCAAAATGGAGTGAGAAGTTTTTTGATAATCGCTATATACATTTAGATCATCACTGTCCGGGTTGTGCGAAGATGATGCAAGGTGATAAATTTTTTCGTGAAATAGAAAGCAATTGTTGGGATGGTGCTGTGCGCATTCAGGATTGCGATGCAACACAAGTAAATGTACAAGTGTTGAGTGCAATTCCTGTGATGTTTCATTATTGGGGTAAGGCAGAACATGCAATGGAAACCAGCCGTTATCAAAATGATTTTATTGCAGAAGTAGTATCAAGAAATCCGCAACGATTTATCGGCTTAGGCACTTTGCCAATGCAAGATCCACAATTAGCAATTCAAGAAATGGAGCGCTGTAAAAATGAATTGCATTTACCGGGCATTGAAATCGGCAGTCATGTGAATGATTGGAATCTGAATGCACCTGAATTATTTTCTTTTTTTGAAGCTGCTGAAAAAATGCAGATGGCAATTTTTGTGCATCCCTGGGATATGATGGGCACAGATAAAATGAAACAATATTGGTTGCCATGGTTAGTGGGTATGCCTGCGGAAACTTCTTTGGCAATTTGCTCAATGATTTTCGGTGGTGTATTTCAGCGATTGCCAAATTTGAAAGTAGCCTTTGCACATGGTGGTGGAAGTTTCCCTTCTACAATCGGAAGAATAGAACATGGATTTAATGTACGTCCTGATTTAGTTGCGGTCGATAATAAAATAAATCCAAGAAATTATCTGCAAAAATTTTATCTCGATACATTAGTACACGATCCGATGATGCTGCAATATTTAATTGAATTGTTTGGAGAAAATCAATTGGCTTTGGGAAGTGATTATCCGTTTCCATTAGGTGAACATCATCCCGGAAAATTAATTGAAAGTATGTCGTTGAGTGATGCTGTTAAAGAAAGATTATTACACGGCACTGCATTAGAATGGTTGGGATTACACAAAGAAAAATTTATTTAGGTTTATTTTTCTCCTTATAATTTATCACTGCTTTTATTTGACTGTAATTAAAACTACTTCCACCTTTATTGCGCACATCGGATGCAGAGTTTACTCCGGGCATTTCCAAAATCTCCAATAATTCTTTTACTTGACTTTCAGTAAGTAATTTATAAATATCTACTTCACCTGTCAGCACAAAATCCGCAAGATGACCTTCGATAGTGCTTACTGCAAGATTGCGCATTTTTGCAATTTCTTCTAAACTTAAACCTTCATTATATAATTGCAGACTTTCTTTTTTACTGTCGCCTTTGGCAGGTTTTGATTTTTTTACATCTACTACTTTATTTTCTTTCGGAATAAACTTTTCATACGCATTTACATCTGCAAATAATAAATCACCATACCTTGCCTGTAATATTTTTTTTAATTGTCCTTGTAATGTTTTTACAAGTTCAGCAACTTCTTTTCTATACGTTTTTACTTTGCTTGCATACGAGAGTGCATTGTAATGATCAAACAGCGGTTGAATAATTTCATCAGTTAATGACTGCGCAAACCATTGCACACCACTGCGCACTTTCTGTTCAAATGCAGTGCTTTGAAATTTCTGATAATCTGCAATCAATGCAGGTAATTTCTCTTTGAATTTACGGGCAATTTCCCCTTGTGCATTTGCTGCATCCAATAAAGTTTTTGCAAGTGTATAGGTTTCTAATTTATCCGGAATATTTTTTTCAGGAATCAGAGTTACATATTCTGTTAATTCATCAATAATTTTTTGATAGTCGAATGCTTTTATTAATTGCTCCGACATATACTTATTTTTTTCCAAATCCAAAACAGAATGCAGATGATGTTCCTTATCTACATTTCCAGAAAAATTAAGAATGCGTTCGTCGGTATTAATAACATTGCTGCGAATAGATGAGAGCAACACCATACCATCTAAAGTAGTGCAACGACTTAACGCAACATACACTTGCCCGGCTGCAAACGATTGACCTGCATCTATAATTACTTTATCGAAAGTGAGTCCCTGACTTTTATGAATTGTAATTGCCCATGCTAACCGAATTGGAAACTGTTGGAACTTGCCGATCAATTCCTCTTCCAATATATTTTTTTCTTTATTGAAATTGTATTTTACATTTTCCCATTCTTCAATTTCTAATTCTATTTCAAAATTATCTTCATTAGTAATTACGGTAATGCTGTCATTAGATAATTCTTTTATTCGGGCTAATTTTCCATTGTAATATTTTCTATCCTCACCCGAATCATTTTTAATAAACATTACTTGTGCATTCTCTTTTAAAGTGAGATGCAAATCCGTGGGATAATTATTTTCATTGAATTCACCCTCCACTTTTCCTGTGTATGTATAAGCTTTGCCGGGTAATTTTTGCAATTCAATATCATTAATAGCATCCGCCTTATAATTATGTGTGGAGATGGTAATATAATTTTCTTCCTTTCCCGGTTTAAAATTCGGATTATATCTGCTTTGCAAAATTTCAAAATCATTTTGCTCCATTGTATTGTTGCGGATATTATTTAGCAAGTCTATAAATTGCTGTTCCTTTTGCCGATATATTTTTTTCAATTCGATATGCAGTGGAGGAAATTGTCGCACTACTTTTGAATGAAAGAAAAACGGACTTTCATAATGATTTTTCAGCATTGCCCATTCATCATCTTTAGTTACCGGAGGCAATTGAAACATATCACCAATAAAAACCATTTGCACTCCACCAAATGGTAAATTACTTTTTCTTACATAGCGAAGTATTGCATCCGTCGCATCTAATTTATCGCAACGCACCATACTGATCTCATCAATAATTAATAATTCCAACTGCTCCATCACTTCACGTTTGGCTTTGCTCAATCTCACTTTACTAAACAAGTTGGATTGATTTGCGTAACCTGCATCCCATCCGCCACGGACTGGAAGAAATGGCTCGAATGGCAACAGAAAAAAAGAATGCATTGTAACACCGCCGGCATTAATTGCAGCAACTCCTGTAGGTGCAACAACCGCCATGTTTTTTAAAGAAGTATTGCGAATATGTTTTAAAAAAGTGGTTTTACCGGTTCCTGCTTTTCCTGTAAGAAAAATATTTTGTGAAGTAAAATTTACAAGGTCGGCAGCAAGCTTAAAATTTTCGTTGTAGATATCAGGCTCCATGGAAAGTTGAAGTTACAATTCTCTAACAGAAATTCTAAAATACATTTTCATTTTTTTTATTGATTCAAAAATTGATACCCAAAAAAATAGATGTATTTTTAATTAAAATTATATCTATGAAAACTTTTTACACATTACTCATCGCCTGTTTGCTGATTCAAACTAATGCATTCAGTCAAGTGAAACCATGGCCTGTAATGCGTAACTCGCCAAAACTTGAAGATATCAAAACACATTTTGATTCTTGGCTTGAATCTCAGGAAGAAAAAGAACCACTGTTGGATCAAACAGAAAATGAAATGGATGGTATGCGCACAAAATTTATGCGTTGGTATTATTTAATGCAAACTCGTTTGGATGCAGAAGGAAGATTACCTGACCCTGCAACTGCTGCCCGTGAATGGCATGAGTACACACTTGCACATCCACCAATAAATAATGGAACAAGATCCGCAGGTTGGGAGCCTTTTGGTACTGATGAAGTACCTTCGGACGGTGGTGGTGTAGGAAGAATAAATGTAGTTCAATTAGATCCTTCTAATCCGGATATTATTTTTATTGGTACTGCCGGCGGAGGCGTTTGGAAATCGCCGGATGCAGGTGCAACATGGCTGCCATTAACTGATGGAATTCCTGTAACAAGTATTGCTGATATTGCTATAGATCCAATTAATACCAATATTATTTATATCGCTACCGGTGATGGTTATGGATATGAAGCAACATGGCAAACGGATAATGATTTTTGGGGTGGATTATATAGTGCAGGTGTAATGAAAAGTACTGACGGTGGTTTCACTTGGGAACCAACTGGTTTATCTTACTTGCAAGAGGAAATGGAAATTGTGCAACGTTTAATTATTTATCCTGATGATCCGGATATTTTATTGGCAGCAACTCGCAACGGATTATTTCGCACAAGTGATGGTGGAACAACATGGAATTTAGTTGAAAATACACATTTTCATGATTTGGCTATTAATTCTGGTGATGCTGATATTATGTATGCGGTGGGTGATCAGGATGTATATAAAAGTACAGATGCCGGTGCGACATGGAGTTTATTTGAAAATAATATAGGGTCAGCAGGTGATAGAATGTCTATAGAAACAACTGATGCAGATCCAGATTTAATTTATTTGCTTACAGGTAATTGGTCAACCTATTTTTATAAATCAGTTGATGGTGGAGATAATTGGACAAGTGTAACATCACCTTCCTCAAAAACTTACTTTTACGGATATTACGATAATGCATTTGCAGTATCGGATGTAAATGGAAATTTAATATTTGCCGGCGGACTTGAAATTGCAAGCACAACAAATGGCGCCAGCAGTTGGACAAAAAAATCTAATTGGGATTCACCCGGAAGCTCATCTTATGTGCATGCAGATAATCATGCTTTTGCTTGTCATCCTACAGATGAAAATATTATTTACAGCGGCAATGATGGTGGCTTATTTATTTCATTTGATAAAGGCGGTAACTGGACAGATTTAAGTAATGGATTACGTATTGCACAAGTGTATAGAATTGGATTATGTGCAGCCGATCCTACTCGAGTAATTAGTGGTTGGCAAGATAACGGAACAAATCTTTTTGATGGTACAAGTTGGGAAGAAGTGGACTTGAGTACTTGGGATGGAATGGAAGCAATTATCCATCCTACAAATCCGGATACCATGTATTTATCGCATCAATACGGTGATATTTATAGAACCTATAATGGAGGGTCAAGTTGGACTTATGTAGCGCCAACTTATGGCGGATGGGTAACACCTTATGTGATGGATCCAAACAATAGTTCGATTTTATATTATGGTGCCTTGGGCAGTGTTTATAAAACAACAAATGCCGGAAATTCATGGTCAGCAAAACCGGCTGCATTAGGTAATTATGCGTTTGCTCTTGCAGTAGCTCCATCCAATTCTGATTATGTGTATGCGGCCTCATTAAATGTTTTAAAAATTTCTACAAATGCAGGCGATGCTTGGTCGGATATAACAAGCACATTACCTGTGGGCACCATTGGTATAAATTATATTGCTGTAAATAATTTGGATGAAGAAAAAGTTTATGTTGCATTAAGCGGATATGCCGATGGAGAGAAAGTATACTATTCTGAAGATGCAGGAACCTCATGGACAAATATTTCAGGCACACTTCCAAATGTTCCGGTGAATACAATTGTGTATGAAAATAATAGTCCGAACAGAGTATATATCGGAACAGATTTCGGAGTATTTTATAAAGATGATTTTATAAGCGACTGGGTTTTATTTCAAACCGGATTGCCCAATGTGATGATACATGAATTGGAAATAAATTATACTTCAAACAAAATAGTTGCAGCTACTTATGGTCGTGGAATTTGGCAGAGTGATCTTGCAGAAGGTCCGGTTATAAATACAATAGTCCCAGCTACACAATATTGTAATTATGAAAGTGTCGATGTAAGTTATACTTCTACAATCACATTTAATCCATCCAATATTTTTACTGCAGAATTATCAGATGCAAGCGGCAGTTTTTCTTCACCTGTTGTAATCGGAACTTTGGCAGGCACGGCAGCAACTGGTGTAATTACTTGCATAATTCCTGTTGATGCAGTGGAAGGTAGTTTGTACAGAATTCGTGTAAACAGTTCTGATTATGCATTAACCGGAAATGATAATGCATTTAATATTTCAATAGGATGTAAAACACCAACAGGCTTAACAGTAAGTGAACTTGCTGATGTTTCTGTAACTCTAAATTGGAATGAAATGTATTGTGCTGAATCTTATGATATCCGATACAGAGAAGTTGGTGGTACTTGGCTTGGACTAACATCATCCACTAATTCGAAAGTTGTTTCTGGTTTAACAATTAATACAGAATATGAATGGAGTGTACAGAGTGTATGTTTAACTTCTCCTATTGAAATTACTTCCGGCTATTCTGCAGATGAAACTTTCAATACACTACAAACTTCTGTGGATAATATTGATTCCGAATTAATCTCCGTATTTCCAAATCCGGCTAAAGACAAAACGGTAATTCACTACTCAGTTTTGACACCGGGAGATTGTTCAATTACTGTATTTGATATTTCAGGTAAAGAAGTATTATTAGTTTACAGCGGATGGTTGAGTGCTGGAGATCGTACAATAGAAATGGATTGCAAAAGCTTATCGGCAGGTATGTATGTGTTGAAATTAATTTCAGGAAATACTGAATACAAAACAAATCTTGTAATAGAATAACATCTCGAATAATATATTAGAAAAAGCAGCGTGAATAAAATTTTACCGCTGCTTTTTTTATTACACCAAAATTTACTCTTTACCTTTATAACATGTTACACAATACTGCTGCAGATTATCATAATAGCATTGAATATGCGAAGTCACTCGATCTCAATGATAGTTTAAATACATATCGCAATCAATTTCATATACCGGAGATAAATGGCAAACAAGCAATTTATTTATGCGGCAACTCTTTGGGATTGCAACCAAAAAAAGTAAAAGAATTTATTGATAGCGAATTAACCGATTGGAAAAATCTGGGAGTGGAAGGACATGTACATGCAAAAAGTCCATGGTTGTATTATCATCATTTTTTAGAACAGCCTGTTGCAAGATTAGTTGGTGCTTCTCCTTTAGAAGTGGTGGTGATGAATTCGCTGACTGTGAATTTGAATTTGTTGATGGTTTCTTTTTATCGCCCGACAAAACAGCGGAATAAAATTATAATGGAACACATGGCATTTCCCTCTGATCAATATGCAGCGGAAATGCAAGTGCGTTTTCATGGATACAATCCCGATGATGCAATAATAGAAGCAAAACCCAGACAGGGAGAAAATACAATTCGTACTGAAGATATTATTGCGTTAATTGATGCAAATAAAGATTCACTTGCATTGGTATTAATTGGCGGTGTAAATTATTATACAGGTCAACTATTCGATATGAAAATGATTACCGATGCTGCACATAAAGCGGGGGCTGTTGCAGGATTTGATTTAGCACATGCGGCCGGTAATGTACCCTTACAATTACATGATTGGAATGTTGACTTTGCATGTTGGTGTTCTTATAAATATTTAAACTCCGGACCCGGCGGTGTAAGTGGAATTTTTGTGCACGAACGTCATTGCAATAATGTTGATTTACCCCGCTTTGCAGGATGGTGGGGCAATGCAGAAGACACTCGATTTAAAATGATAAAAAAATTTATTCCTCAACCCGGTGCTGCAGGTTGGCAACAAAGCAATGCGCAAATATTTCCGATGGCAATTCATCGTGCTTCATTAGAATTATTTGATACTGCAGGTATGGATGCATTGCGTAAAAAAAGTTTGATGCTTACAGGATATTTGGAATATTTAATTCAGCATAATAACATTCAACATTTACAAATTATTACCCCTGCAAATTCCAGTGAACGAGGATGTCAATTATCCTTGCTTACAGGAAATAATGGTAAACAATTATTCGACAAATTATCTGAGCAAGGAGTGATTGCAGATTGGCGACAACCAAATGTAATTCGTGTAGCACCTGTTCCTATGTATAATACTTTTGAAGATGTATGGCAATTTGTTCAACTGTTGAATAAATAGAAAAATATTAATTCTGTAATATTTTTTTCAACACTTCTTTTGCCTGAATTAAATGTCGTTGTTCGTGGGCAGCAATTATTTTAAATGCATCTCCAATTGTATAAGTAATAAGTTTTGCTGCGGGTGAATGAATAACAGTATTACTAAGAACAAGATCATTACTATCATCCATTAATTTCTTCAATCGCTCTTGTTGATCTAAAAATTGTTTTACTATATCTGCATCCACATCACTTTCTGATGGCTCCCAAATTGTTTGAGTTTTTGATTTTTTGCGGTTATCCGGATGAATAGATTTATAAATCATATTAAACCAAAAATCAGTTATCATTTTTCTGTTGCCTAGCCAACCTGCTTTATAAAAACCATTGCGCACATTTTGCACAACAATATGATAGGATTCATTAATTACAATCATGTGATCTAATACTTGCCCGATACTCCATGATTCAGGAGATGGCTTTCTATTTAATTGTTCTGAAGATAAATTGCTGAAGGTATTTTTTACTTCAAGCGAAACAGAATCAATTACGGTTTTTAGTTCTTCAAGTTGTTGCATAAATAAAATTTTATATAAAATTAAAGTTTGGGGAGACAATCTCCTCATTTTTGTTTTACATCTTGCTTTGTACCGGTGGCATATAAACCGGAACTGCATTTTTAATTGGTGGCAACGATTGCAGATAAGCCCAAATTGCTTTCAGATCTTCATCAGGCAAATTCCTATATGCCTGCCAGGGCATCGGTGGCATAATGGGGCGTTGTTGATCCATTCCCAAGTGCTTGCCTTTACGAATTGCATTGATAAAATTTTCTTCTGTCCATCTTGCCAAACCTGTTGAATCAGGTGTCAGGTTTGCGGCATAAGATGTTCCAAAGGCACCCTTCCAAGAACTGAAATGTGCGTTTGCCAAAGTATAAGCACCCACTGTTGCTTGATCAAAAGGAGCCTCAGGAAAATCGGCAGGATGTCCCGATAATGTTTTTGAAGTATCAGGAACAGGGCCGTCAGGAGTAAAAATTTTTGGCGTGTGGCAAATGTTACAATCCAAAATGGAAACAAGATACTTGCCTTTGACAGCCATTTCATCCTGAGACATTTCTGTGAGTTCTACATTCTTTGAGTCCTTTGTTGTCGGTTGACATGCTACAATTGCAATTGCTATAATTGCAATTAAGCCATAGATTTTGTAATTCATTAGTTAGGTTTTAGGTAAAAAGAATTATCGAAGCTAAGGATATCGGAAAAATATTTTAGTTAAATTATATTTTTTTTAGAGCCACTTTTAGTCTCCTTCTCCTTTTTTATTAATTCTAAATTTGCGGTAGTTCAATAATAAAAAACTATAACATGGAAGTAAAGACAATTGCAATAATGGGTGCAGGTTTAGTTGGATCATTACTCAGTATTTATTTGAAGCGCAAAGGATATGCAGTTGAAATATTTGAACGCAGATCCGATATGCGGTTAGCGGGAACCGCCGGAGGCCGATCCATTAATTTAGCAATCAGTGATAGAGGTTGGAAGGCGTTGGCAGGTGTGGGATTGGAGGAGGAAGTGCGCAAACTTGCAATACCTATGCCCGGGCGAATGATGCATAGTATTGAAGGTAAACTCACTTATCAACCGTATGGCAAAGAAGGAGAATTTATTAATTCTGTTTCTCGTGGAGGATTAAATATTGTATTGATAAATGCGGCGGAAAAATTAGGTGTACCCATTCATTTTAATCAAAGAGTGTTAGAAATAAATCCATTTGGAAATACCGCACTAATGCAAGATGATTCAAGCAGAAAAGAGTATCAACACAATTCAGATTTAATTATTGGTTCTGATGGCGCATTCAGTATGGTTCGCAATAGTATGATGAAAACTGAAGGGTTTAATTACAGTCAACTTTATGAAGCACATAGTTATAAAGAATTAAGTATTCCCTCGGGAAGTAAAGCAGGTGAATTTTTAATTGAAAAAAACGCATTGCATATTTGGCCGAGAAAAAGTTTTATGATGATAGCACTGCCAAACTTAGATGGAAGTTTTACAGTAACCTTATTTGCTCCGACAAAAGGACCGGAAAGTTTTGAAACAATTGTTGATGAGAATTCTTTACGCAATTATTTTATAAAATACTTCCCTGATACTTTGCCTATCATGCCGGATTTAGTAAATGATTTTTTTACAAATCCAACAGGCTCATTAGTAACAGTGAAATGCTTTCCATGGATAGTTGGCAATAATTTACTTATTGGCGATGCTGCCCATGCAGTGGTTCCGTTTTACGGACAAGGAATGAATTGTGGTTTTGAAGATTGTACTATTCTAAATGACTTATTGGATTCCGGTGAGAAAGATTGGAATATAATTATTGAGAAATTTCAGCAAAGCCGTAAACCAAATGCGGATGCTATTGCAGATCTCGCACGACTTAATTTTATTGAAATGCGTGATCTGGTTGCTGACCCTGAATTTTTATTTAAAAGAAAAATTTCTGCAAAGATTGGTCAACTCCATCCGGATAAATTTATCCCGGTATATAGTATGGTCAGCTTCACACAACTTCCGTATGCGGATGCACTAAAAGAATATACCCGGCAAGCAAATGTGTTATCGGAAATAATGAATATGCCACAGATTGAGGAAAAATGGGATAAGGAATATTTAGATGAGATTGCAAATAAGTTAATCGTAAAAGCATAAAAAAACCGCTATGCATAATACACAGCGGTTATGATTTTTAAAACAATGGATTATTTATCATCCCCTGTTTTGGTTGCACCCGTTTTCTTGTTTACATCCACTTTCTCGTTGGCGCCTGTTTTCTTATTTACATCAATAGTTTGATTAGCACCTTCTTTTTTATTTACATCCACACCACCTTTATCTGTTGTGGTAGTTGTTGTTGTAGTTTTTGTAGAGGATGTAGATTTACCACCTGTAGTATTTGGTGGCATCATAATGCTGTCTAATCTCAATTGAATGGCGTTAATAGAGTCTAATAACATTTGCTTATCGGCAGTACAAATACTGTCAGCAGCCATCATATCGGCTCTTAATTTTTCGTTTTCTTCTTGTGCAGCCTTATCGGTGCAGGATGCAGCCATTAGGCCGATCGTAAAAATGATTACTAAATTTCTAATTTTCATTGCTTTTAATTTTATGTTGGAACAATATTTGACTACAAAGGTACGATATTTAAAAAACTCAAATTATTTTTACCTAAATTTTAAATCAAAAAACGTTATGAAAATTACTAAATTGTTTACAGCGGCACTTATTGTTGGTGCTGGTGCTATTGTTTTAACCGGATGTGGTGACGATGATCTTACCTCCCCCGTGATTACACTTGATGGTGATAGTCCTATGACTGTTGTATTAGGTGGTACTTATGTTGAGCCCGGCTTCACTGCCACAGATAATGAAGACGGTGACTTGACTCTTTCTGTAACATCTGATGAATCTGATGTTAATACTGATATGATTGGTAAGTATGATGTACTTTACTCTGTAACCGACAAAGCTGGAAATACAGGAACTGAAACTCGTGATGTATGGGTAGCTGCTGTTAAAACAAGCTATACCGGAACATACAGTGTTTCTGAAACATGTTCTGATGGTGGAACTTACACTTACGATACTTCTATCAGTCCCGGCAGTGGATCTGACGAGATTTTAATTAACAACTTCGGTGGTTACGGAACTACTGTTAATGTATTAACTACAATCAGTGGTGATTTAGGAGATGTATTAGTTGTAAATTATACTACTGGCGGTGCCACTTTTACAGGAACTGGTACTTTAACTGAAGGTACTATTACCACAATGAAAATGAACATTGATTATGTAGCTTCTGACGGTTCTTCTTCACTTAATTGTGATGCAACCTACAATAGATTATAATCTTAAACAATTTTTAAATTAGACCCGCCTCATTGGCGGGTTTTTTTATTTTATACATTTGCTGAGATGAGCAAGTTTTATATTTCAAGTTTAGCCTTATTGTTTTTTCTTTCATCTGCATGTAAGAGACCAGATACACAAGCACCTGTTATTACATTAAATACAGATACAATTTTACACTACTTAAACGTACCATATATTGATCCGGGATTTTCTGTTGCAGATAATAAAAGCAGTGATTTGGAAAAAAATGTAGTTGTAAATAATCCGGTTGATATAAATACTTATGGCACTTACACAATTACTTATTCAGTAGAAGATGAAAATGGAAATACCGGAACTGCATCCAGAGATGTAGATATTATTTTGAATAAAGAAAATTATTATCACCTTACCTATTCGGCGTTTGACTCTTGTAGCTCAGGAAATTTTATTTATACCGGATTAATTCAGGATTGTGATTGCCCGCAAAATGCAGTTACCGTTGCTAATATTTCCAACTTTGGTTTATCAGCAATTTTTACTTTGACATTATCCGGTCAGTATAATGAAATAATTTTGATGGATACCGCTAAAGCATCTGTAACATTTATTGGCAATGCAATTATGAGTACCAATGCAGACACACTGTTTTGGAATTATAGTATTACAGATAGCGTCAAAACTGAAGTATGTTCATCCATCTGGATTAAGCAATAAATAATCAGGCACAGGGTTATTTCACTAACTTTAAAGTGAATATGAAATATAAATTTTTAATTATTAGTATCTTCTTGTTTGCAAATGCAGTGGCCTTCTCACAAAGCACAATTCAAAACAGACTCATTGTACAATTAACTTCAAATTCTACTATTGAGAATTTGCAAAATGATTTTTTAAAACAGGGAATTGCATTTCAAATAATAAAACCTGTTTCTAAATCAATGCATTTATGGTTGATAGAATTTGATACGCTTATTTATAATCCAATAAATACAAAAAATTTATTCTTTCGCAATAGCGATGTCTTGCAGGTAGAATTTGATCATACATTACAAATGCGAAGTACTATACCCAATGATCTTTCTTTTCCATTGCAATGGAATTTTTATAATGATGGAACAACAGGTGGAATTGCAGATGCAGATATTGATGCGGATGAAGCATGGGATATTACAACCGGAGGTTTAACTGCATTAGGTGATTCTATTGTTATTGCAGTAATAGATGATGGGTTTGATATCAATCATCTGGATTTAAATTTCTGGAAAAACTATAATGAAATTCCATCCAACGGAATTGATGATGATGGCAATGGTTACATTGATGATTTTAATGGTTGGAATGTACTTACTGAAACTGATGTGTTAGACGAGTATCTTCATGGAACACATGTGAGTGGAATTGCAGGTGCAAAAGGAAATAACGGTTTTGGTGTAACTGGTGTAAATTGGGATGTAAAAATTATGGCAGTATCCATTGGTCTGGCAGTGTATGAATCAAATGCATTAGAAGCGTATGCGTATGTTTTTGACCAACGTAAATTATATGATGAAACAAATGGAGAGAAAGGTGCTTTTGTTGTAGTTACCAATTCTTCTTTTGGAATTGATTATCAATTGCCTGAAGATTATCCTATCTGGTGTGCTATGTATGATTCACTTGGCAGACTTGGAATTTTAAATGCTGCTGCAACAATTAATTCAAATGTGAATGTGGATGTGCTTGGCGATATGCCAACTGCTTGTCCCAGTGATTTTTTAATAACAACAAATCTTCTAAATAAAAATGATGAAAAATCAAGTTCGGGTTATGGAGAAATATCTATTGATATGGGTGCGCCAGGTTCTTTAATTTTTTCCACTATTGTTGGCAATGCTTATAATTATCAAAGTGGTACTTCTATGGCTGCTCCTCATATTGCTGGGGCTGTTGCATTATTAATGTCTGCGCCTTGCGAAGGATTTATTCAAGCGTATAAAAATGATCCGCAAACTATTGCATTGCAATTAAAAAATTATTTTATGACTACCACAGATTTTATTCCTGATCTAAATGGTATAACAGTTACTAATGGCAGATTAAATGTAAATAATGCTTTGCTTGCATTAATGGATAGTGATTGCATGGTGAATATAAATACCATCATTCAAAATAATCAATTTCAACTTTTTCCAATTCCTGCAAATACATATCTGCAATTAAATACAAATGCAGTTTTAAATAATAATTCTACAATTGCAATTTATAATATGCAGGGACAATTGATTCAAAAAATCAGTACAACAAATATTAATACTTTGCAAATTCCTGTTGCAAATTTTCCTGATGGAATTTATCAATTATTACTTACAGATAATTCAGGAAACACAATTGCAAATAAATCATTTATCATTCAACATTAAAATATATGCTGCAGAAGAGATGGGTAGTAAAGCCGACAGAGGAAGCAGCAGTTAATCAATTGCAGAATCAATTACATATTCACCCTGTACTTTGTAAATTATTAGTGCAACGTGGTATTGATACTTATGATAAAGCAAAATCATTTTTCCGGCCTGAATTAAGTGATTTGCACAATCCATTTTTAATGTTGAATATGGATAAAGCCGTGCATCGTATCGAACGTGCAATCAGCAATAATGAAAAGATTTTAGTGTATGGTGATTATGATGTGGATGGCACTACTTCGGTAGCATTGATGTACACTTTTCTTCACTCATTTTATCCCAATATTGATTTTTATATTCCCGATCGCTATAAAGAAGGTTACGGTATTTCTTTCAAAGGAATTGATTATGCAAAAGAAAATAATTGCACTCTTGTAATTGCTTTAGACTGTGGTATCAAATCAAATGATAAAATGGATTATGCAAATTCACTGCACATAGATTTTATTATTTGCGATCACCATTTACCCGGCGAAAAAATTCCTGCTGCGTATGCTGTGCTCGATCCACATCAACCCAACTGTAATTATCCATGTAAAGAATTAAGTGGTTGCGGTATTGGTTTTAAACTTGCTCAAGCTTTTGCATCCACGCACGGAATTCCCGAATCAGAAGTGTTTAATTTGCTCGATCTTGTCGTAATAAGTATTGCTTCTGATATTGTTCCAATCATTGATGAGAATCGTGTTCTTGCTTTTTATGGAATGGAAATTCTCAATTCAAATCCTCGTCCCGGAATAAAAGCATTGATGCAAGTAAGTGGTGTTGCAGCACCTGTTTCTATTTCAAGTATTGTGTTCGGACTTGGTCCCCGCATTAATGCCGCCGGCAGATTGGATGATGCAAAAGAAGCGGTGCGCATGTTGTTATCGCAAGAAGAAATTGATGCAAAAGATAATGCAGATGGATTGCAGGAACATAATAATAATCGCAAAGAAATTGATAAACAAATTACTTTAGAAGCATTGGCGATGTTGGCAAATGATCCTGCAACTCCCGATAAAAAATCCACTGTATTATGCAGCGATACATGGCATAAAGGTGTAGTTGGAATTGTGGCTTCCCGTGTATTAGAAAATTATTATCGGCCTACAATTTTATTAACGCATTCCAATAATATGCTAACCGGTTCTGCTCGTTCAGTAAAAGGATTTGATATTTATGAAGCGATAAGAGAGTGTAGTGATTTGTTGGAGCAATTCGGTGGACATATGTATGCGGCAGGTGTTACTTTGAAGCCCGAAAATTTAGAAGCATTTCAAAATAAATTTGAGCAAGTAGTAAGTAAAAGTATTTTACCCGAACAATTAATTCCGCAAATAGAAATTGATGCAGAAATAAATCTCGGTGATATATCTCCTGCATTTTTTAATATTCTAAAACAATTAGCTCCTTTTGGTCCCGGAAATATGTATCCTGTTTTTATGACCAAAAATGTAATGAGTAATGGTCGCACAAAACCTGTGGGTAATGGTCATTTAAAATTGGGAATAAAAGATAATAGAAAATTTGCTGCTGATGCTATTGCGTGGCAAATGGGAGACTTGTATGAAAAGATTTCTCAGAATACTATTTTTAATTTGTGTTATACCATAGAAGAAAATGTTTTTAATAATAACACCACACTGCAATTAAATGTGAAAGAAATAAAATTCAACGAAGCCTAATATGATTTTACGTGCCGAACATTTAATAAAAAGATATAAGACTCGTGTAGTTGTAAACGATGTTTCCCTACAAGTACAACAAGGTGAAATTGTCGGTTTGCTTGGTCCAAATGGTGCAGGTAAAACAACCACATTTTATATGATGGTTGGACTCATAAAATCTGCCGGCGGCAATGTGTTTTTAGATGATAAAAACATTACACGATTACCGATGTACAAACGTGCCCAACTCGGTATCGGATATTTACCTCAAGAAGCTTCTGTGTTTAGAAAAATGTCGGTTGAAAATAATGTTGCTGCTGTTTTGGAAATGACGAAGTTGACGAAGAAAGAACAAAAAGAAAAGTTAGAAGTATTGCTTGGTGAATTCGGATTAAATCATGTGCGCAAAAGCAATGGCGATGTATTATCCGGAGGTGAAAGAAGAAGAACAGAAATAGCAAGAGCATTGGCAACAGATCCGAAATTTATTTTATTGGATGAACCATTTGCAGGAATTGATCCGATAGCTGTTGAAGATATTCAGAAAATTGTAGAGACATTAAAATTCAAAAATATCGGTGTATTAATAACCGATCATAATGTGCAAGAAACACTTTCCATTACAGATCATTCCTATTTATTATTTGATGGTAAAATATTATTAAAAGGAACAGCCGAAGAATTAGCCGCCGATCCGCAAGTGCGCAAAGTATATCTCGGTCAAAATTTTGAACTGAGAAAGAAAGTGGTTGGAGTGAAGGGGGAATAGAATAAAATTTTGTTGTAATATAAGCCCCGATTGCGTTTCACCAGTTTTCAGCGCTCTTATTTTGCCTTTAAAAACCCCAAAAACACGCCTCCTTGACAGCTCAATCCGCCTCCTTGACAGTTCAACACTCGATTTGTGCTATTGAATATGCAATCTGGGTTATCGAACATTCAATTTGGGCTATTGAACACGCAATCTGGACAATTCAATACTCAATCTGGGCTATCGAACACTCGATTTGGGTCATTGAATATTCAATTTGGACTATCGAATATTCAATCTGAACAATTGAACACACAATCTGGGCTCTTGAATTTACAATCTGATTGATTAGTCTTCTCAATAGTCAATGGTCAATAGTCAATGTTCTTGATCAATAGTCAATAGTCAAAGTTCTTGCTCAATGTTCAACAGTCAATAAGTATTTTTACAGTTCCTACAGAGTTTCCCGTAAGTAACTCTGCGGCTTAAAAATCACAAGTGAACCTACTCCATAACATAGCAAGTTGGTTTTTTACTCGGGAAGTTTCCCGCATCCAATCCGTTGCGGATAACCCTTTAGATGCGCAGGAGCGTATGTTCAATTATCTGGTGCAAACAGCAAAAGATACCAATTGGGGGCAAAGATTTGATTACACCT
Source organism: Bacteroidota bacterium (assembly GCA_016715425.1). Taxonomy (NCBI): domain Bacteria; kingdom Pseudomonadati; phylum Bacteroidota; species Bacteroidota bacterium. Next base: position 574,036 of record JADKAC010000002.1, read on the forward strand.
CCATCAAAACATTTTCAGATTATCAAAATCGTTTTCCCGTTCAGGATTATGATTTCTTTAAAACAGAAATCGAACGCATTATGAAAGGAGAAGACAATGTGTTGTGGCCTGGCACCACTTCCTGGTTTGCAAAATCATCAGGCACCACCAGCGATAAAAGTAAATTCATTCCGGTTACAAAAGTGTCTCTCGACGATTGCCATTTCAAAGGGAGTCGTGACCTGTTGGCAATGTATTTAACCAATCAACCTGAATCCAATCTATTTGCCGGCAAAGGTTTGGTAATGGGTGGTAGCCATCAGGTAAATCAACTCAATGAATATTCCCGTTTTGGAGATGTAAGTGCGGTGATGATGCAGAACTTGCCCATTTTCGCACATCTTGTAAAAACACCAAACCTATCTATTGCACTTATGAGTGAATGGGAGGAGAAAATAGAAAAGATGGCGCAGCATACCGTTAAGCAAAATGTAACTCATATTGCCGGCGTCCCCACCTGGACCATTGTATTAATCCGCCGCCTATTTGAAATAACCGGAAAAAATAATTTGCGAGATGTTTGGCCAAACCTCGAATTATATATTCATGGTGGCGTAAGTTTCAAACCCTATCGTGAACAGTTCAATCAATTAATTCGTGGTGATGATATGAATTATATCGAAACCTATAATGCCTCCGAAGGATTTTTTGCTTTTCAGGATAGATTAAAAGCAGATGATATGCTATTGATTTTGGACAATGGCATTTTCTATGAATTTATTCCGGTGGAAGAATTTGATAAAGAATTTCCCCGAACCATTTCTTTAGCTGAAGTAGAAGTGGGCAAAAATTATGGGTTGGTAATTTCTACCAATGCCGGCTTGTGGAGATATAAAGTAGGTGATACCATTCGTTTCACTTCCACACATCCTTTCCGTGTGCAGGTAAGTGGCCGCATCAAACATTTTATTAATGCTTTTGGCGAAGAAGTAATTGTAGATAATTCGGATGAAGCCGTTCGCAAAGCATGTCTTGCCACCGGTGCAATCATAAAAGATTATACCGCAGCTCCCATTTATTTTTCTGGTGAAGGAAAAGGCGGTCATGAATGGATTATTGAATTTGATAAACAACCCAACGATATAAAAATATTTACAGAAGTTTTAGACAATACTTTGCAATCCATTAATTCCGATTACGAAGCAAAGCGATATAAAAATATAGCTCTCGAACTGCCTGTAATTCATATTGCACCACAAGGCACTTTTTACAATTGGTTAAAATCCAGAGGCAAACTTGGAGGCCAGCATAAAGTACCCCGACTGAGTAATGAGCGGAATTATATTGAAGAAATTCTTGCTATGCTCCCTAAATGAATTATTTCTGATTCACAAAGTTTATACAATGTAGAAAATGATAACATCTATCATTAAACATGCAATGATTTTCAACTAATTTGCGCCTTATTATTTTAACCGAAATTTCTATAGGCTATGCCTGACAATATTAAAGAACTGGAACATGTGGTAATTAAGTTTGCCGGCGACAGTGGTGACGGTATGCAACTCACCGGCGGACAGTTTACAAACAACACAGCACTGCTAGGTTCCGACCTGCAAACATTCCCTGACTTTCCTGCCGAGATTCGTGCCCCCGCAGGTACACTTCCCGGCGTTTCGGGATTTCAATTGCACTTCGGAAGTCGGAAAATATTTACTCCTGGTGATAATTGTGATGTATTAGTTGCTATGAATGCAGCTGCATTAAAAGTGAATTTAAAAGCATTGCAACCTGGTGCTACTATTATTGTGAATACCGATGGATTCGACAGTAAAAATCTGCGACTTGCAGAATATGCTGAAAACCCACTGGAAAATGATTCATTAGATAATTACCCGCTAATAAAAATTGATGTTACAAAACTTACAAGAGAAGCATTAAAAGATATTCCGCTCGGGGTAAAAGAAAAAGACCGTTGCAAAAATATGTTTGTACTCGGCTTTTTATATTACATGTACAGCCGCAGTCTGGATAGCACTATCCGTTTTCTCGAACTTAAATTCAAAGGGAAACTTGATATATTGGAAGCAAATAAAATTGCATTAAATGCGGGATTTAGTTATGCCGATACCACAGAAGTGTTTACCTCCAGATATCGTGTTGCAGCAGCACCAATGGATAAAGGTGTCTATCGCAGCATTATGGGTAACGAAGCAGTTTCAATGGGTTTGATAGCCGCTTCAAAAAAATCCGGATTACCATTATTTCTTGGCTCTTACCCTATAACACCTGCATCAGATATTCTGCATTATCTTGCCCGATATAAAAATTTTGGTGTGCGCACTTTTCAAGCAGAAGATGAAATTGCAGCAATCAGCGCATCCATCGGAGCAGCATTTGGCGGGCAATTGGCAATTACCACTACTTCCGGTCCGGGTATGGCATTAAAGGGAGAAGCAATGGGCCTGGCAGTTATGCTAGAAATGCCTTTGGTTATTATTAATATCCAACGGGCAGGACCTAGTACAGGCTTACCTACAAAAACAGAACAAGCAGATTTATTACAAGCACTTTACGGCAGAAACGGTGAATGTCCTATGCCTGTGCTTGCTGCAAAAACTCCGAGTGATGCTTTTTTCACAGCCTTTGAAGCATGTCGTATTGCAATGCAACACATGACTCCGGTGATTTTATTAAGTGATGGATATATAGCCAATGGTGCTGAACCATGGAAATTTCCTAAAGCTGCAGATCTACCGGAGATCCCTGTTTCATTTGCTCCCCCTAAAATGAATGGTGAAGTCTTTCATCCGTATGAGCGCAACGAAAAACTTGCAAGGCCTTGGGCAATTCCCGGCACAAAAGGTTTAGAGCATCGTATCGGTGGGTTAGAAAAAGCAAATATCACAGGTAATATTTCTTATGACCCGGACAATCATGAATTCATGGTAAAACTTCGGGAAGAAAAGGTGGAGCGCATCGCTCAATTCTTACCCGATCAGGAAATAGATCTTGGAGATGATAAAGGAAAGTTACTTGTCTTAGGTTGGGGATCTACTTACGGCGCCATTCAAAGTGCCGTAACTGATTTATTGAATGATGGATATGCAGTAAGTCATGTACATCTGCGTCATCTTAAACCTTTCCCCAAAAACTTGGGTGAGATATTATTCAATTTTGATAAAGTGCTTATTCCTGAAATTAATAATGGTCAATTGGTAAAAGTGATAAGGGATAAATTTATGATTCCAGCAATCGCTTATAATAAAATAAAAGGCGTACCAATTACCAGTGCGGAATTAAAAGAAATTATTGTAAAAGAACTAGCTGAACAAGCATAAAAACAAAAAGATATGAGCGATGTGTCTCAATTAACAGCAAAAGATTTTGCCACAGATCAAGAGGTACGTTGGTGCCCCGGTTGTGGTGATTATTCCATCCTGAAACAAGTGCATACAATTCTACCCAAACTAGGTTTACCACGTGAAAATATTGTGGTTATTTCCGGAATAGGATGTTCTTCCCGATTTCCATACTATACCAATACCTTTGGAATGCATAGTATTCATGGCCGGGCAACTGCAATTGCTAGCGGATTAAAAGCCACCCGTCCTGATCTGAGTGTTTGGATTATTACCGGCGATGGAGATGGCTTATCAATCGGAGGCAATCATATGATTCATCTATTGAGAAGAAACTTTAATGTAAATATTCTACTCTTCAATAATGAAATTTATGGATTAACAAAAGGGCAATATTCTCCTACTTCACCGCTTGGCAAAGTAGCAAAGAGTACCCCAATGGGTTCTATTGATCATCCGTTCAACCCCGCTGCTTTAGCATTGGGTGCAGATGCAACATTTGTTGCACGCAGTATGGATCGAGATCCGGCACATTTGCAGGAAACATTGCTTCGGTCTTATCACCATATGGGCGCATCATTCTTAGAAATTTATCAGAACTGTAATATTTTTAATGATGGCGCTTTTGAAGTTTTTACAGAAAAAAGTAGCAAGAAGCTGAATGATATATTTGTACACGACGGTCAGCCATTGGTATTTGGTGAAAATGATGACATGGGATTGAAGCTAGACGGATTTACGCCAGTGATAATAAAATTCAGTGATGGTTATTCCAAGGACGATTGTTGGGTACATGATGAAAAAGATATTTACAAAGCACAAATACTTACTCGTATTCACGACAATCCAACTATTGAAGGTCATCTTCCCCGTCCTTTTGGTGTATTCTATGCCACAGAGCGTGCAACTTATGAATATATGCTAAATCATCAATTACATCTCTCTATCGAAAAACATGGACAAGGCGATTTAGATGCTTTGCTAATGGGGAATGAAACCTGGGAGATAAAATAATTCATAGTAAGTGTGAATACTCTAAATTTTAAATGAATTTTCAAAACCTTTAATCAAAGAAGGAAATGCATTTTGCAATTATTATTGGAATACAGTGTGCGGATTTTTAAATTCTGATAACATTACTATTCAATCTTAAATAATCATTCTCAATTCCATTCATTACATTTCTTTTTTCTTGAAATTGAATTAAAAAATTCCTTATTCCAATTTATTAAAGAATCTATTTGTTGAAGATATTTATTGGTAATTAGAGTCCAACTTAAAATTCCATTTGGCGAAAAAGCCTATCCTCTATGAATTTGTGCGTGTTTGTATCATTTGTTTGGACATTACAGTTTTGCAATAAATCCAATATCATTACATCCTCTTTATCAATTGAAATGTAATTAAAATTCTTGTTTCAAGATTTTACTGTTGAAAAAAAAAACCGCTGTCCAAGGACAGCGGTTTTTTTAAGGACAATGTTTGTTTTCAGAAGCGTCAGTTCACAATTAACTTTTCGGTTAACCTTTCGGCACCTGAAGTAATAGTTATGAAATAGATTCCTTTTGCAAGGTCTCCAAGATCCAATGTAGTGAACATGATGTCATCACCATCATTGAACGATTCAGCGTATACTAACTGTCCCTCAACTGATATTATCTGAAGAGATACCCCTGACTTAGCATCTTTCAGTGCAAACTTCACGTTTGTAAGTTCAGATGTTGGGTTAGGGAATACTTCAATCCAAGAATTACGAATTTCAGTTCCAGTTATATCAGCTTCACGACCGCAACCGCAAGAAATAATTTTGTATTTAGATCTGCGAGAGCAACCGTCTTCTGTCCAAGCTCTATAATTATATGCTCCTTCTTCAGTTGCATAATATACATCGCTTGTTGCACCAGGGATAGCTACGTTATTCAAATACCATTGGTATGTATAACCTGCCATCGGCTTAGCATGTAATTCCACTGTTCCAAGACAGCAAAGATCTAAGCCATAAGGTGCTGTGATTTTAACTACAGGATTAGGTAGTAAGGAAATTGTTCCTACACCTGACCATGAGCTACATCCAGCAGCATTCGTAACTTTAACTTGATAATCACCTGCCATGTAAGCAGTATAACACATACCAGTTGAACCTGGAATTATCATACCATTCTTATACCATTGGTAGGTTAATCCATCACCTGCGTTAGCACAATATACTACAGGGTTTTTATAACAAACCTCTGTAATTCCTTCCGGAGTAATTGATGCTTCAGGAGCTGGAATAATTGTTAATACAATTGCATTTGATGTACCTGTACAACCGTATTCATTAGTAACTGTAACAGAATAATTTCCAGCTTCAGTTACATCTATACTTTGAGTTGTTTCTCCATTGCTCCATAAATAAGAAGTAGCCGGAGTTGAAGTTAGTGTTGCCACTGTTCCTTCACATACAGTAGTATAGCAATTGATAACAATAACAGGATCAGGATTTGGGTTTACAATAACTTCAACTTCACAAGATGATGTACATCCGTATTCGTTGGTTACTGTTACTGAATAAACTCCACCTGACATTACTTCTATTGATGCTGTTGTTTCACCGGTGCTCCACTCATAGCTTACCCCACCTGATGCTGTTAGGGTAGTTGATTCGCCTTCGCAGAATTCAAGTACTCCCTCTATTGAACATACTGGGTTTGGATAAACTGTAATTATTATTGGTTCACATTCTGATTCACAACCATATTCACTTGTAACTCTAACATGATAGGTTCCTGCAAGTGTTGCAAGATAAGTGTCTCCGTAGCCTACTACACCCAAGGCCGATCCCCAATTCACTTGTAACTCTAACATGATAGGTTCCTGCAAGTGTTGCAAGATAAGTGTCTCCGTAGCCTACTACTACCCAGCCACTTCCATCATTATATCTCCATTCGTAAGTATAACCTGGTCCTGTTGGTGAGGCTTGTAATAATACTGAGCCGCCTTCACAGAATTCGGTTGGACCGTCTGGAGTTACATGTACCATTGGTACTTCATGTTCTATTACTTCTACTTCACAAGTTGATGAACAACCATACTCATTAGTGATAGTTACTGAGTAAACACCACCTGCACATGCTTCAATGGATTGAGTTGTTTCACCTGTACTCCACAAGTAGCTATAACCTGCTGGTGCTGATAATGTAGTGCATTCGCCTGTACATATTTCTAACTCACCTTCTATTGAACATACTGGATTATCATGTATTATGATTTCAATTGGTTCACATTCTGATTCACAACCATATTCACTTGTAACTCTAACATGATAGGTTCCTGCAAGTGTTGCAAGATAAGTGTCTCCGTAGCCTACTACTACCCAGCCACTTCCATCATTATATCTCCATTCGTAAGTATAACCTGGTCCTGTTGGTGAGGCTTGTAATAATACTGAGCCGCCTTCACAGAATTCGGTTGGACCGTCTGGAGTTACATGTACCATTGGTACTTCATGTTCTATTACTTCTACTTCACAAGTTGATGAACAACCATACTCATTAGTGATAGTTACTGAGTAAACACCACCTGCACATGCTTCAATGGATTGAGTTGTTTCACCTGTACTCCACAAGTAGCTATAACCTGCTGGTGCTGATAATGTAGTGCATTCGCCTGTACATATTTCTAACTCACCTTCTATTGAACATACTGGATTATCATGTATTATGATTTCAATTGGTTCACATTCTGATTCACAACCATATTCACTTGTAACTCTAACATGATAGGTTCCTGCAAGTGTTGCAAGATAAGTGTCTCCGTAGCCTACTACTACCCAGCCACTTCCATCATTATATCTCCATTCGTAAGTATAACCTGGTCCTGTTGGTGAGGCTTGTAATAATACTGAGCCGCCTTCACAGAATTCGGTTGGACCGTCTGGAGTTACATGTACCATTGGTACTTCATGTTCTATTACTTCTACTTCACAAGTTGATGAACAACCATACTCATTAGTGATAGTTACTGAGTAAACACCACCTGCACATGCTTCAATGGATTGAGTTGTTTCACCTGTACTCCACAAGTAGCTATAACCTGCTGGTGCTGATAATGTAGTGCATTCGCCTGTACATATTTCTAACTCACCTTCTATTGAACATACTGGATTATCATGTATTATGATTTCAATTGGTTCACATTCTGATTCACAACCATATTCACTTGTAACTCTAACATGATAGGTTCCTGCAAGTGTTGCAAGATAAGTGTCTCCGTAGCCTACTACTACCCAGCCACTTCCATCATTATATCTCCATTCGTAAGTATAACCTGGTCCTGTTGGTGAGGCTTGTAATAATACTGAGCCGCCTTCACAGAATTCGGTTGGACCGTCTGGAGTTACATGTACCATTGGTACTTCATGTTCTATTACTTCTACTTCACAAGTTGATGAACAACCATACTCATTAGTGATAGTTACTGAGTAAACACCACCTGTACATACTTCAATCGATGAAGTAGTTGCACCTGTGTTCCATAAGTAACTGTATCCTTCTGGTGCTGATAATGTAGTGCATTCGCCTGTACATATTTCTAAGTCACCTTCTATTGAACATTCTGGATTTGGATTAATAACAACCAATGCTGTACAAGTTGAATAACAACCATACTCATTAGTTACAGTTAATACAATTACACCACCTTCACAAACTTCAATTGATTGAGTCGTTTCGCCGGTGCTCCAATAATATGTATAGCCTGCTGGTGCGGTTAAAGTAGTACATCCACCTTCACATAATTCAATTATTCCTTCAATTGTACAAACTGGAATTTCACTTTCAATTATTTCAATTGAAGCAAAATCTGAAGCACAACCAGAAGCACTCATTACAACTACGCTATACATACCACCTTCACAAACTGAAATAGATTCTGTTGTTTCGCCAGTACTCCATTCATAAGTAAATGGACCATCGCCTTCTGCAGAAACAGTTAATGTGGCACATTCGCCTTCACAAATAACATTGTCTCCATCAATAGATACTTCCACATTTTCAGGAAGCGGATGGAAAATTGTAACGTCTTCATCTGAATTAGCGCTACAGCCATATTCATTAGTAACGGTTACATTATAGGTATTGCCTTCTGTTACTTCAATACACTGTGTTGTTTCGCCAGTGCTCCACATGTAATCCAGACCGTCTGGCTGGGCACATAATGTAACTGTTTGTCCTTCACAATAAGGGGTTGAAGAACTTGTTGTAACATCAGGGTCTGGTGTATCATACATAATAACTTCAACTTCACAAGATGATGTACATCCGTATTCGTTGGTTACTGTAACTGAATAAACTCCACCAGCACAAACTTCTATTGATGCTGTAGTTTCTCCTGTGCTCCACTCATAGCTTACTCCACCTGATGCAGTCAGTGTTGTACATGCGCCTTCGCAGAACTCAAGTACACCTTCTATTGAACATACTGGGTTCTCATATACTATGATTTCAGTTGGTTCACATTCTGATTCACAACCATATTCACTCGTTACTCTAACATGATACATTCCTGGTAATGATGCAAGATAAGTGTCTCCGTAGCCTACTACTACCCAGCCACTTCCATCATTATATCTCCATTCGTAAGTATAACCTGGTCCTGTTGGTGAGGCTTGTAATAATACTGAGCCGCCTTCACAGAATTCTGTTGGACCGTCTGGAGTTACATGTACCATTGGTACTTCATGTTCTATTACTTCTACTTCGCAAGTAGATGAACAACCATATTCATTAGTGATAGTTACTGAGTAAACACCACCTGTACATACTTCAATCGATGAAGTAGTTGCACCTGTGTTCCATAAGTAACTGTATCCTTCTGGTGCTGATAATGTAGTGCATTCGCCTGTACATATTTCTAAGACACCTTCTATTGAACATTCTGGATTTGGATATTCTGTTGTACAAATTTCATCAGATCCTTCACAACCATATTCGCTGGTTACTGTAACAGTATAACAACCTGTTCCATCAACAGTAATTGATTGAGTAGTTTCACCTGTACTCCATAAGTATGAAGCACCTGCAGTTGAAGTCAAGGTAACAGAACCACCATCACAAAATTCTGTTGGACCATCTGCACTAATTACAGGTTCAGGATTATCATAAACTGTAACTGTTGTAGGTAGAGATGTATTTGAGCAACCAAATGCATTGGTTACTGTTACAGTATAATCTCCACCGGTGGTTACTACTATTGATTGAGTAGTTTCACCAGTACTCCATAAATAAGAAGCACCTGAATTTGCTGTTAAAATTACTGAGCCACCTTCGCAAAAGTTGCAAATTCCTCCAGTAATAACGGCTATAGGTTTAGGGTTAACAGTAACAACTACAGGACCCATAGTTACGCTACAACCAAATTCATTGGTTATTTCTACGTAATAAGATCCAGCTTTGGTTACTGTAATAGATGAAGTGGTAGCTCCATTGCTCCAAACGTAAGAAACGCCGCCACTTGCAGTTAGCTCTGTGGATTCGCCTTTACAAAAGGTAATGGGCCCGGCAGGGCTTAAACTACCATCAGGTAATGGGTTAACGGTAACGGATACGCCAGGTGATACGCTAGTATTACCTTCTGCATCTGTAACAGTAACTGTGAAATCTCCCGACTCGTACACGACGATTGAGGGGGTGGTTGCACCGTTACTCCACAGATACTCGTATCCAGGACTCGATGTGAGAATCACTGAATCACCTTCACAAACCGTTGTTTCGCAACATGTGCTAATCAACGCTTGTGCAGATCCAACAATACTCATCAGGACGAATGCTGTCATTAAAAGACACATTCTCCATAGGGGTAAAGTCTGTTTCATAAATAAAGTTTTAAAAGTTAAAATAATGGTGATGATGTGCCAAAAATAAATTGACTTTCTATAGCTTTTAAAAATGGCTGCAATAATTTCTTTGAAGCACAATTAATTTACATGAAATTGTGAAATGTGACCTGTGGCATGTTATGGAAAAATTACCCACTTAGGGCTATAAATACCTCAATTCAAGGCATTTTAAGACTGTTGATAGTGATTTTCCTCTTAATTTATGTTGGCATTTACTAATATTTGTAACATGCAACAATTTTTATATTTGTTACTAGACTACCTTCTTGAGTTATCCAAATCTAATATTCACCTCATTTAGATATTAAGAAATTTTAAACTCTGTTTAATTCTTATTTTAAGCCAGTATTAATAATACAAAACTCAAAATCTACCTTTGCAAAGTGATGAATGATTTATCAAAAATTATTGAAGCGATGATTTTCAGTTCGGAATCACCGATTTCACTGGTAGAACTGCAGACTGTTTTATTCACCTACAGTGGTGAAGAAATAAGTATTGATGCAATTCAAGAATATGTAAATGCACTAGAACTTAAATATGAAGATGATATCTACATATTTGAAATAGTAAAAAGTGGAGGCGGTTACCAATTTCTTTCAAAGCCCGCATTTCATAAACCTATTTCTGCATTATTACAGCAAAGAGCAAAACGCAAACTAAGTACTGCTGCGCTGGAGTGCTTATCAATAATAGCATACTCTCAACCGGTTACTAAAAATGATATTGAGCAAATTCGTGGTGTGAATTGCGATTATACAATTCAAAAATTAATGGAGCGTGATCTCGTAAAAATTACAGGAAGAGCTGAGCAACCAGGTAAACCATTATTATATGGAACTTCACAATATTTTATGGATTACTTTGGAATTAACTCGATAGAAGAATTACCCAAATTAAAGGAATTTGAAAAGGATATGGCTATTGGTGATCCGGGAGATATAATGGTGAATGTGGAGGAACATGAAGATCATACTTTCACAATAAAAGTAAAAAAAGACGAGCGTCGTGATGACGCACAAAATGAATACAATGAAAAAAACAACGAAGAAACCAACACCCAAGAAACCAACATCGGAGAGGATAATTCCGGAGAAGATAACTCCGAAGAAAACAACACCGGAGAAGATAACTCCGAAGGATCTGCATCCAAAGAGCAAGCTTAAGCAGCAGGAAAAATTAGAACGTGCAATTCGTTTTTCCCGATTAAAAAAAGAACATGGTACTGAACCTGAGATGGAAAAATCAGGAACAAATAAAGAACGTAAGCAAACTTACTATGCCCAAAAAGTAGAAAAGGAAAAGTATAAAAAACGAGATGAAAAAAAAGTAGCTAAGAATTTATTGGATACAGAAACTAAATCATCACGAGGAACAAAAAATAAATCTCTTCCAGATAATTCTGTCAAAATAAAAAAAGATTCCAGCATTCGGTTAAATAAATATTTAGCTAATGCGGGAATTACTGCAAGGCGAAAAGCGGATGAATTAATTGCAAACGGATTAGTGCAAGTGAATGGAAAAGTAATTACAGAAATGGGTTATCGTGTGCAACCAAAAGATGTAGTTACTTATAAAAATAAAACTATAAAGCCCGCCAATTATGTTTATATACTTTTAAATAAACCGAAAAATTTTGTAACCACTTTGGATGATGAACGTGGCAGAAAAACCGTGATGGATTTAATTACCAATGCCACAAATGAAAGAGTGTATCCTGTGGGTAGATTGGATAGAAATACAACGGGTTTATTATTGTTTACCAATGATGGTGATCTTGCACAATTGTTATCGCATCCGAAGCATAGTGCTAAGAAAATATATGAAGTTGAATTAGATAAAGCAGTATCATTAAAACATATGCAGCAAATTGCAAATGGTGTAGAATTAGAAGATGGTATTGCAGCAATTGATGATATTGCATATTCACATCCAACGAAAAAAAATATCGTTGGTATTACATTGCATGTTGGCAAGAATAGAATTGTGCGCCGCATTTTTGAACACTTGGGTTATGTAATTGAAAAGTTAGATCGCACGGTGTATTCCGGACTTACTAAAAAAGATTTACCGAGAGGAAGATGGCGACATCTCTCGCCGAAAGAAGTTGTTTTTTTGAAACACCTAAGTAAGTGAGTGGTGAATGGTGAATGGCTGAAAGTCCCGATGCATAATGAGATGAATGGTGAATAAAAAAAATAAAATCCTTCTATTTATTTTGCAAATTTCCTATTGAAAATAAAGCGCATCTGCTTTAAATATTATTGCAAAAATTTTTCTTTGAGATTTTTAAAATGCTTACTCATTATTATTAAATAAGTTAGTTTGGGATTGGGCAGAGTTAAATCTGATTGATTGATTTTTTTAAAGGAGTCTTGAACTATACAGAAACAAAACTCGGCTAATTTATAATGTTGTTGTGTAAGCTGCTGAACGAAAATCTTTCAATCAAACGTCACTTTTCCAACCACATACTTTTTTCCTTTCTCTGCATAAAAAAGCAATTCATCATCATTGATTTGCTCCGAAACGCTGGGACGCATAACTACACCAACTTCTTTATTGCTAAAGAGAGCTTTTTTATCCCACTTGCCATCTGGCTGAATACTTACTATAGTTGCAAATGAATTCTTTCCATCATAAGAATAAATTTTATCCGGATTCTTTTCATCGAGATTCTTTTCGTTGTCATTAAAAATCAGATAAACCATATCATCCTTTACATGGGATACATAAGATAAATAAAATCCCGAACTGGCAGTTTGTTTTTTCGGAATTTTAGTAGCCCATTTAACAGTGTTATCAGGATTAATATTTATAACCATAATATCATTGTAATGGTAGTGATAAGATGTAGAAGTTTTGCCAGTATTGGGATCCCTATATGTACTTGTAGTAACATAAAATTTTTCACCTATTAATAATGCGCCGCCGTCTGAACGCACTATAATTTCATCAAGAGAGAAACTTGCTAATTCCGAACCCTTTTCTGCTTTACTGTTTGATACAAATAATTTTAAAAACTCAGTATCAAAATCAGTGGTGCCTTTTGATAATACTTCTTTAGTTTCCGGATCTATGGTCATAAAGAAAGTACCCTTAATGGTTGTAGTTCCTTTATCTGAATAAAATCCTGCACAAACAATTTTATTATCATTTGTTAAAATAAAACTGCAATCGGTAATGAATTTTTCATCTAATGAAATATTATATTCTGCTTTTTCTTTGCCATTATTTCTGAATGCAGTTAGTATATATTGATAATTTGGCAATCCACGCACTTTCGATTTTGCCTTTTCATTATATAATAATCCCATGAAATAAAAATTGCCATTGTTGTCAATATCTACATCAGTTATGCTATATAATTTTTCTTGATAAGGTAATGTAAAGTCAAGCTCCCATTTTTTCTCCATATTTCCAACAAAGACAGAAATGCTTCCCTTTGTTTCATCTTTTTCGGAACTAAACTTAATGGGAATTCCTGCTAAAGCCATCCCTTTTTTTATATATCCTGGCAAACCATAAAATGCAAGTGTTTGCTCATCACGAGAGATTGCATAACTCGCAAGAGCCACACTACCATTATCCAATTCCTGAATTGATTTTAATAAAACAGGATCCCGATTTGTATTGAGTGTGTTCGCATCTACTTCGTGATAATAGACATTTGTATTTTTTGTTTTCTTAACTTGTGTTGTTGCCAATAAATAGAGCTTATCATTAAAATAAAATGGACTGTTATATTCCACTTCTTCTCCATCTATTTCATATTCATAATCTCTTAGTGTTAAAAATTTTAATGCGTTATTGTATTTCTCTAAGGAAATTTCCAGATTATATATTCCCTTTCTATTATATCTGCTAAATACAAAGCCTCCGTCATCGTAACCCACTACATCAAATACTGTAGAGTTATTTGGTTCTGAATATTGTTCACTAAGTTCAACACGCACATTATGTTGAGCTGTTGCAGTAAAAGTTACTATGGTAAAAAATAGAGTTATTAAAATATAATGGAATTGGAATGTTGAGGATTGTGAGGAGTAATGTGGTTTCATTTTATAAGTTGGTTTAATTTGAAGGCTAAAAATAAACGAAGCTCTTAATATTTAAAAAGGAAATGAGACAATTTGCATTGCGCTTGATGGAAATAATTGATTTTATTAATATTAATTATTAAGTACAAAATAGCGGGTTTGCAAGCAGAGTTAAAGGAATTTTTAAAACAAAACAAATTGATATGGTATTGCGCAGGGTTAAAACTGATTATTGTTCTTAATGGAGTTTTATAGGCTGCGAAAACGAAAGTGAGTACCTCAATTTTAAACAATTTGTGCAAATCAAATCCTTGATATAAATATATAAGATAGCTTTATTGAAAATTTAAAAGGATGTATATCTATTTATTTGGAGCTGGCGCAAGTGCTGGTAGAAACAGTAGTTATGGAAATGTTAGTTATATAAACAAATTAATTGAAGGTCAAAATAAAGCTTGGGTTAAAGAACATGAAAGTATATTACAGGTAACACCAACAACTTTTAATATTTCCAATAGGTTAAATTTTTTAATAACTAGAATTAATCAATTAAAAAGTCAAATTAGAATAGGAAATAATATCTCTAAATTGATTGAAATTATGCATGATTTCGAATGGCTGAATAATAAGCTGTCTCATGAGCCATATCTCGATATTCTGGCAGAAACAGAATACAACACATTAAATAAGGAAAACTTTTTTAAACTAACAAGAATCACTTCAATTTTTTTTCTTTTAAATCAATGCTTTTTTGGAGTTGATACAAGGTATAAAACACTTTTCACTACTTTAATGTCGTTAACGAGAAGTGGCCATATTCCAGATGAAGTTAAGTTTTTCACTTGGAATTATGATTACCAATTAGAGGAAGCGATGATAGAAAAACGATTTCATTGGCTTCATGAAAAGAAAACTTTTGAAGAAAATATTATTACAAAACGTATAGTTAGATATAATAAAATTTGGGATAGCCCTGCACCGGAACAATTAACAAAGACTTTACTATATAAAATAAACGGTTGTTGTGCGACTTTGACAAATCCGCTCAATTCAAGTAATAAAAATATTATTCAAGAAATCATAGTTGCATCTAATCCAATTTATAATAACATAAATGAAATTAATGATTTAAACCACATTGCAAAATTTATTAATGTGATTATTGAGTATAATGATGAGTTATTATCAAAAGAAAAATCATTCAATAATTCTATTTCCTATTCATGGCTTGATGATAGAAAACAATTATTTAGAAATATAAAAATATCTATCCCTGAAAAAGCTTCAACTTTAATTGTATTTGGTTATTCATTTCCAACTTTAAACAGCTTAGTTGATAAGGCATTCTTTAAAGGAACAAATATTAAAAAAATATACTTGCAGTGTCAAGAAAAAGATAAAAAAACTATTCAAAGTAGAATTGAAGGAGTAGCTCAAAGAAAATTAGACATTGAAATAATCGATGGCATTGATGATATTCATGTACCATTTGAGCTTCAAAATTTATTGTTTAAAAAGCTATAAATGGTTTTGCATTAAAGTAATGTTTCATAACCAACAAAAAATCCCAGTCGCCCGGGATTTAATTTTTTACTTCTTTTTCTCTTCCGAGATCAATTTCATTTTCTCTTTTATTTTCGTTTCTAACTCGGCGCATAAATCAGGATTATCTTTTAATAATTCCTTTACTGATTCTCTGCCTTGTCCTAATTTCGTTTCACCATAGCTATACCATGAACCACTTTTTGTAATTACTCCGGTATCGGAACCGAGATCAACAATTTCTCCTAACTTAGAAATACCTTCTCCATACATAATATCAAACTCGGCTTGTCGGAATGGTGGTGCTACTTTGTTCTTCACCACTTTCACTCTCGACCGGTTGCCGATAAATTCTTCCTTCTCTTTTATCTGTCCGATGCGGCGAATATCTAAACGTATGGATGCATAAAATTTCAGTGCATTTCCTCCGGTTGTAGTTTCAGGATTTCCGAACATCACTCCGATTTTTTCTCGCAATTGATTGATGAAAATACAGCAACATCCGGTTTTATTTATTGTACCTGTAAGCTTCCGCAATGCCTGACTCATCAGCCTTGCCTGCAAACCCATTTTGCTTTCACCCATCTCACCTTCTAATTCACTTTTTGGTACCAATGCAGCCACGGAATCTATCACCACAATATCCAATGCACCCGACCGAATTAAATGCTCGGCAATTTCCAAAGCCTGCTCACCATTATCGGGTTGAGATATTAACAGATTCTCTGTATCTACTCCCAATTTTTCTGCATACGATTTATCGAATGCATGTTCTGCATCTATCATTGCAGCAATACCACCTTTCTTTTGCACTTCGGCTATTGCATGAATTGCCAGTGTAGTTTTTCCTGAAGATTCAGGTCCATAAATTTCAATTACTCTTCCTCGTGGGTAACCACCAATGCCGAGAGCTACATCCAATCCGAGTGAACCAGAAGGAATTGTATCTCCGGTTACTACTGGAGAATCTCCCAGTTTCATAATTGTGCCTTTGCCGTATGTTTTATTTAGTTGGTCAACTGCCAAACCCAACGCCTTTAATTTATCTGAAGACTCTGCCATATAGAGGATTTAAAATTTTTAAGAATAAATAAAATTAGTATTGCGAAAGTAGGGATTTTTGAAGAACATTTTTTCCGGGGAAATGAATTGCATTGATAATACATTCTATTCCCTGTAGAGTTCACAAAGTATGTTAAATACTTCGCTATCGCAATCATTCATTGTAAATTCGCAGACTTAAAATCAAAAGCATGATAAAAAATTATTTTTACTTAACACTAATCGCAATCAGCATTGCTGCTTGTGCTCCAAAAGAAAAAGTTGCAGACAACAGCAAAGTGCAAGCTGATGCACAAAAATATTTAGACAATTACAATGCGGAATATCAAAAACTCTATTACGCATCTGCTGAAGGGCAATGGGTATTAAATACAAAAATTATTGAAGGTGATACCACTGCATCACACAATGCTGCAATTGCAGATGAAGCGTATGCAAAATATACAGGCAGCACTGCAAATATTGACAGCGCAAAAAAATTTATTGCTGAAAAAGATAAACTCACTCCATTACAAGCAAAACAATTTGAAGCCATTTTATTTATGGCGGGCAACAATCCTGAAACTGCAGGTGATGCTGTGAAAAAAAGAATTGATGCTACAAACAAACAGGTGGAATTACTTTACGGATATAAATACATGCTGAACGGAAAACAAGTAAGCACAAATGATCTGGATAAAATATTGCGTGATGAAACGGATGTAAAAAAACGTCAGAGCGCTTGGGAAGCAAGTAAGGAAGTAGGCACTACTTTAAAGGATGGATTAGCAGAATTGCGGAATCAAAGAAATGCATGTGTGCAGCCTCTGGGTTATTCTGATTTCTTTGCATATCAGGTTTCTGAATATGGAATGACTACGCAAGAAATGCGTGATCTTACACAGAGTTTAATTCAGGATGTTTGGCCTTTGTATCGTGAATTACATACGTGGGCTCGTTATGAATTAGCGGCTAAATACAAACAGCCTGTTCCGGATTATATTCCTGCACATTGGTTGCCGAATCGTTGGGGACAAGACTGGACTGCAATGGTGAATGTGGAAGGATTAAATATTGATCCTGTGCTTGCAGAAAAAGGTGATAAGTGGGTAATGGAAACAGGCGAAGAATTTTGGGTGAGCATGGGCTTCCCGGAATTACCACAAAGTTTTTGGGATAAATCTTCATTGTATCCACTACCTGAAAATGCAGGATATAATAAAAATAATCATGCCTCTGCATGGCATATGGATCTTGGCGCTGATGTGCGTTCGCTCATGAGTGTAGAAGCAAATACAGAATGGTGGAGTACAGTGTTGCATGAGTTAGGACATATTTATTATTACATAGAATATTCAAATCCGGATGTGCCGATGGTATTAAGAGGCGGAGCAAACAGAGGATTTCATGAAGCATTCGGTAGCATGATCGGGTTAGCATCTTTACAAAAACCATTGTTGGAAAGTCAGGGATTAATTCCTGCCGGTGTAGTATCCAATGATACTTTAAAAATGCTGAGTGAAGCATTGGATTTTATCGTGCATATTCCTTGGGGAAGTGGAGTGATGACAGAATTTGAATATGAGTTATATGCCAACAATCTTCCGAAAGATCAATACAATGCAAAGTGGTGGGAACTCGTAAAAAAATATCAGGGTATAGTGCCTCCGACAGAGCGTGGTGAAATGTATTGTGATGCTGCCACTAAAACACATATTAATGATGATGCTGCGCAATATTATGATTACAGTATCAGCAATGTATTGTTGTTTCAATTTCATGTGTATATCGCAAACAATATTTTAAAACAACCACCCACTGCCACTAATTATTGGGGAAGTAAAGAAACAGGTGACTTCCTGCGTGGCGTTATGAAAACAGGTGCAACAGAAGACTGGAGAGATGCCATGCAAACAAGTATTGGCAGCCCCATGAGTGCAAAACCAATGGTAGATTATTTTGCACCACTGATGGAATATTTAAAGAAAGTAAATGCCGGCAGAACTTATACTTTGCCTGAAACAATTTGATGTAGTTTATTCGCATTGGCGTGGATGCCAACCAAGGACATAATATTAGAAACCCGGTAGATGCTGCCGGGTTTTTTTTTGTGGCGGAAGTAAGTAAATAAGAAAAAAATTTAGGAGCTATTTCCCGCTATCCGTTCCAAGTCCGCCCCCGTGAAAAACGGGGTGCGGGCTTTCCACTACTATCGGGGCTAAAAATGCAATACAATTTTAACCTATCGGCTTTAGTAGTGTCTTTTACTAAGAAGGGTTTTGCGAATTATTTATTTCTTTGGAGTCAAAAACACTGCTGAAATTATAAGATAGATAGGTCATGCTCATATTTTGGCAGATCCAATGTTGGCGGTTCGTGCTATACACGTCGATGACTTAAAGTTTTGCTGAAAACTTTACTCCTATTTCTTTTATAAATTTAAAATCATCAATGCATCTTACTCCCATGTTTTTGCAAACATTTGGAATTTTAACTCTTTTGGAGTTCATGGCACTATCAATATTTTCTTTGGTTACAACAGTCGCAATTGTGTCCATTGCATGAGCTATTAACCAAGGGTCTGCCAATGAACGACCTTTTATATTGTGAACTAATAGCCTATGGGATGGATCAGCTTGTAGTATTCTTTGCCAGCAAGCAATAACATTTTCAGTTGGTTTATGAATTGGAATTGAGCTACGTTTTAACCATTTAGATAAGTCGTCTTCGGTTTTGTCTGAATTATCCGCTACTATAATTTCATTCTTTACTTCTTCTGGAATAAAAATGCGCCCCTGTTTTCCTAGTTCATTTAGAATATCCCAATAATCAGGACATAAGTCTGGAGAATAATATTTTTGCCAAGATTGAATCAGTACATTGGCATCTATACAATAAATATTTAGGTTAGCACTCATCTATAGATTTGTGCTTCTAGCTTATGAAAATTATTTGCAGGCGTTCCAAGTAAAATGCTTGCTTGAGTTGGTTGAACATAACCATTCCTAAGAGCGTCAAGAACAACTTGCGTAAAAAGCCTGCTATTTTTATTTAAACGTAATAAATAGGGGTTAGGGCCACCTGGCTTTTCTTTTTGTCTAAGTTTTAAAGCAGCTTTTTTTTCAGCTTCTCGTTTTAAAAAAGCTTGATATTCAATTTCAGCTTCTTTTTTTAATTTTTGATATTTCTGAACAGAAATTAGGTTGAGATTTAAAGCTCTAACTAGAAAAGCAAATGAACTGACTCCAAATGTTTTGGCTGCTTTAAAAACGTCTTGAGCATTTTGATAAATTGAATCATTAAAACTTAAAAAAATTTCTTTAGGCATTAATGCGTTTGCCGCTACTTCATTGCAAAATATCTCTACAGGATGGAATTTGTTTTTATTCTTTAGGTCAGGTTCAATGTCATTTGAAATTCCCGTTTCAGCTATCCAAATGTGAGCCAGTTCATGAACTAGGGTAAATAATTGAGGGGCATTCCAGTCATCCGAATTTACAAATACAAATGGAGCATAAGGGTCTGCAATAGCAAAGCCTTGTAACTCGTCAGAGTCTAATTTTAATCTTGAATGAATAAAACTTGTGCGAGAAACAAAAATGCCATTCGTTTCAGCTGCATCAATCCATTCTTTAATTGGATTTTCGGTTTTATAATTTGCAGGAACAATGTTCAATGTCTTTAAAATATCGTGAGCAACGACTTCAGGTTTATCTTTAATTGAGAAGCGTCCAAAAAAAGCTAACCTTTCTTCATTTTCTTCTGCGTAAACATCACTTATCCAAGCTTGCTTTTGTTGAATTTCACGAATTATAAAAATTGATGAAGTAGTTAGTTCTTTTGAGCCTTTTTTTCTGAAATCTTGAAGTGGTTGAAAGTCTTTGGGAATGTCTGGTAGAAAGAATAAAGCAAAAGGTCGCTTGTAGGCTTTTGCTAAGGTCTGTGCTTGTCTAATCGTCGGCTGGCTACCGCCAGATTCCCACTCTAAAAGCTTAGCAACGGCTACTGAAACTTTTGCAGCGGCAGTTTCCTCAGTCATTCTTGCTGATTCTCTAGCCCATTTCAAAACATTTGGAGTTATGTTTGCTTTGTCACCCATATTTATGCAACAAAAGTATGGAATATTGTTTTTGGGATTTTTAATTGGAGAATTTCATAGATATGAGGATATTTTAAAAGAATGACCACACAACTCCTAAATATACGAAACCTCACATTTCATCACTAACATATAGCATCCATATAGTTGACTGCCTATCAATGCTATACACAGAAAATATCCAATAACGCTGAGTTTCGATTTTTTAATAGTTTCTTTCTGTTCTCACAGTTTCCCGCCTCTCTAAAACCAATTTATTAAGAAACTCTTCCGTTTCCGCATCGTCTCCCTTGCGTAGCTTGGGGACGTTGCGGTGGTTAAACAATTCCTTCGTTAGGCGTAAAGTCACTGCTAAATAGAAAATCCTTTCGTCCTAAATCATACAAATCCTGATTCAGACAATTTATATTTTATTTGTCTCTTTTAAATTTTTATAAATTTTTTCAGTATTTTTTTCTCATAATTTTCAATGCTTAATAAATAAATACCATTTTCAAATTCCGCAATTGCATTAATTGAAATTACTTCTCCTACAATTAAATCAAATTGTTTTTGATATAATTCTTCTCCACTCAGGTTATAGATTCTGATTGTTACATGGTCGGCTTTAGGTAAGCTAATAAACAATTCCTCATCAGCAGGTATAGGATAAATGAAAACATCATCTGTAATAATCTCCGATGCAAGACGTAAAGAAGGGGTAATAAACGTGATCATTTTAGAAAAATCAGTCCACCCAGCTTCGCATTTTGCAGCTACACTTAATTTATATTGCCTGCCTGACTCAAGGCCTGAAATATTTTTTATGGAATCTGTGCAATTAAATGTTTTTACTATGCCTGAAGACACATCCAATAAATAAACCTTATACAGTGTTGCGCCATATAACCACCTCCATGAAATTAAAACAGATGTTGATGTTAAGCTCTTTACGAAAGGTTTTGAAGGGGGGTCGCAAGATTGTGCCTCTCCATAAAATGCATACACCACTCCTTGATCTCTCAAATTTTCGGAATAGACATCGCTCGAAACAATAATATCCTCAAAGCCATCACCATTTAAATCGCCGGCACGGCAAAGATTAATTCCTAAACAATCATAACGTTTTTCACCTGTAAATGTCCAAACCGGAGTTGATTGCGGCCGTGCGGGACCACCTAAATATAATTCTGCCTTTCCCGCATCAGTATCTGAGCCATTATCAAAAAATCTTGAGCTGACAAGAAGATCATCATATCCATCCTGATTAATATCACCTGCATTGTTTACATTAAATGCAAACTTCTCATCGTATTGCGTGCCTGTTGCAATCCATCCGATTACAGAATCTAAACCCTCAGATCCTCCATAATGTACATGTAATTTGCCGGATTGGTAAATACCATTTGCGTCAAATCTTGGTGCACCTATTACAACATCATCATATCCATCGCCATTTAAATCTCCTGCTGTAGAAAGGTTTACGGCATAAAATGAAGTATCCATAGCACCTCCAATAGCCATAAACCCTGTTTCTAAATCAACTCCGTCAGGGCCGCCTTTAAAAACGCAGATCATTCCATCACCTATTAAAAATATGTAACCACCTATAGCCACATCCATATAGCCATCCCCATTTACATCTCCAGCACGATCAATTGAAATTCCTATGTTCGCATCTGTTTGGCTACCTTTCACAGTCATTTGTGGGATGGTATTTAAGCCTGTTGCTGAACCAAGATAAACTGACGCTTTGCCTGCCCTTCCACCTGCACTTCCTAAGTCTTCATCATTATCCCAACCGTGAGCGCCAATGCACACATCATCATATCCATCCGCATTTACATCACCAACAATAGATAAAGATTCACCCAGTTTTGCTGATTTTTTTTCACCAACAACTGACCATGCGGGGTTTAAAGATGGACCTGATGAACCGCCATAATATAAAAAGGCTTTTCCTTCAAGATTTTCGGTGGTATTGAATTGATGAGCTCCGATTAATATGTCATTAAAACCATCACCGTTTACATCGCCTGCAATTGATACACATTTTCCAAATTGAGCATTTGATTGCCCTCCATATTGTATCCAATCCGCTGTATGGTTTAGGCCTGAGGAAGAGCCGAAATAAATAAAAGCAGCTCCTTCGGATTCAAAGGTATTCGTATAAAGTGGAGCACCCACTATTATATCATCATAACCATCTCCATTAATATCTCCGCCCCCATCAATAGAAAAACCATATTGACATTTTTTTTGATCACCTTCCTGCTTCCAATTGTAAGATACAGACAACGGATCAATGGTTACTGGAAATACCGCATTTTCAATATTTATTACTAATGCCAGCATATCATTATTCAACTCCATTTTGGATTGTAATACGGAATGATTATTATCCCATGCATGCAAATCTTTATATCCAAAAATATTTTGTTTATCACTGCTAATAATTAATTCATTATTATGTATAAATGCATTTGGCAAGGATGTGTTTAAACTCAGATTAATTATTAATTGCTTAGCGTTATTTGGTGCCTTTAAAACATAAAAATTCTGACGAACACCTTCTTCGGTATTTAGATATTGAATTTCAAAATTATTTCCCTTATAATTTAATTCATTACTATTTGCGTAAGGCTTTAATCTGCCCGTTTGTAAACTTTTATTATCAATTAAAACATTGGTAAGTGATAGTTCAGTAAACCAATCTTTTGTAAGGCTTCTAAAACCTTTTTCATAGAAATTAAAATACATTTCTTGAGTAGCATTGAAGGCGATGAATGTATTCTTATTTCCACATGGTTGAATGTTATAATTTAAACCTGCATTAGAAATATTT
Source organism: Bacteroidota bacterium (assembly GCA_016715425.1). Classification (NCBI taxonomy): domain Bacteria; kingdom Pseudomonadati; phylum Bacteroidota; species Bacteroidota bacterium. Next base: position 597,800 of record JADKAC010000002.1, read on the forward strand.
GAACTCACAACAGTAGTTGTATTATTCAAATATTCTTCATGAGTAGGAAATTCATTTGCAGCGCTATTATTATTTAATGGAAATATCTTCATCAAAAAATAAATGCATAGAATACATAAGCAAATCTTAATTGAATTGCGGATTAATAAATTTAAGTTTTTCATGGCAGTAGATTTATTAATTAAAAAAATGAAAACAAAAGGCAATTCGCCGGACAAGGAGAAATATCTTAGTTATTAAGAAATATCTCATCACCCAGCAGAACCGACCTAACTAATAAAAAGCTATTCCTTAATAAATTTTTCGAAAAGGTTAGAGCCATTACTTTCCACTTTAATAAAATAAATTCCTGATGCAAAATTTGATACATCTACATTTAAATTATTTTCACTGGCAATAATGGTCTTAACTACCTGACCTGCTGCATTAATTATTTTAATTGTTGCGTGATCTGTATTGTTTGTAAATTGAATAAATATTTGTGATGATGCAGGGTTTGGATATATGCTAATAACTTCATCAGGAGAGGCCAAACGGCAAGTACTATAAACAGTTATCTGTTCTGAACTCTTTATACACGAATTATTATTAGATATTTTGACCCGATAGTTACCGGGAATTGTGGCAATATAGGAAGATGAATTTGCCCCCGGAATAGCAGTACTATTCATATACCATTTATATTGGTATCCTCCTTCAAATGCTTGTAAATTCACAGAGCCCGTTGTACAAATATCTAAGGATCCGGATGCGGTTATAGTTGTATTTGGTTTTGGATACACTGTAACACTTGTAGCTTCTGATGTAGATGAACACTCCCCGTCAATAACATTTACTTTATAGTTACCTGTTTTTTTTGCAAGAAATGAAGAATTTGTAGCACCTGAAATTAATAGATCATTTCTATACCATTGATAGGTAAGACCTTGAGATGAAATCGTTTGTAAAACAACTGACTCACCTTTACAAAATGATAATGGTCCGGATGCAGTAATATCGGCTTCTGGTGGTGCGCAATCCAATTTTATAACCCAATAATCGTATCCTCCATAATTTGGGGTTGATTTAATGCCAGATACCCCTGAAGTAGATTGCCCTGCCATAACATATCCTCCATCTTGCGACTGTAAAATAGCTCTTGTTACATCCACTTCTGAGCCACCCAAAACGGTTTGCCATTTTATGTTTCCAAGGTTATCTAGTTTTACTGCCCAGTAATCCCAGTCCATTGCATCTTCAATTTTATCGCCCGAAGCTGAAGACCACGAGCCGCTAACTACAAAATATCCACCATCATGAGTTTGTGTAATACATTCTAAGCGATCGCTATAAATTCCACCAATGTTATTTTGCCATTCTATATTACCACTTGCGTCAATTTTTACTACCCAATAGTCTTGCATACCATAATTGCTTTCTGTTTTATCGGCTGAAATATCTGAGGTTGAAAAGCCTCCCAAAATATATCCTCCATCATAGGTTTGCGCTATACTGAATAATTCATCTTCAGCAGAACCACCAATGGTATTTTCCCAAACTATTTCACCAACGTCGTTTAATTTTATTACCCAGTAATCCTCACCTTCTCCTAAATTATTTTCAGATTTATCTGCTGAGATATCTGAGTCGGATGTTCCACCAACTATATAACCTCCATCTGTAGTTTGTCTTATTCCATGTATTCGCTCGTCGCTGGTTCCACCTATTGCATTTTCCCATTGAATTGAACCGGTTGCATTAATTTTAATCACCCAAAAATCATAACCTCCGAGGCTTGCTTCTGCTTTATCTTCTGAAATACCGGAATTAGACCATCCACCCAGAGCATATCCACCATCTGAGGTTTCAATAATTTCATAAAGATATTCTTCACCTATTCCTCCATAAGCATTGTCCCATTCAATATTTCCTGAGGCGTCAATTTTAGTAATCCAAATATCCTTACCGCCATGGGTTGCCTCTGTCCGGTTTCCGGAAATGTCAGATTCAGACCAACCGCCGGCAATATAGCCACCATCTGATGTTGGAATTACAGTATAGCATTGATCACTTTGATTCCCACCATATGTTTTTTGCCAATCAATATTGCCCGACGCATTTAATTTTACCAAGTAAAAATCATAAAGGCCAATTTGTGTCGCTGTTTTATTTCCTGAAATTCCTGAGATAGAAAACCCTCCAAGAATATATCCGCCATCTGGGGTTTGATTGATGCTTCGAAGTTCATCCCAATCATTACCTCCTATATTAGTTTCCCAGGCTATGTCTGGCGATTGTGAAAATAGAGAGGAAAAAAAAATTGATAAGATTGTAAAAAGAGTAAGATTTTTCATAAGTATAGATTTAAGGTTTAGATAGTAAATCTAAATATTCTATTTAATATTCACCATTTTGTAAAAATATTTTGTCCCAGCAGCGTCTACCGCTGTAAGCGGTGACGCTGCGTAAATTGATTTACTGAATTTTCCCTATCGGTCGGTATCCTTACCGACTGAAACCAATCGCACAACTCGGTCGGTGAGACACCAACCGTTAGAGATACCCGCCGTTTTTGTTTTTGCATTTTTAGCCCCGATAGCAACGGAAAGCGCCTGACACTGTGCTTTGGGATTTTTGTAATAGAGCAAGTGGCAGGCCTTAAAGTGGATAGCGGGAAATAGCTCCTAATTTTTTTTTGTCCTTCAAGTCATCCTTTTTTCACCATCCTCCCTCAGCAATAACAGAAACTTCAAAAAACATTACCTTTCCTATCCGAAAGACTAAAATCAAAAACTATTACGAATGAAAAACCTATTACTCTTATTACTTTTTGCATTACCTACCATTGCATGGACACAGTGCAACACAAGCAACGCCACCGATTGCGATTGCTTAGACGGCAGCGATGATTGCGATTTGTTACCAGATATTTTAGCGAGCCATGATTTACTGGCAGATCCTGAATATCAGCCGGAATCTGTCGGCCTTTTAGGAGTTTCTGTTTCTACTCCTAACCTCGGTCATGGGCCATTGCGGGTGTTTCCTACCGACTATTTTATTTGCGGCGGCGATACGGTGTATAGTCCGGGTGGTTTGGATGAATGCCCGGATGGAAGTGCGCCACATCAGATAATTAATCAGCGCATTTATCATAAAAACGGAACTGAAATGACGTATTGGGATCGCAATGCGGGTACTATGACTTATCACCCAACTCATGGCCATTTTCATGTGGATGATTGGGGAGTTTATTCTTTGCGCATTCCGGTGGAAGGTGTTGAAAATCCACTGGAGTGGCCCATAATTGGCGAGGGTTCAAAGCTTGGTTTTTGTTTAATGGATTACGGTACTTGCACTGGCTATTATGGGTACTGTCGTGATGCGGATAATAATATTGTTACCACAGCGGCGGCACCAAACAGCGGCTTAGGTGGTGGTAATTTTTCATGTGGAATCACCAATCAGGGAATCTCCTGCGGACAATTGGATATTTATCATTACTGGTTAGATGGAATGAATATTATTTTGCCTCCGGGAATTTGTAATGGTGATTATAAAATAGTGGTGCAGGTGGATCCGAATAATTATTTCTTAGAAGAAAATGATGAGAATAATGTAATGGTTGCGGATATAACATTAACAGAACAACTGGAAGATATTACTGAATTACCAATAACAATTACTGGTGATGCATCTGTTTCGGATGATGTAATTCAGAAGTGTGGCGAAGATGTAATTACACTATCGGTTACACCAATTGGAACAAGTTATTTATGGAACAATGGTGCAACAACTAGTTCAATAACTGTTACTGAACCAGGTTCTTATAATTGTACAATCAGCAGAACTTGTGGTGATATAACTACAAGCACAATTGAAGTAACGAATTACGAAATGAGTGCGCCGGTAATTGATCCGGTGGAGTTAGTTTGCGCAGGTACTTCTACTGAAATAAATGCAACTGCATCCGGTGAAATTATTTGGTATGATGCGGCAGAAGGTGGTAGTGTAATTGGAAGTGGTGCTACATTATCTACTTCTGATTTATTTGAAACAACATCCTACTTTGCTGCAAATACAGATATTGCTTTTAGTGCAGAAGGTACTGCGGAGCCACATGAAATAACAGGAGGCAGTCCATACAGTGAAGCTTCTTACAATGGTTATTTAGTGTTTGATGTAACAACAGAATTTACTTTGGTTTCTGTAAAAGTTTATACTGATACACCGGGAGATCGCACTATTGAATTGCGTGATGCAGGTGGAACAGTTTTACAATCTGCAACAGTAAATATTCCATCAGGTGAATCTACTGCAACACTCAATTTTGATATAGCACCAGGAAGCGAATATGTGTTGGGAACAAACACTGCAACTAATCTTTCTTCTTTTGGATATGAAGGACCAAGATTGGAAAGAGCAAGTACTGATGCAGGTGCAACAATTACTTATCCTTATAATGTGGGAGGACTTGCCACAATAACAGAGTCCAGCTATGAGGCGAGATATTATTATTTTTTCGATTGGGAATATAATGCTGAAAAATCATGTACAAGTGCAAGAACAGAAGTTACTGTGAATGTGGAAGAATGTACAGGCATAAGTGAAGTTGCAGGAATAAAAGGATTAGCAATTTATCCAAATCCAAATGATGGAAATTTTAATGTGCAATTTGAAACCAACGCAACAAAAGATTTGACTATTCAAGTATCAAATACATTAGGTCAAATTGTGTATTCAAATAATTATACAAATACAAGTGGAGTTCAAACATATACTTTGCAATTACAACATCTTGCAAAAGGAATTTATACATTGGGAATTATTAGTGATGGTAAAGCAGTGAACAAACAAGTGGTGATAGAATAATTGGAGGATAGAATTTTTTATAGAAAAGGCATGCGATGAGTATGTCTTTTTCTTTTATGTCGAATCGTTTGAGGGTAGAATTGTAGAACTGTAGAATTGGAAAAAGGCGAAGGCAAATGACGATAGCAATGGCAAATTATAGTGCGAGCATATTACCCGCATTTAGCGTTTGTTTGTTGGCTGCGGGAACCTGCACGATAAAATTAAATTTGGATTTTTCATTTTTTTTTTTATTTACAGTTGCTATTCTTTATAAAAGTCTATTTGAATTTATCTCATCTAAAAAAGTTGGTTATGAAAACTAAAATTTTAATTCTTGCTGTTTTTATTCAATCTTTTGTTTTTGCGCAGCAACCGATTCAATTCTCACCATTTAAAAGCTTAAGCAACACATCTAATTTCGATATGTATAGTGTTGCAATTGAAAGAAATGATGTTCTCCCAAAATTCTATACTCATGTGCTATTATATAATAACAATGAAACTAATTATATGCTTTGCTATAATCAAAGCAGAAAGGTTATTGACTATATAAATATGGATAGTTGGGAGTATGCCGGAAATATAGATTTGAAATCATTGAATGGCTATAACCTTGATGAAACCATTTCATCTTTTAATATTCAGAATGATAAATTATTAATAATGCAGGAAGATTATTTATACGTAATTCAACTGAATGGATTGAAAGCAGAATTGATGAATAAATATGTTATCAATGATGAAAAGCAAGCGTTTTATAAAAATAATACACTACTTGGGGATATAAATTTTAAACCGATACTAAATGAAGATGGCAGTGTATATCTTATGAGTTCACGATATGATGTTATGGTAAATGATCCGGAATATTATAAAGGAAATAATGAAGTGCGACTGTTTTTAAATGATAAAAAATTGAGAACTGAATTTGTTCCGGTTACATATCCAGAAAATTATCGCAATGTTTATTATGGATATTATTTTCTTCCAAAAAGAGAAGTGAATAATAACAATATGCATATCTATAGCTACACCATGTCGCCTGAAATTAAAATATGGAATCCTGAATCAAATGAAGCAACAGATTTAATAGTGCGAAGTGCATATCATAAAATGGATGCAACTCCATTAGATCCTATTGCCATAAAAGACAATGCACTACTGATGAAGTTTACGATTGAGGCACCTGTTTATACTTCGTTAAAATATGATTCTTACAGAGATATTTATTATCGCTTTTTCAGACCTGAAATAAAGGAAGGCGAGGATTGTAATACTTGTACTTATAAAAACAAACCATTAGTAATTATGATTTTGGATAATGGATTTAACATTATTGATGAATTATATATGGCCACTTCCATTTACGAAGAGCAAACATCTTTTGTAGGTCCTGAAGGTTTGTATTTATCTTGTGCGAACATTAATAATCCCGATTTCGGAAACAATTATATCTCTTATGATATTCTGAAAGTGAATACCCCTAAAAAAGCGGAAGCAAACACAGATTCCAATTTAAAGCTCATAGCATCAAACGAGGAAGGATTTTATATTTCAGGAGCTCTGAACGATGCTTCAAATGCAGTTGTAACAATTTTCGATTTGAGTGGCCGAATAGTGTATAGAGATATTTATTATGAGAATAAAATTATTTCACTACCGCAGATTGCTAAGGGAATATATATGATTCAAATTGCCAATAACAATGATAGAGTTGTGCTGAAGTGGATTAAAAATTAGAAAAAAATCTTTATTGTTTAAATGCAAACAAAAGAATATTCATAAATTTTTTTATAAAAATCACAACGACAAAGCAGTGAAATTTTATTTCGCTGCTTTTCATTTATAATTCAACGATTCGACGGTTCCACGATTCCACGATTCAATACTTTTTATTTAGCCATCGCCATTTGCTATCGCATAATCCAGTTCTACAATTCTCCAGTTCTACGATTCTACATTTTCAATTACACAATTCAACGATTTGACAGTTCGACAGTTCCACAATAAACTACAAACTCCAAACTGGTTTCTCTTTCAATACTTTTTTATATACCGGACAATCTTCTGTATGTGCCCCTTTTAAATAACCGGTACTCATTAAAAATTCATTTACTATTTCACCACCGGTAAAGCGAAATGTTTTTTTGAAAAGTTTCGTCCATGTTTCTTTATCCGCAGGATGATGATGCTGTAACCAAAGTTGAAATGAGCCATATTCTTTTTGCAATTGCAGAATCGTTTTTGCATTTTCAATAGCTGCATTTATTTTTAATCGATTGCGAATAATTCCTGCATCCTGCATCAGGCGATTAAAATCTTTTTCTTTATAAGCCGCTACTTTTTTAATATTAAAATTGTGATATGCTTTCCGAAAATTTTCTTGCTTATTTAATATCGTTGTCCAACTTAATCCTGCCTGATTTATTTCCAATATCAACCTGCAAAATAATTCATCATCCGTATGCAATGGAAATCCATATTGCGTATCGTGATATATTTTGTGAACGTTTGTTTCATCCTTTGGTAGAGTTGCTATGTATTTACAGTAAGTCATCCGAGTTTATTTCCGCAGTTGCTGCAATAATTTGCTTTTTCAACTTCAAGGTTTTCACCGCAATTTTTGCACGCTATTTTTTTCTTGCTTGCTTTCGCTATTTCAACGGAGATAATTCCAGTAGGTACAGCAATAATACTATAGCCCATCAACATCATTAATGAGGCAATAAATTTCCCTACAACTGTAACCGGCACTATATCGCCATAGCCAACTGTGGTAATTGTAATCACCGCCCAATAAATACTTTGAGGAATACTACTAAATCCGTTTTGACCGCCTTCTACAACATACATTACCGAGCCCATAACAATCACCAGCAACATTACACTAAGCATGAATACAATTATTTTATATGAACTGGCTTTCAATGCTTCCGACAACACTAACGACTCAGTAAAATAGCGTCCTAATTTTAAAATACGGAATACACGCAACACTCTTAATAATCGTATTACTACTAAGAAATGTGCGCCTTTAAAAATTAAACTGAGGAAGGTGGGTGCTATTGATAACAAATCAATAATTCCCCAAAAACTAAAGATATATTTCAGCGGTTTTGGATGACTATAAATTCTTGCGAGATATTCAAGTGAGAAAATAATTGTAAAAGTCCATTCAAGTATACGCAACAATTCTGCGTATTTCATTTGTATTGGCTTAATACTTTCCATCATTACTACCAACACACTTAAAATAATAGTCCAAAGCAAAATCAAATCAAAGTTTTTTCCTGCTTTGGTATGAGTTCCAAAAATTACTTCGTACAATTTACTACGGTAAGGTGCTTGCATAATTATAAAAATAAAAAAGCAACGGCAAATTATCCGTTGCTTTTATGTTTACTTATAAATTTCTCATTTAATCACATTCAAATTCTTTCCCACTTTAATAAATGCTGCAATTGCTTTATCCAAATGTTCACGAGTATGTGCAGCAGATATTTGCACACGGATTCTGGCTTGACCTTTGGGCACTACCGGAAAATAAAATCCAATTACATAAATGCCTTCGGTTAATAATCCTTCCGCCATTTTTTGACTCAACACTGCATCATATAACATGATAGGAACAATAGGATGTTCACCCGGTTTTATATCAAATCCTGCATCCGTCATTTTTTGTCGGAAGTATGTTGTATTCTCTTCTAATTTATCACGCAATTCTGTTGTCTGACTTAATAAATCAAACACTGCAATGGATGCTCCTGTAATTGTTGGAGCTAATGTGTTTGAAAATAAATAAGGTCTTGATCGCTGGCGCAATATTTCAATAATTTCTTTTCTTCCTGAAGTAAATCCACCGGATGCCCCACCCAAAGCTTTACCTAATGTACCGGTGATGATATCAATTTTTCCCATTACATTTCTATACTCATGGGTTCCTCTTCCTGTCTTTCCTAAAAATCCGGAAGCATGACATTCATCCACCATAATTAATGCATCATATTTTTCTGCCAGAATAACTATTTCATCTAATTGCGCAATAGTACCATCCATACTGAATGCACCGTCGGTAACAATTATTCTGTTGCGCAAATCTTTAGATGCAATTAATTGTTTTTCCAAATCAGCCATATCATTATGCGCATAACGAAAGCGTTGTGCTTTACATAAACGCACACCATCAATAATAGAAGCATGATTTAATGCATCGCTGATAATTGCATCTTCTTCATTAAATAAAGGTTCGAATGCTCCGCCGTTTGCATCGAAAGCAGCAGCATATAAAATGGTATCTTCTGTTCCCAGAAAATCAGCAATCTTTTTTTCTAATTCTTTATGAATATCCTGAGTGCCGCAAATAAATCGCACGGAACTCATTCCGAAACCATGTGAGTCAATATATTTTTTTGCTGCTTCAATAACCTTTGGATGACTGGAAAGTCCGAGATAATTATTCGCACAAAAATTTATCACTTTGCTGCCATCTGCTAATACAATATCAGCACCTTGTGGTGAGGCGATGATGCGTTCATTTTTATAAAGTCCTGCATCTTTTATTTCAGTTATTTCCTTTTGTAATCGTTGTTGCATTGATGAATACATATCTTAAAATTTTATGTGGTGAAATTAAGTAATTGAAATAGTTAATCCCTATTTTCTTCTTTACATTTACAATTAAACAATTACAATTACTTGTGATTATTGGTAATTGCATTCACTACAAGCTTTAACTTTAAGTATTAAATACTTCATACATGCGACGCTATCTACCATTCTTATTTTTTATCGTTTGTTATTCCGCAGTTTCAGGTCAGGAATTAATTCGTGGAATTATAAATGATTACACTTCTGCAAATGGCTATACTTGTTCAAATGCTTTGTTGGTTGATGATGCTTCTTCATTTTCCGCAGGAGATAAAATTTTAATTGTGCAAATGAAAGGAGCTACAATTAATGAAACCAACTCTTCATCGTTTGGAAACGTTACTGATTATGGAACTACAGGTAAATTTGAAATAAATGAAGTGGCCTTTTCTGAAACAGGTGTTTTGTATTTAAACTATATCATCTCGCATGATTATGATTATTCAGGTTTTGTACAAGTGGTGAGAATTCCGGTGTATGCTGATGCAATTATTGACAGCACACTTACATGTAAATCCTGGGACGGAAACACAGGTGGCATACTTGCATTTTTTGTGGAAGGCACACTTACAATACAAGCAGATATTGATGTAAGTGAAAAGGGATTTCGTGGTGGTGAGTATGAAAATTATCCGGACTCTTGTCCATTTGGTTTTGCATGGACAGGTTACAGAACAGGAATTGATTCGGGAAATGGTGCTGTAAAAGGAGAAGGTTTTGCAACAGTAACAGATGAAAAAAGAGCAGGCAGAGGCAAGCTTGCAAATGGCGGCGGTGGTGGTAATGATCATAATGCAGGAGGTGGTGGCGGAAGTATGGGAGGTAATGGTGGTGTTGGAGGCGAAAGAGTTGCAACTGTATTTTCTTGTCCGGGAACAGGTGTTGGTCAGAGTGGTTTTTTACCTGATAATTCCAATAGTGAAAACAGAATATTTCTTGGTGGTGGTGGTGGCGCCGGACATGGAAATAATGGATATTCAAAAGCAGGTGGAAATGGTGGAGGCATTATTTTTTTATCCGCAAATACTTTAGATGGAAATGGATATACTTTAAAATCAAATGGAACAAGTCGTGAATCTGTACTTGGTGATGGAGGAAGCGGAGGTGGCGCAGCCGGAACAGTATTATTAGATATTTCTGCATTAGACTCTGATGTATTGATAGAATTAAAAGGAGGCAATGGAAGTGATATAACAGGCGATGGATGTACAGGTCCGGGAGGTGGTGGCGGTGGTGGATTAATAAGATTTACAGGCAGCACTTTACCTATAGGAATTTTTTCTGATTTATCCGGTGGAATTGCAGGAACAACATTAACTGAAGCAAGTGATTGTTATGGTGATAGCAATGGTGCAACAGATGGATCTTATGGTGAAACAATAAGTGATTGGCCGATGTTAATCAGCAGTGAAATATTTATAAATGATTTTGCAAACGTAAATAATGATACTACAATTTGTTTGGGTGAATCAGTAACATTAGAAGCAAGTGGCGGAGTAATTTATAATTGGAGTCCTGCAACATGGTTAAGTGCAACTGATATTTCAAATCCAATATGTACTGCCGAAAATTCTACGACATATACTGTAGTTATTACAAATGCTGCGGGTTGTTTTGATACAGCAGAAGTTACTGTAACTGTTGTTCCGGGAGTGGATGCAATTGCCGGTCCGGATACCTCTGTTTGTGGCGCAAATCAAGTTCAATTTTTTGCAAGTGGTGGTGATGATTTTCTATGGAGTCCATCAACCGGAGTAAGTAATATTTATATTGCAAACCCTATTGTGTTTGTAACTGAATCAACAGATTATTTTGTAACCGTAAGCAATGGAGTTTGTAATGATATTGATACCGTAAGTATAGTTGTAAATCCATTACCGGATATTATTACAAATAATGATACTACAATTTGCCTTGGTGAAACTATAGTGTTAAGTGCTTCCGGTGCGATGATTTATTCATGGGAGCCAACTACTGCTATTCCTTGTATTGATTGTAGTTATATGGAAGTAACGCCACTGAATACTACAGAATTTACGGTTACCGGGACAAATGCGGATGGATGTATGACAAGTGAAAGTATTATTGTTACTGTTGAAATTTGTCAGTCTGTATTTAATGCAACTACATTGAATTATATTATTTATCCAAATCCATCAGATGCATTTTTTATTATTCAATTTGAAGATGTAATTACAAAGTCAATTGATTTTAATTTATTTGCTGCTGATAATAAATTGGTGTATCATTCTGAATTATCTGCCGGTGAAAAACAATTTAAAATAACAACTGCTGCATTGCCGTCGGGAATATATTTTTATAAAATGCAAAATGAATTGATTTATATAAATGGGAAATTGATTGTGGAATAGAGAGAAAATAAATAACTACATAATCATATAGAAATTACACGGAGATCACGAAGGAAAAACACGGAGCTTCACTGAGAAAAAAAATATTTTTAATAAACATGAATTTGATAGAACAACTGCACAAACGTCCTCCCCCTCCTTCGGCGGGTAAACAGTTTGAGGGAGGATAAGAGGTGGGTCAAAACACAATAAAGAAGTGCTACAACTTTATTTTAGAAAAAAAACGTGACTATCCGGAGAAATAAATAGAAAAAAAAATAACCACATAGATAGATACATAAATACATAAATAATATTCTATTTTTTTTCTATGTTCCTATGTGGTTAAAAAATTATATAATTACCCTTATCAAAATCAAATTGAAAATTACACGGAGATCACGAAGAGAAAAAACACGGAGATCAAGGAGAAAAAATTAACCACATAGATATTTAGATTCATAGATACTATTCTTTTTTATTCCTATGTTCCTATGTGGTTAAAAAAATTTCGAAAAAATTATTTCAGCAGAGTAACATTGCCCGCTCGGTTGATACGAATATTCCCTTTTAAGATTATTTCAGCGGTCCATGCATACACTCCAGTATTTAAATATTGACCTTGAAAAGTACCATCCCAACCTTTATCAATTACATCCGCAGGAACATGTGTTGCACTGAAAATTAATTTACCCCAACGATCAAATACTTGCAACGATTCTATATATAAAATATCAGGTCCGTAAATAAAGAAGTGATCATTTTTTCCATCGCCATTTGGAGTAAATGCCGAAGGAGCAAATATGGTTTCATCAGGATCATATGTTACATACACAGTAACATCATCAATTGCAATACATCCATTATCATCTGTTGATGTTACAAAATAATTTGTTGTTTCAATTGGAAATACAAAAGTACCTGTACAATCCACACAATCAACTCCAATAGCAGGAGACCAAATTACACTGCCAGCAGGATATGCTTGCAGATAAACACTATCACCAATTATTAATGATTGATCTTCACCCGCATCTACCACATTTTCTGTAACAACAATAAATTGGTTATCTGTTGCTACACATCCATTCGAATCTGTGTAGGTATAATTAATTGTATATGGACCACCCGTTCCTGCAACAGAAGGTGTAAAATATTCACCTGAAATTCCTTCACCACTTAACACACCACCTGCAGGAGAAAATGTCAATTCTATTGGATCAGCTTCAAGACATAATTGTGTTGGAGAATTCAAACCTACTAATGGCAACGCATTTACAAAAGTGTTTTTATAAATAGTATTTGAGCAACCGGACCCATTTACAAAATCATATTCTATTGTATAAGGACCACCAACACCGGCAAATGCAGGATCGAAAATATTATCAGTAATACCGGGTCCGCTGAAAGTACCTCCCGATGGTACAGGAAATAAAATTGAAGAAGAATCATTAATACAATACTCATCATCCAACCCTGAAAAATTTACTGCAGGTAAAGGATTTACGTTTAAGGTAATACTTACTATACTATCGCAACCTGCAATTGATTCAAAAGTAAATTCATACACACCCGCCACTGAATCTACACTACCATCCGGCATTATAAAAGTATCGCCTTCGCAAATTGAAACGGAACCATAGGTTGTAGGAATTATATTAAAATTCAGATGTGTCGTAATTATGGAATCGCATCCGGAAATTGAAATAAAAGTTGATGTATAATCACCGGCATCAGAAACAATAACACCATCCGGCAAAGTATAAATATCACCTTCACAGATTATTGCAACAACGGTAGTTGAATAATTAGAATTTACTATAAGATTTGTGGTGATAATTGAATCGCAACCTTTCATTGAAATTAAATTGCTTATATATGTTCCGCTAATTGTTGCAGAACTTCCATCAGGTAAAGTATAAAGATCTCCTTCGCAAATAACTGTATCTACTATTGTTGCAAAAGATGAATTCACACCCAAATTAGTAGTGATAATGGAATCGCAACCACTTACACTTACAAGATTAGAAAAATATGATCCCGCTATTGTTGCAGTAGCCCCATCAGGTAATAAGTAAACTTCTCCTTCGCAAATTATTGTATCAATGAATGACTCATAAATTGTATTTACAATTAGGTTGGTCGTAATTATTGAATCACATCCGAATGCACTTGTTAATGTCGTTGTGTAAATTCCAGAAGTTGAAACAGAACTTCCATCAGGTAAAATATAATCTGCACCATCGCAAATTTCCGCATCAATAGTTGTGGTGTAACTTGAAATAATATTTAAGTTAGTTGTGATAATTGAATCACATCCGAATGCACTTGTTAATGTTGTTGAATAAATTCCACTTGTTGAAACAGAACTTCCATCAGGTAAAATATAATCTGCACCATCGCAAATCTCCGCATCAACTGTTGTGGTATAACTTGAAATGATATTTAAGTTAGTGGTGATTATTGAATCACATCCAAATGCACTTGATAAAGTTGTTGTGTAAATTCCAGAAGTTGAAACAGAACTTCCATCAGGTAAAATATATTCTGCACCATCGCAAATTTCTGCATCAACTGTTGTGGTATAACTTGAAATAATATTTAGGTTGGTGGTGATTATCGAATCACATCCAAATGCACTTGTTAAAGTAGTTGTATAAACTCCACTTGTTGAAACAGAACTTCCGTCTGGCAAAATATATTCTGCGCCATCGCAAATCTCCGCATCAACTGTTGTGGTATAACTTGAAATGATATTTAAGTTAGTGGTGATAATTGAATCACATCCGGAAATTGAAGTAAGTGTTGTTGTGTAAACTCCACTTATCGAAACCGAACTTCCATCGGGTAAAATATATTCTGCACCATCGCAAATCTCTGCATCAATAGTTGTTGTGTATGCTGCAATGATATTTAAGTTAGTGGTGATGATTGAATCACATCCGAATGCACTTGTTAATGTCGTAGTGTATGTTCCCGCAATTGATGTTGTTGATCCATCCGGTAAAATATAATCTGCATTTAATGGCCATCGCAAATTTCTGCATCAACGGTTGTGGAATAACTTGAAATAATATTTAAGTTGGTTGTAATAATCGAATCACATCCGAATACACTTATTAATGTTGTTGAATAAATTCCTGCAATTGATGTTGTTGTTCCATCAGGTAAAATATAATCTGCACCATCACATATTTCCGCATCAATAGTTGTGGAATAACTTGAAATAATATTTAAGTTAGTGGTGATAATTGAATCACATCCGAATACACTTATTAATGTTGTTGAATAAATTCCTGCAATTGATGTTGTTGTTCCATCAGGTAAAATATAATCTGCACCATCACATATTTCCGCATCAACTGTTGTGGTATAACTTGAAATAATATTTAAGTTGGTTGTGATAATCGAATCACATCCGAATACACTTATTAATGTTGTTGAATAAATTCCTGCAATTGATGTTGTTGTTCCATCAGGTAAAATATAATCTGCACCATCGCAAATCTCCGCATCAACTGTTGTGGAATAACTTGAAATAATATTTAAGTTGGTGGTGATGATTGAATCACATCCAAATGCACTTGTCAATGTCGTAGTGTATGTTCCCGCAATTGATGTTGTTGATCCATCAGGTAAAATATATTCTGCATCATCACATATTTCCGCATCAACTGTTGTGGTATAACTTGAAATAATATTTAAGTTGGTGGTGATGATTGAATCACATCCGAATACACTTATTAATGTTGTTGAATAAATTCCTGCGATTGATGTTGTTGTTCCATCCGGTAAAATATATTCCGCACCATCGCAAATCTCTGCATCAACAGTTGTGGTGTAACTTGAAATAATATTTAAGTTGGTGGTGATGATTGAATCACATCCTGATATTGAAGTAAGCGTTGTTGAATAAGTACCGCTTATAGAAACCAAACTTCCATCAGGTAAAATATATTCTGCGCCATCACATATCTCCGCATCAACGGTTGTAGTGTAACTTGAAATTATATTTAAGTTGGTGGTGATTATTGAATCACATCCGAATGCACTTGTTAATGTCGTAGTGTATGTTCCCGCAATTGATGTTGTTGATCCATCAGGTAAAATATATTCTGCACCATCGCAAATTTCTGCATCAACGGTTGTGGAATAACTTGAAATAATATTTAAGTTGGTGGTGATAATTGAATCACATCCAAATGCACTTGTTAATGTCGTAGTGTATGTTCCCGCAATTGATGTTGTTGTTCCATCAGGTAAAATATAATCTGCGCCATCGCATATCTCCGCATCAATTGTTGTGGTATAACTTGAAATGATATTTAAGTTAGTTGTGATAATTGAATCACATCCGGAAATTGAAGTAAGTGTTGTTGTGTAAACTCCACTTGTTGAAACAGAACTTCCATCAGGCAAAATATATTCTGCACCATCGCAAATCTCCGCATCAATAGTTGTGGTATAACTTGAAATGATATTTAAGTTAGTGGTGATAATGGAATCACATCCGGAAATTGAAGTAAGTGTTGTTGTGTAAACTCCACTTGTCGAAACAGAACTTCCATCCGGTAAAATATAATCTGCACCATCGCAAATTTCTGCATCAACTGTTGTTGTGTATGCTGCAATAATATTTAAGTTGGTGGTTATAATTGAATCACATCCAAATGCACTTGATAAAGTTGTTGTGTAAATTCCAGAAGTTGAAACAGAACTTCCGTCAGGTAAAATATAATCTGCACCATCACAAATCTCCGCATCAACTGTCGTGGTATAACTTGAAATAATATTTAAGTTGGTTGTGATGATTGAATCACATCCGAATATTGAAGAGAGTGTTGTAGAATAAATCCTGTTGAGTCCACGGAATAATTCAAAATTCTACACATATCTCGCATCAATAGTTGTAGTATAACTTGAAATTATATTTAAGTTGGTGGTGATGATTGAATCACATCCGAATGCACTTGTTAATGTAGTTGAATAAACACCACTTGTCGAAACCGAACTTCCATCAGGTAAAATATATTCTGCACCATCGCAAATTTCTGCATCAATAGTTGTTGTGTAACTTGATGGGGGGGTACCCTCGGTAAAAAATTCTGCACCATCGCAAATTTCTGCATCAACGGTTGTAGAATAACTTGAAATAATATTTAAGTTAGTTGTGATGATTGAATCACATCCGAATGCACTTGTTAATGTTGTTGTGTATGTTCCCGCAATTGATGTTGTTGTTCCATCAGGTAAAATATAATCTGCACCATCACATATTTCCGCATCAATAGTTGTGGAATAACTTGAAATAATATTTAAGTTAGTTGTGATAATTGAATCACATCCGAATGCACTTGTTAATGTGGTGGTATAAACTCCCGCAGTTGATGTTGTTGTTCCATCAGGTAAAATATAATCTGCGCCATCACAAATCTCCGCATCAACTGTTGTGGTATAACTTGAAATAATATTTAAGTTGGTGGTGATGATTGAATCACATCCAAATGCACTTGTCAATGTCGTAGTGTATGTTCCCGCAATTGATGTTGTTGATCCATCAGGTAAAATATATTCTGCATCATCACATATTTCCGCATCAACTGTTGTGGTATAACTTGAAATAATATTTAAGTTGGTGGTGATGATTGAATCACATCCAAATGCACTTGTTAATGTCGTTGAATAAGTGCCGCTTGTTGAAACAGAAGTTCCATCAGGTAAAATATAATCTGCACCATCGCATATCTCCGCATCAACTGTTTCTGAATAAACAGGATTTACTAAAAGATTTGTTGTGATTATAGAATCGCAACCGTTGATAGAAATTAAATTGCTTACATAAATTCCGCTTGTTGTTTCCGAACTTCCATCGGGTAATAAATATGTTTCGCCATCGCAGATTGTTGCATCAACTGTTTCTGAATAAATTGGATGTACTAAAAGATTTGTGGTGATAATAGAATCGCATCCATTGATTGAAATTAAATTGCTTACATAAATTCCAGTTGTTGATTCGGTTGTTCCATCAGGTAATAAATAAGTTTCGCCATCGCAGATTGTTGCATCAACTGTTTCTGAGTAAATTGGATTTATTAAAAGATTAGTTGTGATAATGGAATCGCAACCGTTGATAGAAATTAAATTGCTTAAATTAGTTGGAGTTGCTTTGTGGTCCTCAGGTAAAGTATGTTCCCCATTTCTGCATCAACTGTTTCAGAATAAATCGGATGTACTAAAAGATTTGAGGTGATAATGGAATCGCATCCGGAAATACTTACAAGATTTGAAACATAAATCCCACTTGTTGTTTCCGAACTTCCATCAGGTAATAAATAAGTTTCGCCATCGCAGATTGTTGCATCAACTGCTTCTGAGTAAATTGGATTTATTAAAAGATTAGTTGTGATAATCGAATCGCAACCGTTGATAGAAATTAAATTGCTTACATAAACTCCGGATGTTGTTTCTGTTGATCCATCAGGTAATAAATAAGTTTCGCCTTCACAGATTTCTGCATCAACTGTTTCAGAATAAATCGGATGTACTAAAAGATTTGTGGTGATAGTAGAATCACAGCCATTGATAGAAATTAAATTGCTTACATAAATTCCAGTTGTTGATTCGGTTGATCCATCAGGTAATAAATAAGTTTCGCCTTCACAGATTTCTGCATCAACTGTTTCTGAATAAATTGGATTTACAATTAAGTTGGTTGTAATGATCGAATCGCAACCGTTGATAGAAATTAAATTGCTTACATATATTCCAGTTGTTGATTCCGAACTTCCGTCGGGTAATACATATGTTTCGCCATCGCAGATTGTTGCATCAACTGTTTCTGAATAAATTGGATGTACTAAAAGATTAGTTGTGATAATGGAATCACAACCGTTGATAGAAATTAAATTGCTTACATATATTCCAGTTGTTGATTCCGAACTTCCGTCGGGTAATACATATGTTTCGCCATCGCAATTTAAATTGTTTGAAAATTGGATTTATTAAAAGATTTGTAGTGATAATTGAATCGCATCCATTGATTGAAATTAAATTGCTTACATAAATTCCAGTTGTTGATTCGGTTGTTCCGTCAGGTAATAAATATGTTTCGCCTTCACAGATTTCTGCATCAACTGTTTCAGAATAAATTGGATGTACTAAAAGATTTGTGGTGATAATGGAATCGCAACCGTTGATAGAAACTAAATTGCTTATATAAATTCCAGTTGTTGTTTCGGTTGATCCATCAGGCAAAGTATATGTTTCGCCATCGCAAATCTCTGCATCAACTGTTTCAGAATAAATCGGATTTACTAAAAGATTAGTTGTGATAATAGAATCGCAACCGTTGATAGAAATTAAATTGCTTATATAAATTCCACTTGTTGTTTCCGAACTTCCATCAGGTAATAAATATGTTTCGCCTTCACAGATTTCTGCATCAATAGTTTCAGAATAAATTGGATGTACTAAAAGATTTGTGGTGATAATGGAATCGCAACCATTGATAGAAATTAAATTGCTTACATAAATTCCAGTTGTTGTTTCGGTTGATCCATCAGGTAAAGTATATGTTTCGCCTTCGCAAATCTCTGCATCAACTGTTTCAGAATAAATCGGATGGACTAAAAGATTAGTTGTGATAATAGAATCGCAACCGTTGATAGAAACTAAATTGCTTATATAAATTCCAGTTGTTGATTCGGTTGTTCCATCAGGTAATAAATAAGTTTCGCCATCGCAGATTGTTGCATCAACTGTTTCTGAGTAAATTGGATTTATTAAAAGATTAGTTGTGATAATAGAATCGCAACCATTGATTGAAATTAAATTGCTTATATAAATTCCAGTTGTTGATTCGGTTGTTCCATCAGGTAATAAATAAGTTTCGCCATCGCAGATTGTTGCATCAACTATTTCTGAATAAACAGGATTTACTAAAAGATTTGTTGTGATAGTAGAATCGCAACCATTGATTGAAATTAAATTGCTTACATAAATTCCAGTTGTTGATTCGGTTGATCCATCAGGTAATAAATAAGTTTCACCTTCACAGATTTCTGCATCAATAGTTTCAGAATAAATCGGATGTACTAAAAGATTTGTGGTGATAGTAGAATCACAGCCATTGATAGAAATTAAATTGCTTACATAAATTCCAGTTGTTGTTTCGGTTGATCCGTCAGGTAATAAATATGTTTCGCCTTCACAGATTGTTGCATCAACTGTTTCTGAGTAAATTGGATTTATTAAAAGATTTGTAGTGATAATAGAATCGCATCCATTGATTGAAATTAAATTGCTTACATAAATTCCGCTTGTTGTTTCGGTTGATCCATCAGGTAAAGTATATGTTTCGCCTTCGCAAATCTCTGCATCAATTGATGATGCATAAGAAGTGTTTACGGAAAGATTAGTAATAATGGTTGAATCACATCCTAAATCAGTTGATAATGTTACTGAATAAGTTCCGGCAGTTGTAACAATGCTTCCATCGGGCAATATATAATTTTCTCCCACACAAATTGTATCATCCAAAGCAGAAGCATAACTTGGATTGAAAGTTACATTACTAACAACAACACTATCACATCCGGTAATGGCAGTTAAAAAACTGGTGTATGAACCATTGGCATAAACAGTTGTGCCATCAGGTAAAACATAAATTTCACCATAGCACATTGTAATATCTTCCGATAAATCGTAATTAGGATTAACTATTAAAGTAGTTTCAATGATTGAATCGCAACCTGATATGGAAGGAATGACGGTATTATATATCCCCGAAACATCTACAGCAGAACCATCCGGCAATTCATAATAATCTTCTTCGCAAATTTCTGCATTTACATAATTTGTGCTTACCGGATTCACGGTTAAAAGTGTTGTAATAATACTATCACAACCATTTATTGTAGAAAGCACTATCGGATAAGTGCCGGAAGAAAATACAGTTGTTGCATCAGGTAATATAAATCCTTCGCCATCACAAATTTCGATATCCACTAATGCAGAATACACCGGATTAATTGTGATAGTGGTAGTAATAATACTATCGCATCCATTGATAGTTAAAAATGCATCAGTATAAATTCCGGCTGCATTTACGATAGAACCGCCTGGTAATAAATAATTATCACCATCACATAATTCTACATCGTTTGCAATGCTATAACCTACATCTATTGTTACTACAAAATCTGCAGTTGCAGAAGCACAACCACCCGAGGCAGCAATAGAATTTGTGATAATATAAGTACCCGGTGTACTGCCATCTAAATCAATTTTTCCAGAGGCGGAATTAATAACTATTCCTGCAGGTGTTGCAATGAAATATCCGGAAGAAGCACCCGCTGCAAATATGGGTAATGGATCAATTTCATAACTGCAATATGTGGTAGAAGCATAACTAAAATCTGCCAACGGCGCATCTGTTATTGTAATTGTTTGAGTATCAATTTGAGGACAAACACCTAATGTTGTATAGGTAATTGTGTAGGTTCCAATTCCTGTTGTACTTAAATCTATTTCTCCTGTTGCGGTAGAAATAAAATCTACACCTACTCCACCAAAAATTCCCCCTGATAATCCTGTTATTGTTGGAATAGGATCAGTAGCTGTTTCGCAAAATGTGGAAGAAGCATAGCTAAAGGATGCGTCATCGGATTCAACAATTGTAATGGAATAAGTATCACTTACATCCGGACAAGAAACGGTACCTGCAATAAAATTTGTAATGGTATATGTTCCGGGAGTAGATGCGCTTAAATCAATTTCTCCCGTACTTGAATTTATTATTAATCCGGA
This sequence comes from Bacteroidota bacterium, assembly GCA_016715425.1. NCBI lineage: Bacteria > Pseudomonadati > Bacteroidota > Bacteroidota bacterium. Next base: position 619,435 of record JADKAC010000002.1, read on the forward strand.
CGGAGTTGCACTCCAAACACCGGAAGTAGAACCCGGAGCTAAAACCGGAGTTGGGTCTGTTTCATCAGCACAAAATGGTGAACCGCTATAAGTAAATGTAGCAAATGCTTCGGGTACAAAAGTTACTGTGGCAGTTTCAGTTGTAGAACATCCTGCAGTTTCTGTTACTGTTACACTATAGGTTGTTGTTGAAGTAGGTGATGCTGTAACAATGGAATCTGTTGTGGATGAAAGTCCTGTTGCCGGCGACCAAGAATAACTATCAATTGAATTTGTACATAAAAATGAAATTGACCAATCCTTTAAAGTACCAGAAAGTCCTGCTTCATCATCATCCACTTTTAATTGCCAGTCTCCGTTTACAGCCGAGCCTGTTAAAACACTAAAGGGTTGTTCAGGTTTAAAGCTCCCCGTAAAGGGTGGTGTACCAGAAGTAATGGAAGGGACGCCTGTTACAACAAAACATGTATTTGTATAATTATCACCAGCTCCTCCATTATCTGTACTTAATTGAATAGATGTTCCGGAAGGCGCTATTAATGAAATATCCAAATCAGCATCATAAGTATGCAGAATATTCAAACAAACTTTATCGAGCATTGCAGGAGAAAAGGTAGAGGGCACAATTCCGCTTACTGTTATAGGTGAATATGTAATCGGACCTCCACCATCATGAATAGTATAATCTGTAAGATTTTGAAAAGTAGTTGCAGTGCAGTCACCGCTTGAAGGGCTTGCATCTACGGATAAAACTACAGAACCGCCAGCACAAATCTCACTTGTTGAGGGATCAATAATTACAATTGGTCCGGTGGAAATTTCAATGGGAAATGTAGAGAATACCGAAGGACAAGTGGCTGTTGCAGGTATTGTATTCGTAATAGTATAACTACCGGCAGTAGATGCACTTAAATCAATAACACCGGTTGAAGAATTAATAACAACGCCTGCTGGCGAAGATGTCCAGCTTCCTGATATTCCTCCGGGTACAAGAATCGGAGAAGGATCCGGGTCAGATAAACAAAAGGGTGAGCTTGCATAAGAAAAACCGGAAAGGTCTTCATTCACTGTAACCGTAACATCTTCCGTCCAGGTAAATCCATCGCAATCGGTTAATGTAGCAGTATAAGTTGTGGTAGTAGTTGGTGTAACAGAGATAGAATCGCCAACCCCTATAATAGTTCCGCCGCTTGTCCATACAATACCCGTTGGTGTAAACTGCACTGATTCATCAGAGGTAACCCATGAAGTACTGTTTCTTCCAGGATAAGTATATGCAATGCTTCCTGTTAAATTGTGAACCCCCTCAGTAGCTGTTCCGCCAGCCCAACTAGGACAATTTGGTTTGTAAATCAGATGGTTTTTAATAATATTGGATGTTTCGTAAATCACTATCTGAAATGATCCTTCCGTAGCAGTACAGGAAAACATGGGTACATCTTGCCAGCTTATAACTAATCTGCGATTCGGAGCAGTGCCATACGTTTTATATTTTACACAGCCTGTACATAATCCAGTATGCCAATCTTGCCAAGGTCCCATTATACAATTTTTCGGAACAGAAGCAGAGGTACTTGGAATAGTGGCAGATTCATAAGTAGAAGCTAAGGCCCCAGGACCACCGAAGCTGATCCAGCCATTTGAGCCGACATAAAACTTTGTAAATGTCTCATCAAAAAAGCAAAAGTCAAAACCAATGTCATATGGACCCTTGTAAGTATCATCCGTAAGCGATACTGTAGTTCCCGAATGTGTTTCACTTTCAAAAGGTATTGTGCCAAATTCATAGGCAGAAGTACCTGCGCTTGGTGAAGAATATACTTCCAATGGAATAGCATCAGAGGAACATATTACAGTATCAGAAGAAATTATTAATTGACTGAAACTGAAATAAGATGAAAAAAATAAAATAGTTGTAAGTAAACCTCTTTTCATTCAATCCCCCTCCTAGGCACTTTATATCTCTGCACAAATAAATTTCTCTCAAAGGCTTTGGGTGTATCAGGTTGAAAATTTGGGTTGACAAAAAATTTAGAATAAATCGCAATTTGACACCATAAGTATATTTTACCTTTCGCTTTAATCTCCGGAGTTGAGGGAATCAAAAAATCCGTATTGCAAAAAAAGGCGGTGTGTGTAGTCCACGGAGAAACCTTAACATTATAAAAGTTTCTCATTTAGTAGTTCCAAAATTAATTCAGTGGCTAAGTTAAACTTTAATATTAAACAAGAACTATATTTACCAATAATTTAAAATGATTCTAAATTGATTGCCTTATTAGTAATGTTAGATCGGCTTCATTGTGGTGAGAATAGATTGCAGCTCCCGAATAATAGGGCGCTTTTTTAAATCGGGGGCGTAGGTATATCCATCCATATAAATTATCCGATTATTTTTTTTATCGTAGATCCAATAATTAATAAATGATCCTCCCATAAAGTCATTTACCAATCGCCAAAGACCTCTTGTTTCAATTGCAAAGTCTCCATTATAATTGATAGTATCAACACGAAAAGGAAAGCGATGCTCACTTGTCATAAATGATTCGGGCACATTACTGCCCTCATATAAAGTACCCAGGCTATCACGTTTTTTAATAGCGTATTCCGGAGTAAGTTGATCTGCACTGTAATAAGGCTCATACCAAATCATGATTGCCGTACTTTGATCAATTGTTGATTTTCGCAGAAAAATAAAATTGTTGTTGGAAGATCCCAGCATTTTATAATCCGATGGAATGCGCATTTGAATTTGATGCTTATCCAGCAGCAATGCTTCTACATCTTTATTCTCGCCGGGTAAATATTGATTACTGCGAATTTTTAATAATTCTCTTTCAGAAGTTCTATCAATTAATGAAGTAAGTGTATTGCCAATACCATCAATTAAAAGCGAATCATTTGCAGCTACAATAGTTTCTATATACTGCGGTTTGCTCCACACATCTTTTCGTGTTAAAAAAAATGTAGCGTTGGAGCTGAATACTTTTCCTTTGTTCTGTTCGCCAATTAAATCGGAAATAAATTTTGTGAAATTGGTTTGTTGAGCAAGCGTTCCAATAAAAACAATATTGCGATGACGAATAAAGGTTTTATTCAATCCATCCAAATCAGTATATAAAATATTAAATCTGCGTTCGCCTTGCGGAGTACCGCCGAATGTAGCACCAAGAGATTCATCTAATGCAAGGAATAGAGCAGAGGTAGAATCTACTTTTTCTAACACCACCACTATTTCATCTACACCTCCAACGGAATAGGGTAAAATGGAATTTTCAGGTGGTTTACAGGTAATAAAAAAAACTGTAATAAAAAAAAGAGTTATACCTGTTTTGGTAAGGCGCATTATTTTACGAGCTTAATTTTATCTCCCACTTTCAGCGTTTCATTTTTACTGATGTCGTTCATTTCACGAATCTTGTCAATACTATTCTCAGGATATTTTTTTGAAATACCCCACAAGGTATCACCGGATTTTACTGTATAAAAAACAAACTGCGGCTCACTCTTTGGTTTGTCGGTTCCCACTATTTGCACGTCGGTCAATTTTTGTTTTTCTGTCATCGTCATGCCGTTTATTTCAGCATAATAGTTTTGCTTATTGCCGGGTACTTCAATTTTTAATTTTTGACCGGGAACAATTTGAGTGCTCTTTAAATTATTCCATGTCTTCAAATTCGAAATAGTACAATCAAACCAATCGGAAATATAGCCGAGGTTATCTCCTTTCTTCACGGAATAATAAATTCTCACCGGATCTGCAGTTGCATTTTCATCAGTTACAATTGCTATTGCAGTTGCAGTTTCTGTACTTGTCTTAGCTGTAATATTATATTCAATAGGTTTATCTAAGCTTGCATACAATTCAGTTTCATTTGCATAAAACATAGCGATTGCATCCATCGGCAAACGCACAGGATAAGTAATTGGATAACCAGGGATTGTTTTTGTTTTTAAGGCAGGATTATACAATTGAATTTCATCCACACTCATATTTACGAAAACTGATAATTGATCCAAAGTCATTTTTCTTGTAACAAAAACAGTGTCCACTAATTGATAAGTATATCCAAAGGATTCAGGAACAATATTGTGCTCTTTATGATATTCGAAAGTGTAGGTGGCTGCAATAAAAATCGGAACATAGCTCCTTGTTTCTTTCGGCAGATAATTCCACAGATCCCAAAAAGTAAGATCATCACCACCACCCGCTTTGCGAATTGCCTTATTCATATTGCCCGGTCCACAGTTATAAGCACCAATTGCAATTAACCAATCGTCGTAAATATCATAGAGGTATTTTAAATATGCTATTCCGGCTTTTGTTGCAAGCAATGGATCACGACGCTCATCCACATAGGTATCAATTTTTAAACCCATCAATTTTCCGGTGCCATACATCATTTGCCATAAACCTGTTGCACCTGCTTTTGAAACCGCATGTGTATTTAACGCAGATTCAATTACGGGTACATACTTCAATTCCATCGGCATACCATTGCGATCAAGTTCTTCTTCGAACATTGGAAAATATTGCTGACTAAGTGTAAGCATTTGAGATACCTTGCCACGCTTTTTTACGGTGTAAAGATTTATGAATGCCTGCACCTGGTCATTATAGGTAAGAGGAATGCTGGTAGAAATATTTGCAATGCGCTCTCTATATATCTCAGGACTAAACCGAACCGTATCAAAAGGATTCATATTATCTGCTGCATAATCAGCCGCATTAAATTCCCATGCAGGATTGGTAGAAAACAGAGCCTCTATCAAACTATCCATTTGATTAACTCCAGCATCCGGTGGATTAAGAGTAAATGTGTTCCGAGATGTTGTGTCGGTGATTGAGCCATTTGCCTGTGTAATTACAACAGAACAACACATTGTCAATAGTGCTAAAAAATTTCTTGTTATCGGCATGCAAATCAATTATTAGTGAATGTGTATAATGTGTGAATTTTTAAAACTATAAATATATAGCAATATTATACTGCTGGTACAATTTTACATTTTCAACAGCGGAATTTTAATAATCGTGCATCAACATTTCGGTCACGCTAAGCAAAGTATCTTCAGCAAAGCGTTTACCCATGATTTGGACACCAAAAGGCAATCCGTTGCTATGTCTAAATAAAGGTACAGACACGGCAGGCAATCCCGTAATATTCGCTTGAACAGTAAAAATATCAGCTAAATACATTTCAATCGGATCAGCAATTTCGTTTAATCCAAAAGCTGTTGTGGGTGTGGTAGGGAGTAAAATACAATCGTAGGTTTTAAGGATTTTATCAGTTTCATCTTTTATTTTGCGCCTCACTTTTTGCGCATGTGTGTAGTAGGCATCGTAATAGCCGGCGCTTAAAATAAATGTGCCTAACATAATTCTTCGTTTCACTTCTTTGCCAAAGCCTTCTGATCTGGATTTGCGCAGTACCTCTTCCAAAGTACCTGCATCTTCAGTGCGATAGCCATAATTTATTCCACTGAAACGGGAAAGATTACTACTGGCTTCTGCCGTTGTGAGTACATAATAAGTAGGCACTAAATAATTGAGATAATTAAAATCCACAGGCTCTACTATGTGTCCGTCGGCTTGTAACTTTTTTATGAGGGAGAGGATATTCTTACGAATTTCAGCATCCACTTTTTCGTTCTGCAATGCCTGAGGGTAATAGGCTATTTTAAGTTTACGAGTACATTCTAATTTGGCGGGATATGCCGGCACAGCAGCTTCGAATGTTGTACTGTCATGTGCATCCTGCCCGGCTATTACTTCCAAAATAGCTGCCGCATCATAGGGATTGTTAGTAAAAGTGCCGCATTGATCGAAGGAGGAAGCATAGGCAATCATGCCATAGCGGGAAACTCTGCCATAAGTAGGTTTAAAACCAACAGTTCCGGTGAAGGATGCGGGCTGACGGATGGAACCACCGGTGTCAGTACCGAGAGCAGCCATACACATACCTGCCTGAACGGCCACAGCCGAGCCGCCGGAAGAACCGCCAGGCACTTTGGATTCATCTAAAAAATTCTTAACAGGTCCGAAGAAGGAATTCTCATTGCTGGAGCCCATAGCAAATTCATCGCAATTAGTTCGACCTATGAGGATTGCATCTTCCTGCAACAGTCGTTCTATTACTGTTGCGTTGTATAGTGAGGTAAAGTTTTCGAGGATATGAGAGGAGGCGGTTACCTTTTTATCTTTTATACAAAAGACATCCTTTACCGCTATTACAAGTCCAAATAATTTTCCGAGTGGCTGCTTACTTTTAAGTTTAGCATCTGTTTCTCCGGCTTTGGCAAGTGCATCAGTTTCGAATACTTCCAGAAAGGCATTGAGATGAACATTCTTCTCACAGCGGTTAATATATTCCTGCACCAATTGCACACAAGAAGTTTCTCCCGCACGCAAGGCATTTTGCACTTGTTGTAGATTCTGATATTGCAGCATAGGGAAGCGAGTTACTTCTCTTCTGTTTTTTTGGGTTCTTCTTTCATGCCGTCCTGAATTTCTTTGGAGACATTGTTTTTGGCATCGTTGAAATCACGAATGCCCTTGCCTAATCCCTTCATTAATTCGGGGATTTTACGACCACCGAACAAAAGAAGTATTGCAAAAAGGATAATAACCCATTCCATACCGCTTGGCATACTAAGCAAAAGGACTGTATTCATCTGCTGTTAATTTGTTGCAAAGATAGGGCATTGAAAATGGAGTAGGATGGTTTGCGTTTTGAGTAAAAAGTTCTGACATTTATTTAGATTGAAAATTCTGTTTAGGATGATTCCAAAAATTAATTTTCTACTTCGGTAATAATGTTTTTAAATCTTCAATTGTATTCGCCTCCTCAATTTTTTTATCTTTTCTCCATCGCAAAATTCTGGGAAAGCGCAATGCAATTCCTGATTTATGTCGTGCAGATAAAGCAATGCCCTCGAATCCAATTTCAAAAACTAATTGCGGTGTAACAGTGCGCACTGGTCCAAATTTTTCCAATGTATTGCGCTTTACAAAATTATCCACCTCCCGAATTTCTTTATCTGTTAGTCCTGAATATGCTTTCGCAAATACAACTAATTTATTTTCCATATCCCATGCAGCAAATGTATAATCGGTGTAGAGGTCAGCTCTTCTGCCATGTCCTTTTTGCGCATATACCAAAACGGCATCCACACTATAAGGATCTACTTTCCATTTCCACCAATCCCCTTTTTTTCTGCCTACTTTATATTCTGAATTTTTTTGTTTCAGCATAATACCTTCACTGAAATTTTCTCTCGATAATTTTCTTATTTCAGTTAGTGCATTCCAATTATCGAATTGAATTACAGGTGAAAATTTTAATACAGAATGATTGCTGAATTGCTGTTGCAAATCATCTAATATTTTTCTTCTTTCTTGTAATGGTTTTTTTCTGATATCTTCTCTATTCAATTCCAAAACATCATAACAAATAAAAACAACAGGTGCTTCTCTTAAAATTTTTGCATTAATATTTTTTCTTCCGATACGAGTTTGCAAAAGTTGAAATGGAAGTGGATGACCATCGTTAAAACAAATTATTTCACCATCCAAAACGATATCTTCTTTCAATTGATTTTTTAATATTTGATACTCAGGAAATTTATCGGTTACTAATTCTTCTCCTCGGCTCCATAGAAATATTTCGTTGTTTCTAAAAATAAGCTGACCTCGGATACCATCCCATTTCCATTCTGACTGCCAATCGGATGCATCACCGAGTTGCGCAGGTTCACCTTCAATTGCATAGGCAAGATAAAAAGGATAGGGTTGAGAAATATCTGTATGTATTCTATCCTCAAAAATTAATTGTTGAAAATCTATATCATCCGGATGCCAGTTCCCGGAAATGCGATGTGCAATTATTGCAGAAGAAATTCCTGTGAGTTGACTCAACGCATTGATTATCATTTTCTGCGAAACACCAATTCGAAATCCTCCTGTAATTAATTTATTAAATGCAAAACGCTCCGTTGATTGTAAACTATTCCATGCATTTAAAAGAAATTTTCTTCTTTCCTGCTCATCAGTTTTACTTGCCGCTTCAATTTGTTTTATCCATTGGTGTAAGGTAAAATCTGATGCATTTTCCGGAGGTGGTAACAGCAATGCAATCAGTTCAGAAAGATCGCCAACAGAATGATAACTTTCTTCAAACAGCCATTGTGGAATTGCGGAAATTTCCATTGCCCATGTGCGCAGTTGTGTGTGATTAACTTGTCGTTTTATTTTTTTTCCACTTAATATATAAATCACCCACACCTTGTCCTTATCCGTTGCTTTTTCAAAGTAATTTACAAGGGCATGCAGCCGCTGATTTGTTTTATTTGTTTCATCAAGATCAGATAATAATTGCGCAAATAATTTCATGCAATATTTTTTTCATCGTTAATATCATCCGTTGCTATTATAGATTCACCTGTAAATTCTGTTTTCAATTCGTGAGCATCCAAATTATTTTCACGAAGCCATTTTACAAACACTGCTGTATATCCATGTGTTACATAAATTTTTTCAGCCTCTGTTAATTTCACAGCTTCATTTAATGCGGGCCAATCCACATGATCACTCACCACAAAGCCTCTGTCAATTGCTTGTCGTCTTTTATTTCCACGCACCTGCATCCAACCGCTGCAAAAAGCAAGTGAATAGGGATCGAATTTCTTTAACCAAGGATTTCCCACCGCACTTGGCGGCGCAATGATCATTGCATTTTTAAATTCAGACTTATTGGTGTCGGCAGTAATTCTTTCTATATAGGGAAGATCAAGACCCGCTTGACGCAAAACTTCATTCATATTAAATACTGCACCATGCGCAAATATTTTTCCATTGTGCAGATCCAATCCTTTCAACAATCGCTGTGCTTTACCAAGTGAATAAGCTACAAGAACACTTGCTCTGTTTTGTGCAGCATTTTGTTGCCACCAAGCATTTATATCTTTAAAAATTTCGCTTTGTTTTTTCCATCTGAAAATTGGAAGTCCAAATGTGGATTCGGTAATAAATGTATTGCATTTCACAGGTTCGAAAGGCGTGCTCAGAAAATCATTTTCCAGTTTATAATCACCACTTACTACAAGAACATTCCCGTTTTTTTCTATTCTGATTTGTGCAGAGCCAGGAATATGACCGGCAGGATGTAAAGAAAATTTTATTCCGTTAATTGTAAATGATTCATTGTATTCTACACTACAGCAATTAATCATTTCACCAAGGCGATATTTTAAAACCGGTTTAGAAAGATGATGACACAGATAACTATTATTTCCAAAGCGGGCATGATCACTATGGCCGTGTGTGATAATACTTTTTTCTACTGGTTTCCATGGATCAATATATATATCAGCATCAGGAATATAAATTCCTTTGTCTGTCATTTGAAATAATTCCTGTTGCATTGTTGTAGAGATAAATAATTAAATGGGGAAAAATGTTCAAGCAAGTGAATTTTCTTAATTCACTGATGATTATTTTTTTTAATGCAGTCAGATAAATCTGACTGTAATAGACGAATTGAATTCAATATTAAATTACAGTTTAGTAAAAAAAAGTGAGGTAAATAATATTTTAAAATATCATTTACCTCACTTTAAGTAAAATAAAAGTTTTTGGTTTTACAATTGCAATTATTTAAATCGGATATTATAGGTTGCTCCAATTCCGACACTATTGATATTACCACCTACATCTGCACTGCGATATATTCCATTGTAATATCCGAAGAAATTCCACGAATAATTATGAAATCCAATTTGAGGTTTTACAAAATATCCACCTTCACCATTTTCGATTCCGGTTAATACACTATAACCTACATCAGCCCCGGCAAAAAAACCTTCTGATTTCGGATATACTCTAATAAAAAGTCCGAGAGGTATAATACCAAAATCTTCAAATTGATCTTTCGCAAAATAATGATTATAACCGGTGGTTAATCCCACACCAAAATGCGGTGTTTCCATTACTTGACCTTTTAAATCTAAACCCAAAATAAAATTGTTGTAATCACTTAAATCTCCAATTGGAATACCAGCAGATACACCTGCTTTTAACCATGAATTTTTAGTTGAGATCTCAGTTGTTCCTTGCTGCGCAAAAACACTAATAGCAAAAAATGTAATTGCAAATTGTAATAATATTCTTTTCATAAATTAATGATTTGTTTGATGGGACAATTTTTCAGATATCATGCCAAAGGAATATCTCTACACTAAAAACAACCAATTGTATTATATCTAATCAAATACACATAATGAATTCAAATACTAATAGGTTTTAAATAAATAATTATATCGTTATAAGAATAAATGAGTGTATTAAAGTATAAATAATTACACACCAATCAGTGTAATTATTCTACAATTAATGTATTAAAATTGCTCTGAACTTCCTGTTGAAGTATTTTAATTACTAGTTTTTCTTGGGCAATTTATTGACAACCTTTTCAAACTGCTTACTTACGAATTTCATTTCACGATCGTCGCCAGTGGAAACATTACCAATTAAAAATGCAAATGGTTGCATATTGGGTATATACATAAATACTTCTTTGAGAATAGCGAGTACGGGAATAATAAGAATCATACCGGCCACATCCCAAATAAGTCCACCAATAATAATTGCAAGCATGGTGATTAATGGATTGATACTTACCTTATGACCAACAATACGTGGGGTTAGAATATTACTTTCTATTAACTGTACAAGTTGAAATGCACCATATACAATGAGAGGAAGAAGTGCATTATCTTTTGTAATAAACGTATATAATGCCGCAGTGAGAGCGCCTACTTGGGGACCTATATAAGGAACTATATTTAATAAAGCAGCAAATATTCCGAAAAATATAGCATGCTCAATTCCGCATAAATACAATATGCCTGTATTAATAATTGCTAAGATCAGCATGACTATAAACATTCCTGATATATAAGACTGCACGAGCTTTTTAATTTTAGAAATCACATCATCAAACTTTTTTTCATCTTCCGGATGCTGTACACTTAACGACATTACCAAAAACTGTTTGAAGTGCCCTCTGTAAATCAACATTAAAAAAATAAAAATGGGAACAATAATAAACCAGATAACAGAACCCAAAATAGTAAAGACACTGCTGGCTAACTGATCTGTATTTTGTTGTATTACCATTTCAACAGCATCACTCATACTGGAAATTTCTGCCATAGATTCAGTACCGGTTAATCCCTGAATAAATGTTTTAAACTGTAGCAACATTTTGCTGAATTTACTATCAAAATCTTCCATATCTTGTTTAAAAGAAACAATTTGTTTTACAAAACCCATTAGAATAGATACTATTAATATCAAAGAACCAACAACGACAAGTGCCGCTGAAGTAGCTCTTGGGAATCGCAATTTATTTTCCATCCATGAACAAACAGGTATAAAGAGCAGCGCAAGTAATATGGAAATCATTAACGGTACCAACACTGATTTTGCCAAAATAAGGAAAGCGAGAATCAGAGCCGTAAACAATAAAGCATAGGTAGCTTGTTGAAAATACATTTTAGAATTATTCATAGCGGAAAGTTAGGATATATAACCAGATTTTTGTTTTCAATATTTTTCGGAGGCTACAAATATCTATACCTTAAACTGATAATTATAATTATTCAAAGTTTGTTATTTCTATAGAAAATAGTATTTATTATCGCAGGGGTATTTATTTTTAATATGGATGCAAGAATTCTGCTGAGAAATAAAAAAACCGCATCTTACAATGCGGTTTTAAAAATCATTTCAAAATTTATTATTCAATTGCTATGCTGCCATACTTAAATGTATTTTCACCTTGTATATTAAAGAAATAAATTCCTTGCGGATAGGTTGATGTATTTATTGCATTGACTCCGTTCACTAATTGTTGATTGCCAACCATTGCACCTGACGCATTATATAAACTGAACATTGCTGTTCCGGAATTAAGTGTAATATTCAATATATCGCTTGCAGGGTTGGGATATACTGCCACATCATCTGTAATAGTTTCATTAATTCCTGTTACGATTTCAACGCCAAAAGCTGTTACGGAATTTTCTTCGTAATTGTAAGTCATTAAAGGCAACAGTGGGTTAACGGACCAGAAAGCATAATCCGAACCATCATCATATTCATATTTAACTCGCACTACATTTTCATAAGTGGCATAAGGCATTATTAAAGTACCATACGCATCATAAGTAACCAATACATTATCTACCGAATAACCCACTTTTTTATACGTATCAGCAACAGATGTCCCGTATGTAAATGGAAAGACAAGTATGGTTGTCATATTGGGTGAATAATCACTTCCTGAACCGGGACCGGAAGTAATTCCAGTGGCTAACTGTTCGAATTTAGTGGCAGAGTTTACCCAATAAAAAAATGCAGACCCAAGTGGCGTTACAATCTTGAAACAAGCATTTGCATCCGGCCATGAATCAATAAAAGGTGTGGTTGAGGCATCTACATAATATTGTGTACCCATCTCAGTAAGTGATAAGCTGGAAAAATCCCAAGTAAGGTTTTCACCGGGTCCCCCAACACCACCGGGAAGGGCTCCTAAACTGACAGGTGAAGTAAATCCATCTGTGGGAAAATTATCACCATTGGTGATAACAGGTTGTGCTAAAAGCGACAGACTGGTTAAGCAAAAAAGTAGTGTAATGTAATTTTTCATAATCATTTTTTTTATTGTAAAAATTATTTTATTGTTATAAAAGGCAAGGATAAGACGGCTTTAATTATTAATGAGTTGTTGCCTTAATAAAACTGTATTATCAGAGTTTTTAAAGGCATATGAATAATAGTTATAATTATCTTGATACCAGAGTGCAAAGATGATTTTTTGAATGTGCTGACTACCCTCTATTTTGTAAGTGATGCAATATAATATTTTAGGAATGGAATAGCCGGATAGGTTTCTTGATTACTTGTGGAATAATATTTTGCTGAGGCATGTTAATAATCTTCAGATATAAGTACACAAGGTTTTGGAGGAAATATATATTTAATATGGAAGGAAGAGTTCTGCTGAGATGGGAAATATTAAATTTTAAAGACAGCTATTGCTTTGTGTTTATATAGAGATTACTTTTATAGAATAATTAAGTAACCCTTGATTTATTCATCTCAATATATCCTTTAGTATTCTGTTCTTTCCTTCTTAAACTTTCACTTTTAAACCCAATAACCAATGAAAAAACTTCTACTCTATTATTATATCACCACTTGTATTCTACTGAAATTAAGTGGTGGCGCATTCGCACAGGATTTTTTACCTGCACTGAATGACAATTACATGGGCATTAATCAGGCAGGGCTTCAACCCGCTGCCATTGTGGACAGCCGTTTGAAAATTGATATCAATCTGTTTGGACTTAACAGCGATATCTATAATGATATGTTGCGGTTTAAAACAAGTGGTATTACAAATCCCTTTGCTTTATTTACTGAAGACAATTGGTTTGACAACAATGTATATATTGATGAATTAGATGGCTCGGATAAAAATGCCATTATCAATCAAACTATATTAGGCCCATCTGTTATGATAACTATTAATTCTAAAAATGCAATAGGTCTTACAACTAAATTTCGTCACATGGCAAATGTGGATGATGTGAGCGAAGCTCTTGCTGTTTCCATCTATGATGATTTTAAAAATCCGGATTATTGGAATACATGGTATCATGATGAAGATATACGTGCGGTAAATAACATTTTTGCTGATTACGGATTAACCTATGCAAGAGAGATAATGAATACCGGTGCTCATTATTTAAAAACAGGTATTACCTTGAAATTAGTGCAGGGTTTAGGTGGTGCTGCTATGCAGGCAGATGATTTTTATTATTACTTCAGTGCGCCGGGAAACAATCCTACAGAAGCGGATTCTATGAGTTGGAATACCCCTTATGCTTTCATGGGTGTGTCTGATAATTTTAATTGGGGTACTGCACCAAATAGTGCATACCCAAGCGATGTGAATTATCAATTCACTGCGAAGCCTTCCTTTGGTCTTGATTTGGGATTGGTTTATGAATGGAGGCCAGACTATGAAAAATATCGCTATGATATGAATGGTGAAACTAATATTGACCGTGCAGATAAAAACAAATACAGATTGCGTGTGGGTGCATCTATTTTAGATATAGGCAGATTGAAATATGAGAAAGCATATAATAGCACCGATTTTACTTCTGAATTCACTCCTGATTATTTAGATAGATTTAATCTCGGTGATAATACGTATCCGGTGAATACTTTCTGGATGAATATTGAAGATGTTGCTTTAGGATTTCCACCTTATGTAAACCTTGCAGATACAATCAATAACAGAATTGAAACAGACAAGGGAATGACGGCAGGAGAAAATAATGAAACTGAATTCATAATTAAATTACCAACGGCATTCAGCTTTCAGGCAGATGTAAATGTAATTGCGGGTTTGTATGTGAACCTTACAACTTTTACTGCTTTACATCAGAGTTTCACTGAAACCGGTAATGCACATTATTTATCTAACTATAGCATTACGCCCCGTTATGAGCATCAATGGTTTTCCGTTATGTTGCCAATACAATACAACCAATTTCAGGATTTTAATATGGGCTTAGGTGTAAGAGCCGCATTTATATATGCAGGTGTAAATAATTTATTTACCGGTTTATTTAATGATCCTTATGGCACCAATATTTATTTCGGAATTAAGCTTCCAATATGGCAAGATGGCCCCCCTGCTGACAGAGATATGGATGGTGTTTCTGATGATATGGATAAATGTATTGATCAACCCGGACCTTGGAGTTTAATGGGATGTCCTGACAGAGATAATGATGGCATTACAGATACAGAAGACAGGTGTCCTGATGTGGCGGGTTCTGCAGTATTTAAAGGTTGCCCTGATACAGATGGCGATGGCATTGCAGATATAGATGATAAATGCCCTGACGTTGCAGGCCCTGCTGAAACAGGAGGTTGCCCCGACAGAGATAATGATGGTGTAATGGATAGTCAGGATGAATGTCCGGATACACCAGGATTAGTTGCATTGAATGGTTGTCCCGACAGAGACAATGATGGCGTGCCGGATATAAGAGACAATTGTCCAGATGAATTTGGAAAGGCAGAATACGGTGGATGTCCCTTCTTAGATACGGATGGTGATGGAATAAAAGATGAAGCAGATGCTTGTCCAACAGTTGCCGGTCCTCCTGAAAATAATGGTTGCCCATATTCAGATACTGATGGTGATGGTGTGATTGACAGAGATGATAAATGTCCGTTAACTCCCGGTGAGATTTCTAATAATGGTTGTCCTGTATTGAAAGAAGAAGAGCAGGAGATTTTAAATTTCGCTTTCGACAATCTCGAATTTGAAACTGGTAAATCCATCATTCGCAAATCCTCTTATGAATCTTTAGATAGTCTTGCAAATCTATTAATCAGAAGACCGACATGGAAGTTGAAAATATCAGGACATACTGATGATGTAGGTAATGATGCATCGAACATGACGCTTTCTAAAAACAGAACTTTAGCAACTGCTAAATATTTAGAAAATAAAGGAGTTCCTGCCGACAGATTTGTCAATGAATGGTTTGGAGAAACAAAACCAATTGCAGACAACAAAACACCGGAAGGACGTCAGAAAAACAGACGTGTTGAGATGGTAGTTGTGTTTGATTAATTTTTCATTTGTAATTAAAAAATCCATCCCGATAAATATTGGGATGGATTTTTTTTTGCAATCTATTTTATAGAATTATATCAACGCAACAAATCCTTCTTAGATTTTTCCTCTCTAATCATTGTGCCGTAATCCATTTTATTTAACATGGCATTTACGGACATTGCAATGCGTTTATCTCGTGTGATATTTGTTTTTGCAGATTCAATCCAATTAGAAAAATATTTTTGATGTGAAGGTTGTAACGATTGAAATTGTTTCAATGCTTTTGGTTCTTCCTGCAAGCAAGTGATTAAATCTTTACTGAGTTTTTTTTCTGCCATGTCTAATTCTAATGTTACTTCAATAGATGCACCTTTCTTTTTGCCAACTGCTTTTCGCATTTCTGTATTTATTGCCATTATAAAACTGCCGTCACCCATGGGAAGTAATGCGACATATTGTATTGTATAATTATCTAAACTTCCTTTCACACGAAAACTTTTTTTATTTCCGGGTAATAATTTTTCCGCATCCAATTGTGAAATAGCAATATATGTCCAGCCGGTTTTTTCACCTTGCTTATCAAATTTTTGGAGTATTGCTGTGAAGGAGAGCATGAATTATTTTCTAAAGTACAACAATCAATTACAAATCAAAAATCACATCGCTTTCCGGTACTCGAATACGTTCGTTATACAATCCTTTTTGCGTGCCTTTACCACATCCAATAATCATATTGATTTCACAATGATGCGGCAATTTTAAATAGCGTTTCACTTTCACTGAATCAAATCCTTCCATCGGGCAAGTATCATAACCTTCTGCAGTCATACTCAGCATAAAAGTTTGCGCAGCGAGTGCAGCACTTTTATGACACACCACTCTCAAATCACTTTTACTTACCTGCCACACAACCGGACGAAAAAAAGATGCAACAAAAACAATTAATTTTTTTAAATATCCCCACAAGCCAAACCAATCCTGGAAATAATACATCGGCATCAGTTTGCCATAATAATTGCGAATGCGATGCATGCGATGTGCAAGCTCAGGTTTATCAGCATAATAGGTTTCGTTGTGATCCAATACATATTTTGCACGAGTCTTCCATTTATCTCTGCGCACAACAATTACTACTAACTCTCTTGCAGTTAATGCAGCCCGCTGATGCATAGCATATTTTGCAATGCGTTGAATCATTTCCGGTTTGCTGATGCGGTAGAATTCCCACACTTGCATATTGCTGCTATTGGGTGCAAGCACTGCTCTTTGAATACTTCTTAAAACTGCATCACGATCGAAAAATGTTTCTGCTTCAAATATGCGCATGGATCTGCGACGATGAACGATTGTATCAAATATTTCTGCGTTAGAATTCATGTTGCTAAAATAGATGTTCAAACAATAAAACAGGCAATAATAAAGTTTTACGGAACACACAATGTATTAATTCATCACATCCTGCTCACCTATGATTCAAATAACACATCCATATTTTCAAAGAATAATTTCCGCATTACACATTCTTTTTTTCTGTTGCACATTTCTTTCAAACAATACTTTATTTGCACAACCCACCACCGGAATTTTACAAGGAAAAATAACAGATGCATACACGGGTGAAGCAATCGGTGGCGTGAATGTGATACTGATGCAAAACGGAAATATTAAAACCGTGCAAAGCACAAACGCAAGTGGCAAGTATATGTATGATAATATGAACCCGACAACATTCGATGTAATGTTTTCTAAGAAGGGTGGCAGTCTGGCGAATAATGAAATTAAAAATGTGCAGATAGAAGCCGGCATGATTACGCAATTAAATATTACAATCAGTGATGGTGAAGTGATTGCAGAACCAATTCATATTTGGGCAGATCCTGTTACCAATCCGTATGCGTATGCAATCATTATTGATGTACCAAAAAACAGCGATGAACCAAAGGAAGAATTTAAAGGACAGTATTATCCGTTTATTCCTGAACAGGATTTTGTATTGGTAAATGATAAACCAAATTCTACTTTTTCTGCGGATGTAGATCAGGCATTTTATACAATTGTTCGTCGTATGATTATGCATGGCATTACACCACCTGCCGGTGCAGTGCGCATTGAAGAAATGCTGAATTATTTTGATTACGATTATCCGATGCCGACGAATGATGATGCGTTTTCTGTTTATAGTGAAACAGCAAAATGTCCCTGGAATACAAATCATTTATTAGTGCATATTGGTTTGCAAGGCAGAGAAATAATTAATGAAAGTTTACCGCCTTCTAATCTTGTTTTTTTAATTGATGTAAGTGGCAGTATGGGCAGCAGTGATAAATTGCCTTTGGTAAAACAAAGTTTTCGCACACTTGTAAAACAATTGAGACCTAAAGACAAAGTATCTATTGTTATTTATCGTGATACTGCAAGTGTGTTGTTAGAAAATATTTCGGGTGATGATGGTGTAACAATTATGAAAGCAATTGGCAAGTTGCAAGCAGATGGAACTACAGCAGGAGGAGCAGGATTAAAAATGGCTTATGATGTTGCAAAAAAATATTTTATTAAAGATGGTAACAACAGAGTGATTATGGCAACCGATGGAGATTTTAATGTGGGCTTTTCTTCGGATGCTGATTTATTAAATTTTATTGAAGGCAAAAAGAAAACAGGAATTTATTTAACTGCTCTCGGATATGGTATGGATAATTTGCAAGATGGGAAATTGGAAATTTTAGCAGACAAAGGCAACGGCAATTATGCGTATGTAAGTTCAGCGAATGATGCTGAAAAAGTATTGGTGACAGAAATGGGAGCGACATTATATTCAATAGCAAAAGATGTAAAAATTGAAGCCACATTTAATAAGCAGTTTGCAAAAGCATATCGTTTAATTGGTTATGAAAATCGCATGTTGACAGATACAGAATTTGATAAAAATAAAACTGATGCCGGGGATATTGGTGCAGGACATACTGTTACTGCTTTGTATGAAGTAATACCTGCGGATGAAATAATAAATTCGGACAATAAAGAATTGTTACAACTGCATATTAAATACAAAGAACCAAAGTCAGCAAAGCAATCAGTGAATAAAGAAATTATCTCTTCAATAAATTACAACAATCAAGCTTATACAAATGCAAGCGAAAATTTTAAATGGTCAGCAGCAGTTGCAGAATTTGGATTGATAATTCGAAATTCAAAATTTAAAAGTAATGCTGATTTATCGCAGGTAACACAATTAGCAGAAAGCGCAATCGGTAATGAAAGAAATGGTTATCGTGCAGATTTTTTAGTGATGCTGGAGCAGTATAAAAAAATGAGTGGGAGGAAATAATTGTGTTTAATCCTATCGGTTGGTGTCCCACCAACAGAAATCTTCTTTTCTTTATTTTATTGTATAACTCACATTGCGTCCGCTTCCATGTTTTTCAATCAATTCTTTATTGAACAACTCCGATAAAATACGTTTAACGGTTGGTGCAGGTATTGCCAATTTTTCAGCAATTTCCCCCGACTGAATGTATGGTCGGTTTTGAATAATCGTAAAGATTAATTTTTCTTTAGGCGATAACTGTGTTTCAATACCACTTTTTTCCAATTTCGACATCAATTGCATTTGGATATTTGCCATGCAATTCAAAAAAAACTGTACCCATACGGTTACATCTTCATTAGGGCGTTGCGCCTGACAACTTCTAAGCACCTGATAATATTCGGTTTTTCGGTTTTCAATTTCGTGTTCAAAACTCACGTATCGAATCCATTTATATCCGTTTTGAAGCAACAAAAGCGTTGTAATCAAACGACTCAAGCGACCGTTTCCATCTTGAAAAGGGTGAATGCTTAAGAATTCATAAACAAAAGTTGCTACTTTAATTAGCTGATGTATTTCTGATTCGGAATTGTACCAATTGAGTAAATTACTTATCGCATCTTCGGTAGCAAATCCTGCTTCGGTGGTTTTAAAAATAACTTGTTTTGTACCGTCGGGAAAAGAAGCTTCTACCGCATTGCTATGCACCTTGAAATTACCTTTATGCCATTCATCTTTAGCACTGTATTTCATCAAATTATTATGTAAACTTTTAATATAGCTTTCAGTTACCCTGATGCTTTTGTAAGATTCTGATATCAAATCCAATACTTCAAAGTAGCCGACAACTTCCTGCGAATCTCTGTCGCTAAGATTTGTAATATCAATTTTCTTAATCAACACATCCACCTCTTCATCACTCATTGTATTGCCTTCAATTCGGTTTGAAGCACCAACGCTTCGCACAGTAGCAATACTTTTTAACTCCTTCAGGCTTTTACCTTCTTTGCGTTCAATGGTTGTCCAATTTGCATCAAAACGGTCTATTTCACTGATTACATTGATGAGTTTCCAGTCAATATTCAGTTTAAAATTATATACTTCGTTATGCATTTTGATACGATTTGATACGTAAAAATACGATTACCATCTGTACCTGCAAACAAAAAATGATACGATTTGATACGATTAGATATGATTATGATACGAAAAAATAATAGGCTGAAAACATATCCGGTTTGATGATGAAAGTATTTTTTAGCAAATGCAGAATAAAATGAAATGGATTATTTACCAAATTTCATTCATCAATTAAAGTATAAGACTTTATTCTAATTGATTCATCATCACTAACCAATCCGTAAAACGTATTTCCATTTAACCTGATTGAGAAATAGGGTTTATCTATCACGGCTTCAGAATGCATAAGATTGAAATTGCTGTCATAAATTTTTATTGCTGTAGATTTATTTTCTATACCAAACACATAATACAAATCATGTATTTTAAAAATATTTTCTACCCAAAAACCGGTTCTGGTAGAATCACCAATATGTGTATATTTCCAATCACTAAATTCTTTCGAAGATTCTGTATTGCTATTATATAAAATGGGTTCCTCCTTAAAAAAATATTCTGTTTCAGAAAAAAATTGGGAATAATACACTTTGCCATAAGCACCAACTTTCATAGGAAAACGATCGGGGTAACCTATTGGAGGGAATCCAATTAATTCGGGTTTGCTGCCAGGCAATATTTTATAAATTGCAATAATACTATCCTTCACCCGTGTACTTGCTTTCATATATAAAATACTGTCGTTTAAAAAATCACCATTGCCTAAATGATTAAAATGATTCGGATAATCCGGGAATTGATACGGGAAAGAATAGCGATCAATAAACTGTAACTCCTTATCGTACTGCAAAAAAAAGCTATACCATTTTAATTGAACAATAGTATCATTATCTTCTTTCAATATGATATCATACGCCAGAATCTGGATGGGAATGAACACATAATTATCCGTAACAGAAGGTGACCCGGGAATTATGCGATTCAGCGAATTAATATACTCACTTGCTTCCTTATCATTCTTTGCAAAATCCAAATCATTCTCTTCCAACTCGGTTAACAATAACCATTCTTCTATATTTTCCGGATACACACCAATATCAAAAACCTTTATCATTTTTTTAAGGCTAAGTGAATACAGATATATTTTATTTCTTACCGGATTATATATTAAAAGAGTATCTGCATTTAGAAAATTAATTGAGGAATTTGCGTCCCCACCAAAATGAGAAATATCCCATTCTTCTGCTTCCATGAGTTTTGGTGATGAACCGGAATGCAGAACTTCATTCAATTTTATTCGGTCTATATTCTTTAAATCTGAAGAAAAAACTATTTCATCATTCTTCAATAAATATATAGCTGATAATCCATTGTATTTATCTGAATAATATTTGAATAAGGAATCATTCTTAATCCAATGTAAATTCTCGCTTTGCAGATTTAATTTTTCCTCAAAAAAATAAGGCACTTCACGTTTGGGTAAACCTGATACAATAAATAGTGTAGTGGTTTTATCCAATTCTGAAAATATATCCTGAGAGCCGTAATAACAGTTGATACATTCATTGCAATTTAATGCAATGATTATTTCATAATGTTGTGAATCATTATTGGAATTCTTAATTATTGAATCAGAATTAGCGAATGCATTTGTTGTAAGATTTAATACTAACAACAAGCCTAAAATAATGGGGTGATTTTTAATTAGTCGCATATTTTATCTTAATTATATAATTCATTATAAAAGTATAAAAAGAATAATTATTATTTGAAACTCTTATTGCATTTTTTCTTTTCGATTGAATGAAGATATAAAAAGAAAGTAGAAATTCCCTATCGGTTTGGTGTCCTCACCAACCGAAATCTTCTTAGGCTATCATCTAAAATTATTAAGATATTTAATGCTGCATTTTTTTTGCAAAATCTTTTAATGATTATATCATTCTTTTCGGTTGGTGAGGACACCAAACCGATAGAGCTAAATTCCCCTATCTCACCAGCGTTACATCCCCCTGCAAAATTGCATTCTCACCATTGGCATCGGAGTACACAATAATATAAGCATACATTCCCATTTCCGCTTCTTCATTATTATACTTTCCATTCCATTGATATGCACCTGCGCCTCCATCAAATACTAATTCACCCCATCGATTATAAATGGTAAAGGATAAAATTCTTGAAGGATCAACAATTATTATTTCAAACAAATCATTTATGCCATCACCATTCGGAGTGAATGCATTAGGTACATAAATTTCGTTGCATAATGTAACTGTTACATCATCTGAAATTATGCTGCATGGTAATGTACTTGTAACTGTATAATTACCTGCTTGATTTACAGTAATTGTTTGTGTTGTTTCTCCGGTATTCCAATTATAATTTGGTAAGTCTTCGGTAGCAACTAAAATAAAATTACTGATACCTGCCGGCGGACATAATTCTAAATCTTCACCGAGATTTAATGTCTCTCCAAAATTCGGATCTGTGGTAATTGTAATTGCATCATTGAAAACTTCACATTCAGTATATACAATAACAGAATAATTTCCGGGAGTAGAAACAACAATACTATTTGTGGTTTCACCTGTGTTCCAATCATAACTATCATAACCCGCAGGCGCAGTTAAAGTAAGCGACCATGTAGCTGCGCAAATTAATGTATCAGGCCCGAGGTCAAGACCAATATTAATTGGCTCAGTAACATCCACAACAAAAGAATCTATAAAATGCGAACACTCAGTATAAGCAGAAAGATAATAGGTACCGGCTTCATCAATTTCAATTTCGGAAGTAGTTTCACCTGTGTTCCAATTATAAATATCATAACCACCAAATGCTTCAATTGTATAAGGCAATTCAGTAAAACAAATATGAATATCCGTGTTGGTTGTATTCACTGTATCCACCACAAAAATAATTTCAGCAGTATCACTTAAAGTACCGCAACTACTTTCTATTTGCACCCAATAATCACCTGTTTCATATACAATAATACTGGGTGTTGTCTCGCCGGTACTCCATAAATATGTATCACCACAAGTGAGTGCATTTAATGTAAGTGGAGCGCAAACAATAGTATCATTTAAAAAGGCGGCGGCAAGCGAATCCGCAGGAGTAACAAGCACATCATCTACAAATAAATATACTAGTGGTGTTGCATCTAATGAACCACCTTCATAAGCAACTACATCTGTTTCATCATCCTCATGAAAGTTGCCGATACAAATCCATTCTTCACCACCTTCTGCTTCAAAAAATCCACAAATTCTTGTCCACTCACCGGGTGGATCAATATAATTTCCTGAGGCATTATTATCAATCTGTGGTGTTTCACTCAGCACACCGGAAATTCCTTCAGAGCCAATTTTATCCGCATCTAAATAAGCACCTATTGCATCTGTAGTTGCATGTGATACACCGAAAAAATCTGATTGTGTTGCAGGCGCACTCCAGAATTCCACATAATAACATTCACCTGCAACAAGCGGCTCTAATAATTGTACCTGTACATATTCACGATAGTCATAGCTGCCATCGTCGTAAAGGTCTGTCCAAAACCCACCATAAGCATCACCGGTATGCGCAGGTTGATCTGTTGCAAATAAATTTTCAGGCACACCTACCCATGAACCTGCACCAGCACATGCATTAAAATAATCGGATGAGCCACCACTCCCTGAATACCACAAATCCACAGTAAGATCGCTGCTATAAGCAAAACCGGAAATACTGGAAGGGCAAGTATTATAATCTTCAAAACTTGGGTTAGGAACAAGATTATATTGCGCAAATAAGATTGTATTTGCACCAAAAAAAACAAGGAGGAGAAAGTATATTATTTTCATTTGAATGGAAAGTTAATGTTTGTTCTTTTGACATTGAAATTTGACATAGAACATTGACAAAAAAAATACTCATGGAGTTAACTTTAGGTAAGCTTGTGAGAGATTTATATAAGACTAACGCCAAGTCCTTTTCAAGTGACTCGGCTGAGACAGAAAAGTATCGGATAGCAGGTAAGTGCTTTTGACATTTGACTGTTGATTATTGGCTGTTGGCGATTGGCAGTTTGCGAAAAAACTTAGACCATTGACTTTTACATTGACTAAAAAAGTTTCAAGTTTCGGGTTTCGAGTTAAAAAAAATATTGTCAGTTTAATCATTTCATTTCTGGTTACTGATTTAAAGGGTATCGGGTACTGAGTATCATTAATTATTGAGTTCAACATTAAAATTTACTTTGGCTCCTAATGCGTTAAACACCTTTAGGATGGTTTCAAATCTCGCATTCTTAACGCTGTTTTCAATTTTTGAAATTTGCGCTTTCTTCACACCCACTAACTCGCCTAATTGCTCTTGTGTCAAGTTACGTTCTTGTCTTGCTTGCTTAATTGCTTGTCCTAATAAGTCAATTCGTAATTCGTTTTCGAAGGTATCTCGTCTTTTAGTACCAAGCTTACCAATATGTTTATCAATCATTGTGTCAAGCGAAACAGTTTTAAATTTATTTGTCATAATTATTTTTTTTAATTAATCCATCTGCTTATTAATTCGCACATTAATCACATTTGCACCCCGATAGCTATCGTGGGCACATTACACTCATCGGCTAATCGGCTAATCAACTCATCAGCTAATTATTCACATCAGCTAATCATTTTAATTCGCAAATTCAACACATTCTCACATTTGCACATTAAACACATTTGCACATTTGCAAATTCGCACATCATCTCAAAAGCGTCACTGTTCCTTTCAATTGAGTTTCCCCGTACTTGTCATTAAATTTTTCGTATTGAATTACCCAGATGTATGTTCCTACTTCTTGTGGTTTACCTAAATAATTTCCATCCCATGCTTCTGTAATATCTGTTGTGCTAAATAATAATTCACCCCAGCGATTATAAATCTGCATTGCATAATTCGGAAAAATTAATTCGCTATAGGGTTTAAATACATCATTCAATCCATCTGCATTTGGTGTAAATGCATTGGGCACAATTAATCCACTGCTTGTATTAATTACAACAACAGTATCGGGTGGAGAAATACAACCAAACTCTTCGCCTGTTACATAAAATATTTCCTGCGCATTATAAATTATTCCCAAAGGATCAGGACAAATAATACAAGTAACATTTTCTTCCGGCCACCAACTGAATGTTACATCACCTGTACTTGAGCTACTCACATTTAATTGTGCAAATTCACCATCACTTACAAAAACAGTATCGGGTTGCGCATCAATTTCAGGATAGGTATTTATAATTACAGAAATAGGATCAGAGGTTCCGGTACATCCATTTGCATCGGTAACAGTTACAAAATAAATTCCTGCTGAATCAATTGTAATTGTACTTCCTGTTTCACCTGTACTCCACACATAACTTACATATCCTGCACCTGCATTTGCAGTAATTTGATAACAACCTTCATAAGGTCCGGGAGCAAGTGTGGGCGCTGGCAACACAGTTACTAATTGCGTAACCGTATCTTGCATATCGCATGCATCATGAATAATACTTGTGTACCAAGTATCTGTTGTTGGAGAAACAGTTAATGTATCCGTTGTTATTCCCGGTGGCAACCATTCATAAGTATAAACAGGCACACCATAAATTCCTGTTGCAAATAAATCAATATCTTCTCCTGCACAAATTGTAAAGTCGGGATGTGTGGATGAAACAATTGCATTTTCTTCAACTGTTCTTCCTTCAATAGTAATTACCCAACTATCCACCGGCATATAATGACAAGTGATATCGCAAGGTGGTTTTGTACATGAACAATGGAAGGTGCGCATTTCGAAAGTAAATTCGTAATCATCACATTGCGGGGGAACACAGGCAACAGTATTAAAGATATCTAAGTCAACACCATAACAAGTTCCGGCAGTATCTCCGGCAGGTGGTATGCAAGTCCAGAAACTGGAAGGCGAAGGAGAGTCATCGCAAATACCTAAAATGCGAAATGCGGCTTCTTTCATTAAGCAATCCGTTGTAAAAAAACATCCGTAATTCTGTGAGTAATAAGTGCCGTCAAAATAGGCTGCGGTTAATGTTGTTTTTCCCGGAACAAGAATATCCATTGTGTAATCGCAATATTCTGTTTCTTCAAAACAAGTATTATCAAATTGAAATCCGATATCACTTGTAGTATATGTAGCTTCTCCGGTTAATAATGGGTCAATAATTACAGGATACTTTCTTTCGGGTTGTAATAACCAATCTGTTTTTATTTGAATGCGTAAAATATATCCGCCTTCTGTTTTTTCTAAGTCATACGCAATTGCATTTACTTGTTCTTGATTATGAAATTTTGTTCTTGCCTGATCAATAATTAATGGTGTGTGAATGGTTAATAATTTTAATCCCCAATTATTTTTTAAAATCAAATCACCTTTCCAAAAATTATTTTCTAAAGGATATCCGTTTTGCAAATCCTTTTCTAAAATATAATCGGATGGCAATTGTAAAAATTCTTCAATCACTAAATAATCTGAATTTACATCTACAATGTTTTTATCTTTTAAAATAAAATTGGTTTTAATCTGTCCTTTGGCAAATACCATTTCAGCATCAATTCCATGCCATGCATTTGTAATCCATGCGCCATCACTTCCAACAGAAGTTTTCATAAATGAAAAATCTTTTCTTGCAGTTTCTACATTGTCTTTTACAAAATAGAATTGCAGATGATCATTAAACCGAAAAATAAAATTGTCTTTTAAAGTGATTGCAGAAAAACCTTCGGCGGTATTTAATATGGTTGGAAGTAATTGTTGATTTGCAATAAACTCATTTGCATTTTCTGTTGGATATAAATGCGGATCTACTGCACGGATGAAACCATTTGCATCAGAATAATTATATGCGCCGTATGCTTTTTCATTTACAAAACTGCCATCGGGTTTTATAAAGTAGCGTTCATTCAAAGTGCGCTTATCCAATAATTCATAACAGTCTTTACACGGAGTATTATAAGGCAACACACCAAATTCAGGATGTTGTTGCATTGCTTTGGAAGTGTGAGATAATAATGCGGATGAAATATTTTTTTGCGGCGAATAAAAGTTGGAGTAGTTATTTTTTTTCACCTGCATATCTTGCGCAAACAATACTTGCATATTGCTAAAAGCAAAAAATAAAAAGAAGAGTATTTTACCTATCCATCGCACTTCAAAAAAATTATCTCACCAATGTTATACTGCCATTTAACTGAATAGATTTTCCGCTGCCACCTTTCACAATCAAAACATACGCATAGCTTCCCATTTCCTGTGGTTCGCCGTTGAATGTTCCATCCCAACCCATATCAGAATTATTTAAAAGCGAAAGATCATCACTTGCATACACCAATTCGCCCCAACGATTATAAATATAAATATCCAATTCTTGAATAGCAGCGCCGAATATTACAAGATGATCATTCACGCCATCGCCATTTGGTGAAAATGCATTTGGAATATTTATTATCGGATCACAAACATCTATCAATTGATTTGCAATAATTGTTTTCGTAATATCACAAACCATATCCGTTGGATTAATAACAACAGAATAAATTCCGGGATTAATTACAGTAATAAGCTGAGAACTTTCACCTGTATTCCAATTATAAACAGCACCCGGATAACCGGCATCTAATGTTGTTTGTGTGCCGATACAAAATTCTGTGGTATCAGATTCTGTTGTTGGATATTCTACAAAAATTGTAACTGTATCTGAGCTTGCACAACCTTCATCATCCGTTGCAATTAAAAATAAAGTTGTTGTTGTATCCGCAGTAAAACCATAATAGAAATCATTCCATACAATTAATGTATCTATATACCAAGTGTAAGTAGAAATACCCGGAGTGTTAGCACTTAATGCAACAGATGTTCCTGTACAAACTGTTTGATCTGCATTTTCATTTACAGGAATAGTTTCAATTACCTGAATTGTTTTATTCCCATCACCACTACCACATTCATTTAATGCAAAAATGTCGAGTGTATAAAATCCGGCATCATCCCAAACAACACTTATTTCATTATTGGATGTATCAACAATACTTCCGCCGCTAATTCCCCAATCATAATAAGTACTTATAAAATACGGAACAGAATACGTAATTGTATCACCTGTACACACTTTTGCAGGACCGGTAATTGAAACAACAGGAACATCAATTACATGGAAAGTAAGATAGTCACTCCATGGTCCGGGACATCCAAAATTAATTTCACGCACACGCAATGTTACATCACCTGTGGAGCCGGCAAAATTTATATAGATAGGATTATAAGGCCAGATAAATGGTGTACCTGTTCCGAATTGAAATTGATATTGTGATTTCGGATTGTAAGGAGAAACAGTTGCAAATTCAATTGCACCTTCACAAAATAAAGTATCACTCGGTGTCAATATCGGTGGATCATCTTTGGGTGCACCAATGCTAAGATGAATTAATGTTCCCAACGAATTTTCATACGGATCAGCGCAAGTAGCAATCACACGCAAATACCAAACACCTGCATCCAAACCCATTGCAACAAGATCCCAATATCCGGGAATTTCTAAATTAATTGTTCCCGATTCTGTATCCACTGTATAACCTAAGCCACCAAGATTTGCCTGAATAAAAAACATGGCATCTAACACTTCCACCAAAAAAGTATTTGTATCGCAATAGCCCACTGTATCAGTGAACATATTTACATCATAATTAATAGTAACTGTATCACCGATATATTCGCTGATGCACACATACACATCTGTAATATCATTTGTTTCCATATCACATTCCTGAATACAAATCGGTCCATAGACCGAACCAATTGTTGCCGGACTACTCGAAACAATGCGTATATAATAATCGCAACCGGGAGGAACGGTAGGAACAATTCCTGAAACAGTACCCGGCGAAGAACCCAATGCAGGATCATAAGTAGCACTTGAAGTAAAGTTGCCGATAACAGAAAAGTCATCGAAGTTTCCTGTGGAATCACTGAGTTGTGCGGTGTAAACATTTGTTCCGCCAAACACACCCGTTGAATAAAACGGCACATCAATAACACTGTTTATACAAACCGCATTTGAATCGAAAGTTACCGCAGCAGGAAGAGTTGTAATTGTATTCGGACAATTATCTACTTCAAAACAAACACTTGCTTCACCTGTAATTGCGGGCATTGGTGAAACACGATTTACACGAATTTTATAACAATCCCCTTCAGGAGTGGAGCCGGGAATTAATACTGCAACCGCACCTGTGGTATCACCTGCCGGAATAATAAATACACCTAAATCCACAGCAGATGCAAAACTTCCAGAGGCATTTGATAATTCAACTTTATAAGTGCCATCGCATAATAATCCATCTATACTCCATCCTAAAACTAAAGTGCTGAGTGCGCAAACAGGATCGGGAGAAATAAAATCTATAGTAATATTTACAGGACTTGCAACTGCATCATAAGTACCCACAGCAATAATATCATCAATAGCAAAAGAGATTTTATTATCGCCATCGGAATTATCATTTATCCAGCGAAATCCAAATCGCAAATCTGTAACATCTTCAAAAGCATCGTCGGTAAGTACTTCATATTTCCAAAGCGTTTGATCATTATATAATGCTGCTCCGGTTGCAGTCCATGGACCACCATCCGCACTATAATAAACCTGACCATACGCACCCGGACTTCCTTCACATAAATAGAAAAAAGTAAACTCAATATCTATTAAACCCAATGTACAAAAACCTGCAGCCATCTCAGCAAAATAATCACTGGCATCTGAGGCATCATAACTCGCACAGGTAATAGAAGGAGCGCCTTCAATATCATAAATGTGCATATAAGTACTGTAAGGTGCGCCACCGATTGTACCGCTTTCCGTTAAACTTTCTGAGGTTGTATTCGGATAACCAAAGCCGCCGGTATAACTATCATTTATTATCCATTGATTACTTCCAACAGAATCTCCCGGACCGGCAGAGTTTAGAATAAAACTACCCGAATAATCAATATCAAAGTCTTCGGAAAATAATTGAAAGGTTTGTGCGTGTAACCTATTTGAAAAAACAAAAAGACATATACAGATCAGGTAAATATTTCGCATAAGCAAGTGTTTGATACCAAATTACAAATAATGTAATAAATCAGCCAAGTATAATAAAATTCGTGCAGTGATTTTTATTGTAAATTAAGCAACTTCATCACAATAGTATTACTGAGATATACTCAATACTAAAAGATATTTTACAATATTTCCATCATGCAATTCTACAAGATAAAATCCATGTGTTGAAAGTGCCGGCGATAGCAAAAATTTATCGGAAGAAATTTGTTGAATAGTTATTGGGATTTTATTCCCAAGTATATCTTGCATGGAAACTGGTATAAATACTTCGGAAGTAATTTGAAATGCATCCGTAAATGGATTAGGATAAACCGCAATAGTATTTTCAAATACATCATCTGCAATATTATCTGAAGGATAAATAAAAACAGTGTCAGTAAAAGTGCCGCTGCAATTTTCAGTAGTTGCAATTGTCAGTACAACATGATATTCACCGGCAGTTGCAAATGTATGGAGAGGACTATCTTCATTGCTTGTACTGCCATCCTCAAAGTCCCAGAGTATATCTCCGGTTGCACCTGATAAATTGATGAACTGTACGGAGAATCCGATTTTTTCAAAAGCAAATTTTACATGCCAATCACCGGGTAACTGGCAATATGATTTTCCAAATGCAGTTAGCAGAAACAGGATTAAAAAGGTTTTAAAAATTTTCACATAGTAAATGTAATAATATTCGTTTAGAGATGCATATTGAAATGTTTAATTGCACTGAAACTAATTCCATTTAATTTTACCCTGTGTCGCTGAAACGTCTTGCTTCCCAAACTGCTATTTATGGATTGAGTACTATCATGGTGCGCATGTTGAATTATGCATTGGCGCCATTGCATACACGGGTGTTTACTGATCAGGCGGATTATGGTATCATTTCCGAAATGTATGCTTACGTTACTTTTCTGAATGTGCTGTTTATGTATGGAATGGAAACTTCTTTCTTCCGCTATGCCACTAAAGAACTTACGAATGAAGCAAGAAATAAAATATTTGGAACAGCTCAGCTTTCGATATTTATTTCTACCGTTTTATTTGTATTGATATTATTATTTTCTTCAAAATCTATTGCAGCTATGTTGGAGTATCCCAACCACAGTGCATACATTTTTTACTTTGCATTAATAATCGGTTTTGATTCTTTAGTAAATATTCCATTTGCAAAATTGCGTTTGGAGAACAGACCTTGGAAATATTTTACTATTAAACTCACCAATGTATTAATAAACATCACCCTCAATTTCTTTTTTCTGTGGCCTGCATTAAAAGGTAATTACACTATGTTCAGTGACTTTGGTTATACCTATAATCCGAGCATGGGAATCAGTTATGTATTTTATGCAAATCTGGTTGCAAGTGCAGTTACTTTTTTGATATTTATTCCTACCTTCTTTAAATTACATTTCAGTACAGAAGTCTGGAAAAAAATGATGCGTTATGGTTTGCCTTTAATAATAATTGGTTTTGCAGGAATGATAAATGAAACACTTGATCGTGTACTTTTAAAATATTGGCTGCCGGGAAACTTAGAAGAAAATTTAAAGCAAGTAGGTATTTATAGTGCCGTTTATAAACTTGCAATTTTTATGACCTTGGCAGTGCAGGCATTCAGGATGGGCGCCGAACCATTTTTCTTTTCATCTTCTACTGATAAAAATGCACCCCGTACTTATGCATCGGTGATGTTGTATTTTACTATCGTATGTTGTTTTATTTTTTTAGGTGTCGGTATGTTCCCGGATGTATTTAAAATTATTATCGGAGAAAATTATCATTCCGGATTATTCATAGTTCCCATTTTATTATTGGCCAATTTATTTCTGGGTGTGTATTACAATATGAGTGTCTGGTATAAGCTTACAGATAAAACTGCATTCGCCACTATTATCCCTTTAGCAGGCGCAGCAATTACAATTGCACTGAATTATTTTTTAATTCCACGCTTGGGATATGCTGGTGCTGCATGGGCAACATTAGGTTGCTATTTTAGTATGGTTATTTTAAGTTGGATAATCGGACAGAAACATTATTATGTACCTTATAACATTAAAAAATTAAGTGCTTATATAATTACTTCTGTTTTACTGTGCATGCTTGGTTTACAATTTCTGCATTGGTTTGAAAATAATATTTTGCTTACAGTAGTTATCCGCATACTATTATTTTTAATCTTCTTTGTTTTTGCATGGTGGTTAGATATGCATAAACTAAAAAGAAATATTGCTTAAAGAAAATTATTATATGCAAGTAAAAATTATTAATCGCTCTTCCAATCCCAATCCGGCGTATGCAACAGCAAATTCAGCGGGTATGGATTTAAGAGCTAATATCGAAACCCCAATTACATTACTTCCTTTAGAGCGCAAATTAATTCCAACAGGAATTTTTATTGAATTGCCAAACGGTTATGAAGCACAAGTGCGTCCTCGCAGTGGCCTTGCAATTAATTCGGGAATTACAATGTTGAATTCGCCGGGCACTATCGATTCTGATTATCGTGGTGAAATAAAAGTGATTGCTATTAATTTATCTGCATCACCTTTCCAAATTCAAAACGGTGATAAAATCGCACAGCTTGTTGTTGCAAAACATGAAACTATAGAATGGATTCCTGTAGAAATATTAAATAAAACCACTCGCAGTGAAGGTGGTTTTGGACATACAGGAAAATAAACTTGCAGAGATAAAATTTCACGGTATAGAATCTACAATACACTTTAAATGTACAGACTTCGCTTCACGGCTGAATTCCTATCTTTGCGGCTAAACAGAATTACGTAGTATGAAGATCATAATTCCAATGGCGGGCATGGGTAAAAGAATGCGTCCCCACACATTAACAGTTCCAAAACCATTGATTCCTGTGGCAGGCAAACCTATTGTGCAACGATTAGTGGAAGACATTGCACAAACTACTGAAGAAAAGATTGAAGAGATTGCTTTTGTATGTGGGCATTTTGGAAGTGCAGTGGAGCAAATGCTTTTGGATATAGCAGCGAACGTTGGTGCTAAAGGAAAAATTTGTTATCAGGATGAACCATTGGGAACAGCACATGCTATTTTATGTGCAGGTGATACTGTGAGTGGTCATATTATTATTGCATTTGCAGATACATTATTCAAAACAAATTTTAAAATTGATAAAGAAAAAGATGGTGTCATCTGGGTAAATCAAGTAGATGCATGGCAAAACTTTGGTGTGGTACAATTAAGTGAAGAAGGACATATTATCAACTTTGTAGAAAAGCCAAAAGAATTTGTTTCTGACCTTGCAATTATCGGTGTCTATTATATAAAAGATGGCGATACATTGCGCAAAGAAATGCAGTTTCTTATTGACAATAATATAACAGATAAAGGAGAATATCAATTGACAAATGCGTTGGATGCAATGCGCAAAAACGGATTTAAATTATTGCCGGGTAAAGTGGACGAATGGCTCGACTGTGGGAATAAAGATGCAACGGTTTATACCAATCAACGAGTGCTGGAGTTGAATAAACATTCTGAACAATTAATCAGTAAATCATTGCGCAATATGAATAGTCAAATTATAGAACCTTGTTTTATCGGCAACAATGTTTTCATCGAAAATTCTGTTATCGGTCCACATGTTTCTATCGGTGAAGGCTGTATTATTAAAAATGCAATTATCTCCAATTCAATTATTCAGAAGTCTACGGATATACAAAATAAAATAATTACCAATTCTATGATTGGAAGCCATGTTTCAATAAAAGATTCTGCTGAAGATTTAAGCATTGGTGATTTCACAACGTCGATATGCTAAAAAATATTTTCGCTTCATTATTGCTCTTTATATGTTTGGTAATTTCTGCCTGCAATACATCAAAACAATTAACCGGAAGTACGGTAAAACAAAAAGATGTTGATTCCACATTAGAAGGCATTGGTGAAGAGACAGATGAAATTACTATTGAACGATTATTTATTGATGGATGTAAAGCAAAAGCTTTAGGTGATTTTGATGGTGCAATAATTTTATTCAAAGAAATTCTACAATTAGATCCGAATAACGATGCAACATTGTATGAACTCGCAAAAATATATTTTGATTACAGCCGCTTGGATGATGCTCGTGAACTTTCAAAAAAAGCAGTTGAGTTAAATCCGGATAATGAATATTATTTGGTGCTTTATGGTGAAACATTATTGTATCAGGGAAGATTTAGTGAAGCCGCAGAAGTATTTGAAAAACAGATTTCTCTCTTTCCGCAAAACATGGATGGCTATCTTGAATTGACATATGCGTATGAGCGCAGTGGCAATGTAAAAGAAAGTATGCGAGTGTTGCAGGATACAGAAAAACAATTCGGGCCGGATATGAATTTGCTGATGGAACAATACCGGTTTTATATGCGCAATGGTTTTATTGATCAAGCAATTGATGTGTTGAATAAACTGATTATTTCCAATCCGGATGAACCAACTTTTTTAAGTATGCTGATAGAAGTGTATGAAAGTGCAGGGAAAATGGATTTGGCTCAGGAAACATTTAATCAACTGCTGGTAATGGATCCGAACAATGCAGATTTATTATTTAAAAAAGCACAATTCGACAGACGTGCCGGTGATATGAATGCATATCAAAATGATTTACGTCTTGTATTTTCAAATCCCGATGCAAATATTGATCGCAAAGTATTTTTTTTAGTACCCTATATTGACTCTGTTGACTTACCTGCATTTACTGAAAAAGAATTTATTATTGAGCTTGCTACATTAATGGTACAAGCACATCCGCAAGAAGCAAAATCATATGCAATGCGTGCGGATTTATATTATTATACTGATCGTAAAGAAGATGCCCGCAAAGATTATCGCATATCCGCAAATCTGCGTCCTGATGTATTTGATGTATGGGTTAAATTATTTTATATAGATGCAGAATTAAATGCAAATGATTCTCTTCTTGAAGTTACGAATGAGGCATTGGATTTATTTCCAAATCAGGGATTAGCACATTTTTTTAATGGTGTTGCAAATCAAAATTTAAAAAATAATGATGCCGCATTAATATCTTTTAAGCGGGCAATTCCACTTACTTCAGGAAATATGAAACTGCGTGGAGA
Source organism: Bacteroidota bacterium (assembly GCA_016715425.1). Classification (NCBI taxonomy): domain Bacteria; kingdom Pseudomonadati; phylum Bacteroidota; species Bacteroidota bacterium. Next base: position 654,746 of record JADKAC010000002.1, read on the forward strand.
AACCTATTTGCGCATGGGTGATATTTATAATGAATTAAAAGAATATGAAGCATCCGATGAAGCGTATGATAATAGTTTGGATGCGGATCCGGATAATCCTTATACATTAAATAATTATGCTTACTACTTATCATTGCGCAGCGATAAATTAGATAAAGCAGCAGCAATGGCTGAACGTGCAAATCAACTTGTTCCAAATAATTCTTCTTTGGAAGATACTTATGCATGGGTATTATACAAACAAAAAAAATATGGTGATGCAAAAATCTGGTTGCAGAAAGCAATGCAAAATGGTGGCTCAACCAGTGCGGTAATCAACGAACATTATGGTGATGTTTCTTTTCAATTAGGCAATACTGATGAAGCTGTTGAATATTGGGAAAAAGCAAAATCATTGGGTGGTAACTCTCCACAATTAGAAAATAAAATAAATGACCGCAAGCTGTATGAATAAATGGTTGGTGATATTGCCGCTGTTTTTTATACTGAGTGGATGTCGCACGGTGAATATTACCAGTGGTAAAATCAAAGAAATTTCTTTAGATGAAATAGAGAAGGAAATATTGCTGACACAATTGCAATACACCACCTTCTCCGCAAAAGCAAAAGCGGAAGTGATTAACAATGGAGGATCAACAAGTATTAATGCATCTATTGATATGCAGAAAGATATTTACATAGGATTATCATTGCGCATGTTAGGAATTGAAGGTGCAAGAGTTTTTATTACCCCTGATTCAATAAAAATTATTGACCGTATTAATCAAAAATATTACCCGCATGATTTTAGTTATCTCGAAGAATCTTTTGGTGTTGCAATTGATTTTAAAACATTGCAAGATTTAATTACAGGTAATCTAGTTTTTTATAACGGAACAATTTATCCCGGAACACCCGATGATGAAAAATATGTGCTGTGGGCAAATGACGGCGCATTTAAAAATACGATATGGCTTTACCCCTCGTTTCATGTGATGCGTATGCAAATTGACGACTTAATGCATCCACGAACAATGACATTGGAAAATGGCGGGTATCGCAAAGTAGCTGGACAAGCATTTGCATTTTTAAGACAAATGCATTTGTCGGCTGTTGATAATTTCGACATAGGTCTGGAGTTCACCAGCCTAACTTTGGACGAGCCCGTAGATTTCTCATTTACGGTAAATCCAAAATATGAAGTGGTACACTAAATTATTTTTCTTCGCTTTTTTATTGATGAGTGCTTCTGTGTTTTCTCAAACAACAGATAAAAAATCATTGGAAACAAAATACACTAAACTGCAATCTGAAATTAAGGATACTGAGCATTTGCTGGAGCAAACAAAAAAGAAAAAACAGAATTCGTTGAATGAAGTAAAGTTGCTGAACAGCCAGATAAATGTACGTCAGGAAATGATCAGCAATATTGCATTACAAGTGGGCGCAGTGAGCAAAGAAATGCAGGAAACGGCAGGTGTAATTAATTCTATGGAGAAAGATATACAAGGTATGAGAGATCAATATGCAAAGATGATTACCTATGCTTATGTAAATGATAACAATTATGAACCACTGCATTTCATATTTGCATCGGGTAGTATGAATGATGCAATTAATGAAATTCAATATGTAAAAGAATTTACCGCATTTCGTAAACAACAGGCAGCCGCAATCAAAGCAGTACAGGCGGCATTACAAAGCCGCATTGATCAATTAGAATCTGATAAAACTAAAAAAGAAGACTTGTTGCAAAGTGAAAAACAACAAAAACAAAAATTAGATAAGGAAAAAAGTGCAAAGGATAATTCTGTAAAGTCATTACAAAAGGAAGAGAAAAAAATTAATGATCAGCTAAAGCAAAAAAAGAAAGATGCTGATGCATTAAATAAAAAAATACAAAGCATCATCGCAGAAGAAATCAGAAAAGAAAAAGAACGTGCCGCAGCAGAAGCAGCAAAAAAAGCAGCAGCAGAAAAAAAGGCATCCACCACTACAGCAGCAGAAAAAACTACTGCAGAAAAAACAACTACTACCGAAGCAGTTGGCCTTACTCCCGAGATGGCTTTAGTATCAAAAAATTTCGAGGGGAATAAAGGCAGACTTCCCTGGCCGGTGGAGCGAGGAACAATTACAGAACGTTTCGGTACACATGCACATCCTGTTTTAAAAAATGTGTCTATAGAAAATAATGGAATTAATATCAGTACAACGGAAGGTGCAAGTGTAAGAGCGATATTCGAAGGCGAAGTATTAAATGTGATCTTCAGTCCTTCTTTTCAAAAAGGTATTATCATTAAACACGGCGAATATTATACAGTATATACAAACCTCGCTTCTGTTAGTGTAGAGCCCGGAGCTAAAGTAAGTGCAAAGCAAAAAATAGGTACTGTTTATACAAATTCAGAAGAAGGAAAAACAGATGTGCATTTAGAGCTTTGGAAAGGAACTACGCTTTTAGATCCTGCTCTATGGATTAGCAAATAAAATTGCACGTTGCAATTGCACAACAAATCATAATTTCTAAATAGTGGAATTTAATTGCTTAGAATATCTCTGGAAATCACGCTAAATACTATTACATAAACCGTGGACAGTCTATAGTATATTTCTTGGTATGTGTTAAGCAACCGGTATAGATAAGTGATAATTCAAGTCCGCCTTTGTATGAACTAACTGCACTAAGGTCGCTAACATTAATATCATAACTTAATCCGAATTGTACATTGTTATAATCAAATCCTAAACTTGGAATGATAGCATCTCCAACACGATAATGAGCACCTAGATAAATAAAAGAAGAACCTTTATCCATTGGAATACCAAATGTAGCTCCGGCAACAACTTCTTGATTTGTTTGCTCTGCTTGCTGCAACCAAACCGCTGATGGTATGATAACTAATTTATCAAATCCGAATTTCAAACTGCCATAAGCAGTATATCTCGCATTTATTTTATTATCTAATTGATTGTAAAAACTTTCTGATGGTTCCGCAAGGTGATGATATGCAGCACCTAATTGAAGAGAAAAAACATTTGTAAAACGTGAGCGCCAATTTACACCTGCATTCATATCGAAATAACTCAGTTTGTCATCTCCATATTCTCCGCTTGGTAAATTTGGATCTACACCATTCTGACCAATCATACTTTCAAAAACAAGATTATTAAAATCAACTCGCTTTTGAACTAATCCACCTTGCAAACCAAAACTGATATAATGATCACCACGACCAGCCATATTTTGATGATAAGCCACTGAACCCATCATCGTTAAGTTAGTTAATGCACCATCACCTGATACATCATTAAAAATCATTAACCCTAAACCGAGCATACTATAGTTGAAAGATTCACGGAATAATCCGATGTCGAAAGCACCCGCATAAGTTTGATAAGAAGACGGACCTACTATACTCGCCCATTGGTTTCGGTAATTCAGTGATGCACGATAAGTACAACTGGATAAACCTGTAAGCGCCGGATTAAGCAATAGAGGTGCTGATCCAAACTGGGAAAAATGTACATCTTGTGCACGTCCCTGAATGAAAGTGAATGTTATTATAATTGCAAGTAGAGTTCTCTTCATAAAAAATTCTGCTGTAGCTTTCAAAATTAGTACAAATAAGGTAATCCACACAAAATTAACAGGCCGGGTAGTCAGATGATTGTAAAATCAACGCAAAATAACAAGATACCTTCATTAAAAACGCCCATACATTTTATTGTTATTAGATAATCGCCGGGGAAAACAGAATTGTAATCGGTTTCAAAAAAAATATATGTCATAGAAAAAAATATAAGTGCTCCGGATGCCAACCATAATTCCGTTTCTGAATCATCAGAATATTTACCATTTGAAATGTAATTAATACCATCAGTAGTATTTAACTAATTAATGATTACAAGAATACATTTGGCAATGGGTAAACTAAAATTGATTCCGGAGCACATTATATATTTTGATATTTAATGTTCAATAATAAAAAGTTTGCTTTGTATAGTTGTTTCGTTTTGTAAATGAATAGTATATAATCCAGATGGCAAACTTTGTGTTTTAATATTTATATACCCACTCATACTCACTATCACTTCATTACTCATTAATTGGCCGGATGAATTATAAATCTTTACTTGAGTTGACCCAATTAATTTTTCACCATAAATATTTAAGAAATTATTTGCAGGATTAGGGAAAACTTCAATAGAATTATTTTCTAATACTGCTAATTTCAGTGGCCCTAAAATTTTAGCCTTTCGTGAAATTGTTCGTTTACATGTTGGTTTATTACCATAAGAAATAATATTCTTAATAGTGTAAACATCTGGTGTATTATAAGTATGTTGCACTGGAAGAAACTCATTAGTAGTATAACTATCACCGAAATCCCACATCGTACTTGTATATGATCCCGAAATGGTATAGTCTGTAATTGAAACTGTCTGATCATTTATGTAAGCGATTAAAAGATGCGACAGGTCTGTTGATTGGATTGAAATAAAAAGTTTTTGTATCAAACCCCATTTGTTTACCTGTTGAATTTTCAATCACAGAAATATAAATAAATAATGCACTGCCATTGTTATAAATTGCATTAGGTATTGTTGACATATTAAAATTATAATTATTACCGTAAGAGATATCAGAAGTAATACTATTAGACCATTCTAAAGTATAGTTGCTAAGTGCAGCACCTTTCAATATATTGCCTGAAGTATCAAACACCTGAACTTTCATTTCAATAGTTGCGTCGTGTGTTATCAAGCATGCCACACCTCTGTTTAATATTTCTATTTTAAGTGGTTGTTGCAAATACATGCTGCTATCGGGTAAAAAATTATCCAGATATGCTATAACTTTTTCATAGCCTGCACTATCAATTAAATTATTCCATTCATACTGGTCGGTTTCTCTGAATTTACCTACATCATAGAGTTGTTCTTCTCTTATAGAATTTGCCCAATCACATGGATCGCCGGAATCAATTGTTGCGTTATTACTTTGGTTTCGTATATAACTAAATCTTTCGGTGCGCACAGTATATTGAGGAAAGCAACTTGCTTCTTTTCCCTGTTCCATTTTAATTGTAACCAACGCTGGCCATTCTACATTTGCATTTTCATTTTGCAATATCGGAAACATGGAATGTCCATCAAGATATTGCGTACCATCCGAAAAAGTTGGATGAGGAATTCCTGCATAATCGCAAATTGTAGGATATAAATCGAGAAGACTCACTGCATGATATGAAACTCTGTTACCCGGCGCAGATGGATCAACAATTATCATTGGTACACGAATATCTTGCTCCCATAAACTGCGTTTTAACCAATGATATTTTTCACCAAAAGAAAAACCATTATCACCCACAAAAATTATTATACTATTTTCTTTTATTGCCGGATGTGTATCCAACGCATCTAATAATCTCCCCACCTGAGCATCCATATATTGAACCGCCGCAATGTATGCCATCACCGCATTTGCTCTCCATGATTCCGCAATTATTTCCTGTCGTTCTTCTTCTGTTAATTCCGAATTAATTTCAGGAAGTGGTGAAACTGATTCTGCATATTCATTAATAGTATGTTCAATATTTTTATGAGTGGTAGCCATTTGTCTGCTCAGACTTCCCAAATTAAAATAATCTTCCCAACGCACTTCCGGTTGTGGTGGCATTATCAATCCATTTGCAGGACTTGAACCCGGCGGATTATTATAGGGATAAACAAAAGGTGTTGTATAAATATCATCTAAATAATAGGGTGGAAAATATTTCTCCGGCACAAACAAATCCAAATGGGGTTTTGCAATTCCTACAGCAAGAAAAAACTGACCTCCACATGTAGGAATTTCACCATCAGCCCATTGATCAATAAATTCAATTGCTCTATCAACACCCTTAGTATCTTTCATTAAATTTTCAACTTCATTTGGCAACTTTCCAAAATTATAACCACTGAAACCAAGATCAGATTCTGTTTCATATATTTTTAAAGCATTATCATCTTTTTCATTTACCACTTTACTCCATGATAATTCTTTTTCACATGGATTGTTTGTTGATTTATCAAAGTCCGACATGTTGCCTCCATGATATACCTTATCTATACCATAAGTATAATAATTCCCGGCATTTTTTAAATACTCCGGCAGGGTATAAACTTCTGCATTATTAGTTGCCTCAGAAAAATTCTCTCTAAAATTTTTTATATAATCGCCGTTTCTATACACCTGCGTATATTGCATATCCTTACCACTCATAAAACTTGTGCGGGATGGTCCGCAAACAGGTGCATTGCAATATCCATTAAAAAATGTCATGCCTCTTTCTGCTAATGTATTCATTGCAGGAGTTTGCACTTGTGGATGCCCATTCAGCGGCTCTATATAATCATTTAAATCATCACTCACTATTAATATAATATTAGGTGATGTGGTTGTTTGACTTATTGCAGGTAATGCTGCAAAAAACAACAAAAAACACATTACGTGTAATGTTCCCTTTTTCATAATAAAAGTTTTTAATTAATAAATAGAAATAAATAAATTAGAATACTATGTGATAACCGAAAGGTCGGTGGATGAATCCTAAAAATCAGGATAAATCACATATAGAGTTGAGGTATTGCATCGCCATTGTATGCAAAAGAATCTGCGGCATAATTGTATAAAATATCATTGGACTGCTTGTAACAAACATTAATACCATCCACATAAATGAAAGAATAATTGCACTTATCAATTTGTGCACTTAACAGGACTGGTTCACAATTTCCAAGGCTAATTGAATCAGCTGAACCTAAAAATTCATTTAAAATAAAGTAATCCATAATACACGAATAAAATTGATTAAAATAAATATACGATATAAGTTTCAATTTAACAAGGATTTCTCTTTAATTATCCCATTACTTAAACTAAATACCTAATTCCGAAAGAGAATTAAATGGAAATGACTTGTTTAGTATTTAAAATATCTATTTCTATTAATAATAAAATTAGAATTATGCATATGTATAATTTTTTAATAATACACTTGATTCAACAGTCAGAAATAGCAACTTCAAAATGCAAATTCGTTTATTTACATTATCGTACAATAACAAATAACTTCGACAGACTATAATCATTATTGGTGATGTTGATGCTATAAGTTCCCTGCGGAAAATTTTTAATATTTATCATATAATTTCCAATTTCCAAATGCTGATATTCTTTTTGCAACAACACTTTACCTCCGGCATCCTTCAGAAGCAGTAATGCATTATCAAGTGGTGATGAAATATTAAAAAACAATTCTTGATTTGCAGGATTAGGATATAAGGTAAAATTAATTTCAGGAGTTTCATTGTTTAATGCATTATAAACCGGAATATATATTTTTTTAGCAATGGTATGCACACAACTATTTCCAAATTCAACAGTATGCTGAATGGTATAAAATCCGGATGAGGTATAAAAATGTGGTCCGGGTACTGCTATATTTATTTCTGTTCCATCGCCAAAATCCCATACCGGATTGCTGAAAATTCCTGTGGATACATAATCTTTAATAGTAATAGTTTTTAGTTCTAAACCTGTATTAAAATTTATAGTTGGAGTATTGATAGGATTTAAAAATATTTTCTGCATATTAAATCCAACTGTTCGCATTGTGGAGCTGTCAATTACATTCAGATACACATAAAAATATCCGATTGAATCAAATACTTCAGCAGGAAATGCATCTACATTAAACATAAAAACATTTCCATAACCAATACTGCTATTTATATTATTTGTCCATTGCAATGTATATCCACTTTCTAATGGATAAGTAATTAATGTTGCCAGTGAATCATATAAAATAGCAATTAATTCTATGCTACCACCTTCTGATAAATAACAAGGTGTAGTATCATTAAAAGAAATTTCAACATTCACCGCTTCTTGTAAATACATTGCGCCACCGGGTATCCACTGTTTTAAGAAATCTTTTGCAGGTATATAATCCGGATCTTCGGATAAGTTATACCATTCATAAGGGTCTGTTTGCTTTGTTATGCCGATATCATATAATTCTTCTTCATACTCACCCGGAACACTATCGCAATCTGAAAAATCAGTACCCGACTGCACGATATATTTTATATAATGAAAGCGATTATTTCTTACGCTGAAATGCGGATAACAACTCGCCGGTTTTCCGCTATTATTTGTAATAGAACTCAACAACGGACGGTCTGCATTGCGAAATCCATTTTCCATATAAGGCACCAGTGATTTACCATCTAAATAATTACTGCCATCAGAAAATGTAGGATAAGGTAAATCTGCTAAATCACATAAGGTGGGAAATAAATCTAAGAAGGATGCCATACGATAACTCACATAACCTGTTGGATTGCGCAAGTCTGCAATTATCATTGTTGAACGGATATCTGTTTCCCATAACATGGACTTTTGCCAATGTGTTTTTTCGCCAAGAGAAAATCCATGATCACCAATGATTACAATTATAGTATTGTTATACACTTCAGGATTAATTCCCAACGCATTTACTACACGACCTACTTGTGTATCTGCAAAATAAATACTGGCTAAATATCCATTGATATAATTTGCACGTTTGGAGTTTTCTACAATCAGTTTGCGCAACGAATCTGAATAACTTGCATTGATTTCCGGTAAAGGAGAAATGGTATCTGCATACAAGGTAAATTTTATATCTGATTGATCCAGCATTGTTAATCTTGCCATTCCATCTGCAGGTAAATTATTTACATCCTGATATCTTATTGGCGATGTTTGCCGTGGTATTACTATTCCATTATACGGTGTACTTCCTTCGGGATAATTTACGCTTATATGAAAAGGCTCTGCATGCACATCTTCCATATAAAATTCATCATACCAATATCCGGCTGAGGAAAATACAGGAAAGTGCGGTCTATGAATTCCCACTGCTAGAAAAAATGGTTTACCACAAGTTACTTCTTCACCTGCTGCCAATGCTTCCAGAAATGCTACTGCGGAATCAGTTGCTACATAATCTGCCGCTTGCATTTCATCGGATTCTTCAATCCTTCCCCAATGATAAGGACCTATTCCCTCATTATAATTTTCAATAAAATATTCTATTAAAGAATCCTCATTTTTAAAAAAATACTTATCCCAGGAAAGTGGTCGGTTACAAGGGTCAGCACTCGTAGAATCATATTCAACATAATTCTCCCAGCAATGAAAAATTTTGCCAACGTTATAAGTGTAATATCCGGCACTATCTTTAAAATATCCTGGCAGAGTAAAATATTCTGCATTATTAGTTTCTTCAGAAAAATTACTGGAGAATGCACCGCACGCCACTTTTGTATTATCACCCACTTGTGTATAGGCAATATCTTTTCCGCTTAAAAAACTTGTGCGAGATGGGCCACATTGTGGTGCCGATGCATAGGCATTATAAAACAAAGTACCTTGTTCTGAAATACTTGCCAGAGTAGCTGTGCGAGCCTGCGGATGTCCGTCAAAGCCTTCAGCCCAATCATTTAAATCATCTAACACTATAAAAATAATATTGGGCTTTTCTGTAGTTTGTGCAATTACTATTTGTGTTGAACAAAAACAGCACAGAAAAAAAATATAATAAAACAGGGATTTCATTTTAAAATCTTTTTTACAAATTTAATATAACACAACAAATGCTTTTGCTTTTATCGAATTGCCATTATTGATATTTAAAAAAATACACCCCTGGTGACTTATTCAAAGTTTTTGATTTTACAGGTATTAATGCAAGCTACAGGTTATCTGTAAGTGTACCAAAATTTTTATTAATTGTCTGAGCACATTTAATTCTTCATCAATACAATTTAAATCCCATTTATGCGGTGGTAGTCTTGAGATAAGATTTAAATTTCATCATTGTTTTATAAATGATTTTGTAATCACATTTGATGCATTCTCCATTCTTACAAAATACAATCCCGCTGCAAATTTTGAAATATCAAAATAATATTCACCTGCAAATTGTTGTCGGTATTTATAGCCCATCATTAATCGGCCGGTGGCATCATAAAAATCCAAACGACCACTTGTTTCTTCTGAAAAAATTGTAATATTTATACCGCTGGTTGCGGGATTGGGAAATACCATCATGGTATTAATAAATTCCGAGAAATCGCTGGTAGTAAACACATTTTCTTTTACCACTGTGCAAGTATTTCCATAAACAATTGTGGTGGTGATAAGATAGGTTCCTGAAGCTGCGTATTGATGCGCAGGTGGTGTAGTTCCGGTATAAATATAGCCATCACCAAAATCCCAAATCGCTTTACTATAAGTGCCAATAAATTCTATATCTGAAATTTTTACAGTATTATTATAAGTAGGCGTAATTGTGTAAAGTAACTCCGGCTGATCCCCTTCACCCACATATAAATCTAAGGCAGTTAATGCAATAAGTTTATGCAAACTACTATCCCAAATGCCGGCATATAACAAATCTTTTTCTGAATCCAAAAATATGGTATCATTTATAGAATTTAATTCCAAAGAAATATCCTTGCCATGCAGTGTATCATCCATCCATGTAGCGAACCAAATAATCTGTTGACCTGCTTCTAATGTATCCACAGGTAAACCTTCTGCATTATTAAAAGTGGATGTGAGATGTATTGTATCATGAAAATTAAAATAGCAAAGATCTTCAGTTAATTGCGGAAAAATTTTCATGGTAGGTGTCATATAAAAAATACTGTCGGGAATCCATTGCGCAAGAAATTCCATCATGGGTTTATATTGACTATTATTCACCAGATTATTCCATTCATTTGGATCTGTTTCTCTTTGCATTCCCACATCATAAAATTCTTGTTCGAAATATTTTGAATCGGGATCGCAATTTAAGGGATCGGCATTGTTGTCGTTGTTTCTATAACGAATCAAATGAAAGCGTTCGTTACGCACTGAAAACATGGGAAAGCAAGAGCCATTTCCATTTGTTCTTTTATAAGATGTGAGTTGTGGTAATTCATAATCCAACGCATTATTAAACAACAAGTCAGAAATATCTTTTCCATCCGGATAAACACCACCACTTTCTGAATCGGGAATATCTGTATCAGTTAATGATAAAATAGTTGGAAAAAGATCGAGATAAGAAACTGCTTTATTTACTACTCTGTTGCCGGTAACATCAGGATGCACAATTATCATTGGTGAGCGGGTATCTGTTTCCCAAAGCGACCATTTTGTCCAATGTTTCTTTTCACCTAAACTATATCCATGATCACTAATAAAAACTATAATAGTATTATTAAAAATATCGGGGTATGCAATTAATGAATCTAAAAAACGGCCGATTTGCGCATCTACAAATTGCACTCCTGCAATATATGCTGAGACATTAGAGGCACGAATATTTTCTGCTACCATATTGCGAATTTCTTCAGTGGCAAATAATTTATTAGAGAGATATAAATCAATATAGGTTTCTATGCTTCCAAAATCTGCTACCATTTTGCCAAGTGGCCTCAAGTGGTTATAATCGTCCCACACCGGAACTGGTTGCGGCGGCATAACCACCCCATTGAATGGATATGCATCTGGCGGATTATTATAAATTAATGGTGATACTGAGTCAGGATCATAATAAAAAGTATTGATATAATATTCAGGAAAATATTTTCGTGGCACATAGAGATAGGAATGCGGTTTATTAAATCCAACACCTAAATAAAATGGATTGCCACAATCATCACCTGTTCCGTTTGCTATGGATTTAATAAATGCAATTGCAGTATCTGCCGCTTTATAATCCTGCATCTGCGATTCCATATTATCCGGAATGGCACCCCATGGAAAAATGGAGCCTAAAAAATTGTAATTGCTTTGCACATTTATTAAAGAAGAATCATCAATAAAATTCGACATACGATTCCAAGATAAACTTTTTTCACATGCATCAGGAGTGAGTCTATCGTAATCATTTTTATCAGGGTGATGATAATTTTTATTGATAGCGTAAGTATAATAACCGCCGCTGTCTTTTAGCATTTCAGGAAATGAATATACTTCCTCATTATTTTTTTCCTCAGTAAAATTTGATCTGAATACATTTTCATAATCCGAATTATTATATACTTGTGTATAAGCAAGATCTTTACCTGAAAAAATACTGCATCTGCTGGGCCCGCATCCCGATGCCGATGCATAGGTATTCATAAATGTGGTACCCATTTGCGCCAGCCTGTCAATGTTGGGAGTTAATACTTGCGGATGTCCACCCATTGTGCCGATATAATCATTCAGATCATCACTGATAATCATAATCACATTTGGCTTAGATACTTGTGCAATGATGTTGGTGAAACTGCTTAGAAAAATAATTAGTATTGTAGCGCTTATAATTTTGAATGAATGCATATTCAAAGTTACGATGTTATGTTTTACTTAAAAATTGACATAGATAGAAATGAAAATTGCTACTTATAATTTAAACGGAATTCGCAGCGCCATCAATAAAGACTGGTTGAATTGGATTAAACAAACTGACTTTGATGTGATTTGTGTACAGGAATTAAAAGCGCAACCCGATCAATTGGATTTATCTGTTTTTGAAGATGCAGGTTATCATGCTTACTTACATAGTGCAGAAAAAAAAGGATACAGCGGTGTAGGAATTTTCTGCAAACAAAAACCCGATCATATAGAATATGGTTGTGGCAATCCTGACTTTGATAAAGAGGGCAGAGTAATTCGTGCAGACTTTGGTGATATTTCTGTGTTTAGTATTTATTTTCCTTCCGGAACAACAGGTGATATTCGCCAATCCGTTAAGTATGTATTTCTCGATTTTATTCTTGATTATTTAAAAGAAATAAAAAAGAAACGCAAAAAATTAATTGTGTGTGGCGATTATAATATTGCAAATAATGCAATTGATATTCATGATCCGATTGGCAATAAAAATTCTTCCGGTTTTTTAATTGAAGAACGTGCATGGTTAGATACTTTTTGGGAAACCGGATTTATAGATTCACTCCGGCATTTTAATAAAGAACCACATCAATATACATGGTGGAGTTTCAGGGCAAATGCAAGAGCAAATAATAAAGGATGGCGCATTGATTATATAGCCATTACAAAAAATCTTGTTGCTCAATTAAAAAGTGCAGTGATAATGCCCGATGCAATGCACAGCGATCATTGTCCGATGGTGATTGAAATTGATTTGGGTTAATGAGCAAATGTGGTTAATGTGCGAATGAAATGATTAGCTGTTTCCGTCCAAGCAGGTTCCTCAAAATATAGCCTTGTGCGTTAGCCTTTTGAGAACCTGCGTGAGTAATAATTAAATTTAATTAATGTCTTGAACTAATATTAAAAAGATATTGAGTATTGGGTATCGGGTATTGAGTACAAAACTTTGCTATTGAAAATTGATAGTTGACAGTTGACAATTTTAATCACAGTTCAATTTCTTCGCCTTAAGCCTTTGCATTTATTTCCAATTACACAGTTCCACGATTCCACGATTCGACATTTCTACATTTTCCGATTCGACAGTTCCCCGATTACACAATTCCACAAAATTTAACTACCTTCAATTAAATCCAATTTTATGAAAAGATTTTTACTCCCTTTTATTCTCCTTTTTACAATTCAAATATTGCATGCGCAACTCCCTCCTTGGAACTTAGAATTTTATGTGTATCACCCAGATGGACAAACAGATACATTATGGGTAGGCTGCGACGAAAATGCAACTGCTGGTTACGATGAAGGCTTGGATATAATTGACACCACATTTAATATTCCCATTGCCATACGTGGCTTTAGCCAGGAAGTAGAAGATGAATTTAATTTTGGCACCTGTGTAAATCTGAAAAAAGATATACAACCATTTGGTTACCCGGCTGAGTTTACTTTCTATATCCTGCATGATGAAATAAGTACATCTGATTCTGTTTATTTAGGTTGGGATACTACTATGCTGAATTATGAAGTAGGGGATTACTGGATAGAGGGAGCGATAATCTTTGTTGAAAATGGATATATTGAAGGTATAGATGGAGAAACCTACATAATTTTCGGTCGTGATGCTGTTGATTCATCTTTAAATATTTATGGTGAACAAACACCCATTTTTGTTATGGGAGAATATTTGACATGTATTCCGAATGCTTCGATTTCAATTATGAAAATTTACCTAGAGGTATATTTTAAAGATTATGGAGTATTTATTAAGGATAATAAAATATATAATAATAGTCTAACTATTTACCCAAATCCATCTATAAATCAATTACAAATTCAATCAGAATTATTAGTGCCAATTCAAACTAATATTTATAATTTTTATGGACAACTTATTGATACTATTTTAATAAAACCTGGAAAACAAGTATTAGACATTTCAAATTTTCCTTCTGGTATTTATTATATAAGTATTTCAGAAGACAACTCAAACAAATCATTCACTTATAAATTTATCAAGTTATGAAAAAAACTTTACTATTTACATTGTCATTTTGCTTTTTGTTTAAAAGCGTTTTTTCTCAAGTAACGGACTATTCCTTTTATGGTAGCTCGGTGACTCTTAAAGGTGATTTACATACACTCATTGTATTTATCGGATTTGACGATGCAACTAGCGCAGATAATTACGACAATTGGGATTACAATGATTTACCGGAATGGGCAAAAGGAGACTATAATGAAGTATTTGACTTAGATAATAGTCAGATACATACTGAGCGAAATCTTACAAGCTACTTTTATACTATGAGTCAGGGTACGTTTACTTTAACCGGAGAAGTATATCCCGAATTAGTAATTGTAACCCCATCCTATGTAGGAACTACTTTACAAATTCCCGATGCCATTCAAGATGCTGTTGATAAAATAAATCTTCAAACACATCCCACATTTGATTATGACTGGAGCCGTTTTGACAACAGAAAGAATACACCCGGTTATGATTTTGATAATAGTTTATACTCAAATATTGCACTTGATCCTGCAGCACCCGATGGTAATATAGATTATATATGTTTTGTCATTCGCCGAACAGGATGTGCTGGTTCATCCACTACCGGTGCTGGCACAAAGAAATTAATTAATGGTGCTAACCAATATGGTATAAGTACAGGACACCAAATTAATGCTGATTGCAGCAAAAATGGATTGAGCAAAGGACTTACGCAAGTTTATGTTCATGAAATGATGCATACAGTATTTGGCTCTCCACACACTTGGGGTGTAAACGGCGTAGTAGGTAACTACTATTACAGTTATAATGGATGGGGATTTATGGCGCCGTTTCAGATAATGCAGTGTGCCAATGCATGGGAACGTTGGTGGTTAAATTGGATAACGCCGCAAGAGATAACAACAAACGGAACTTACACATTAAAGGATTATTTAACTGAAGGGGATGCATTGAGAATAAAAATTCCGGAGATCGGTCCAACGGAAACTGATCAATATATATTTTTAGAGAATCATCAATTAATAGATTATTATGATAGCAAACCTGATTATATTGAAGAAAGTGATGCATTAACCTCAGGTATTTATACATTTATATCAGCAAGAGGCCACTCCCGCAATTCAACAATAAGTATATCAAAACCATATGCCAATATGTTTAAATCGCTTAATGCGGCAGGAAAAAATGATTTTACAATAGCTGATTACAAAACTGTTTATGGTGTAGGTGAAGAAAGCGAAGAATTTCCGGTATTTGAAAAAGGAACAGATAATCCTATCAGTGGTCAAAGCAATTGGGAATGGATAAGAAGTGACTTTGATGCAACAAGTAAAATAGAAATTTCAGATAATGCAAATCGGCAGGGTGATCCTGGAACATTGGATACTTATAACGATATAAAATTTGCAGCAGCAGAAAAAATTGGAGGAACAACTACTGATACCTATGCATTTATCGGTGATTCAGATGTGCCATTTCAGGTAGGAGATGAAATAAGTATGTCAGGTATTATTCCTGCATTAAATTATCCGCAATTTAATGGAGTTGGCGATTCGCTTTATCCTTACTATTTAAATGGATTAAAAATAAAAGTTGATTCTTACAATTCCACATCAAAAGAATTTTCCATTGAGGTAAAATTTGATGATTGGGAAGTTAGAGCTGATAAGCGCTGGTGCGGAAATATTATTTTACCTGAAAATAATGATTTATTAATTAAGGATAATATAACACTTACTTTAAATAAAACAGCTACACCGAATAGAAGAATATTGGATGCAATTCATGGATTTTATACACCCACAAAACTCACGATAGAAAACGGTTCATCCATTACATTAAAATCGAGTGCAAATTTGATAGTTGATGATTATTCTGAATTAATTATTGAAGACGGTGCAGAAATAATTATTGAAACCAATGCAAAACTGGAAGTAAAAAATAATGGAAAAATTATTTTAAAACCGGGAGCTATAATTAAAGCTTCTAACAGCGGCGCAAAAATAGTTATAGAAGATGGCGGTATGTTGGTAATGGAAGATAACGATATTCAGCTAAACAATGCAAACGCCACAATACAATTAAAAGCAGGCGGCACCATTCAAACTGCCGATGATGTTGATTTCACTTTTACAGGCACAGGTTATTTAGCATATTATGAAGATGGCATTTTCGACTTAGGAACCGATAGCCGTTTTTATTTAAAAGGAACCGGCACTACAGATATGAAATGTTGGCTGCAAACAGATGCCGATTTATATATCAGCACAAGAGATGTGTGGTTGGAGGATTGTAAAATCGTTTATAACAATAATAGTTTAATGCGCAATGCCTATGCAAATTTTTATGCTGAAAATGTATTGTTTAACACTGGTGGCAGCACTGCAATAAATGGAATTTCTGCCTACGATACTGAATCGTTTTATATTACCCAAGGTACATTCGATGGCTTTGCAACTCCGGTGAAACTTGAAAATATTTCTGTATGTCCCGAAGATGTGAATGTAGAAATTCGCCAGACCACTATTAAGAACTATGCGCAAAACGGCATACAGGCAGAAGATGTGCATCGCATGTATTTATATGCAAATAGTATTGAAGGAAATGCAAATGCGACAACGGGTTTGTGGTTAGAAGATGTAATTGAATGCAGAGTGGAAGCAGGTAATATTAAAAATCATACTTATCAACCCGGCGTATTTTTATACAACACACGTTACTTTATTTTGGATGGTGCCACCATAAAAAATAATTATCGTGGAATAGAATCTTACCGCAGTAATATTTATTTACGCAATCAAGCAACTATAAAACAGAATACCGCAGAAGGTATTTTTGCATTTAGTGCAATCAGCTATTCAGACGATCCCGATATTTTATGTAAAATAGTAATAGGTGATATTGGATGCGGATGGATAATTCAAAACGAAACGGGAATTTTGGGTGAAGATATTCTACTGGATATTGATGCAATTACACATGCAATAAATGAAGGTGATACAGCTCAACCCAATCGCTTTGATGGAAATACAAGAGCGATTGAAGTATGCTACGAATATTTTAATAACACCTATATTTCAGATACATTAATGGCAAGAGGAAATTATTGGACAGGCGGTGGCGCACCCATTGGCAGTGATGTAAGTACAGGCTTTGATATTAAATGTAGTGATATAACAACAGATGCCTCTCTATATGTTACCACCCAACCTACCAGTTGCGATTGTGTTGGCAATTGCATTGATATAGAAGACGAAGAAGCACTTACCTTGCGCATGGCAAATTATTCGTGCAATTACTATATAAATAATCAGGGTGGAGGTCGCATTACTATAGCTGAAAAATATCAGGAAGCATATCAACTATTTCTCGAAAACGATTTTAATTATGCATATCAGAAATTTAACTGGATAAAAAATCGTGTTGAAGCTGAATATCCGCAAGGCTTACCCGATGGAATTTGTAAAGACTTATATGGAAAAGCTTATTGGTATAAAGATCAGATGGCAGTAATTGCCGAAGTATATTGTCAATATCCGTTTTATGAACGTATGATAGAAGACAATAACATAATACCTCGCTTTAGTGTATTTCCAAATCCTGCACAAAACATAGTGGTAATTGCGTGCACTGAAATTGGAAAAACCAACTATACAATATTCAGCGCATCAGGTAACCAAATGCAAAGCGGTAGTTTTGAAGGAAGCACACAATTGCAATTAGAAAATTATGCATCAGGAATATATTTTATAAATCTGCAAACAGAAACCGCTGTAGAAACTTTAAAGCTGATGGTGGAATAAATTATTTAAATAAACTCACTTTTTAAAAGCCATTGTATCATGAAAGATATGATGGCTTTTTTGGTTAGACCAAAAAATTGGATGTTGCTGCCAGTTACTCCTTACTTTCCATCTCCATCTGTCATTTCATTTATTTTTTTTAGCCTACTGCCAATAGCAAACAGCCAATAGCTCTCAGTCAAAAATCAAATTTCTCAATCTTCACACCCACATCCATTATTTCTGTAATAGGATTTATGCGCATATTCTGTGAGAGAATAAAAGTATAATTGCCGGGTTCAGGAAAGGTGAATGCAGAGCGAATTAAAACAGAATTGTAACATACATTATCAATGCAATTGCCTGTCCACTCGCCACCTTTTTCTGATAGCACTACTTCTATATTATCATTTTGTATTGTGTTATCCGGAAATACTGTTTGCATCTGCATCAGCAAATTATTATAGGCATACATATCGGAATGTCGCACATTGATAAACATATTATAAGAGTCTGTAGTATCCTGAATTGTAATGGAAAAAGATAGCGGTTCATCATACAACCATTCGGCATTTTTTATCTGCACATTTTTATCATAAACCCGTGAAGTATCACAAGCAAACAATAACAGAATTACACAAGCTGTAAGAAGGCTGCGCATAAATGCTATTCCGGTTTTGGGTTATTGTTATTGTTGTTATTATTATTCCGATTATTCCGCCGTTTATTTTTATTGCGGTTTGGATTATTGGGATTGGGATTATTTTGTTGCGGTGGATTTTTTGGTGCCGCCTTCTGTTGGTTTTGTGGATTTTGATTTTGTGTATTCTGATTTTGCGGACCCTTGTTTTTATTTTGTCTTTTTTTCTGATTGCGTTTCTTCTCAGATTTTTCAATTGTCTGCAAAGTAATTTCACCAATCACTTTATCAAATTCAATTTCTGTTTCCACTTCCTGATATACTTTAAAAGCATCTAAACTTTCCACTACTTCACCCGCCTTAATTTGTGTAAGCAATTCGGTAACCTTAGCCGGTGTTAATGGAAATTGTTTTCCTGTTCCATGCATTTCATACACCATCAGTTTTTTAAAAATATCTGTCTTCACCAAATAATGTCTGCCGGCTTTTGTATCAATAATATCTGCCTTCTCCGGAAAATCTTTTAGCGCATCCATATAAGTATCCAACTCATAATTCAAACAACATTTTAAGCGACCACATTGCCCGGATAATTTTGCCTGATTGATAGATAAATTCTGATAACGAGCAGCGCCTGTAGAAACAGATTTAAAATCAGTGAGCCAGGTAGAACAACATAATTCTCTGCCACAAGAACCGA
>JADKAC010000003.1 GCA_016715425.1 Bacteroidota bacterium
GCGTCATTGAAGTTGCCAGTTTTTGCAATTTGAATTCTACACTCATCTTGGTTTCCTCTACCATCTCCTGATTCGTGAACATTTTTAATGAGTACATAAAATGTCTTTTTGTTTATTGAAAATCTATAAGGATTATTTCCATCAATAAAAACAACGTTGTCAGAATACAAACGTAAACTATCAATTAATAGATACTTGAGGTCTGAATGATTTAAGATTATTGTATTTCTTACACTCATAGTTTGAAGTATTGTTTTTTAATTTCTTTGGCAAATTGAAAAGCAAGTAATGGTGGTACTGCATTTCCTATTTGTCTCCATTGTTCTTTAAAGCTACCAATGAAAATATGTTTATCCTCAAAAGACTGAATTCTTTTAATTTCATTTATTCGTAAAAATCTATTTTTCCAATGAAACGGACCCATATTATTTGAATGACTTGCTTGTATTGTCCAAGAAGGTCTATCGGGTGAAAGTTTCAATAAAAAAGACCAATATCTTGAACGCCATACAAAAATTGGTTTTGGATGATTTCTTTCTTTTGTAAAATAAAGATAATTGTCTCCTGCTGGAATTTTCTTTAATATTTCCTTGTGTTTAGAACCTGCCTCCATTTTAGAATCTTCGGGCAAATCAAAATCTATGTCATTTAAAATGTCGCCGCAAGTAACCCACCTTTTTAATTTTGTTTCAGCATTTGGCTTTTCAGTATGGGTTTGCTTTGGAAAAGTAAAATCTGCCATACTTTTTTTGATGCCAATACAAATAAACCTTTGTCTTGTTTGTGCAACTCCAAAGTCTGCCGCATTAACAACGTTATGAAATATTTTATATCCAAGTCTTTCGCTTTCTGCTTCAACTAGTTCTAATGCAGTTTTATGAGGTTTGAATACAAAGCCGTGAACATTTTCAAAAAAGAAAAATTTGGGTTTTAAATCTTGAACTGCTCTAAAATAATTAGATACTGTCATAAAACCATCTTCGTCATTTATTCCTCTTTCTTTTCCTTTCTATAAAATCTTGATTTTGAAAATGGGGGACAAGGCGGACCTCCAACTAATCCATCAATTTCTTTGTGTGTTTTTTTGATTTTCTTAAAGTCTATATTTTCAATTGTATCACAAACTATTTCTGCGTTTGGGAAATTAGCTTTCAACGATTCACAAGGCTCTATCCCAAATATCACTTGCAAAAACAGTCTCAAAACCAGCTTTTCAAAACCAAAATCAATACCGCCAACTCCTGAAAAAATACTTACAATTTTGGGTTTCATTAAATATTAGAAATTAAGTGGTTTACCATTGCTTTACCAAGCAATGCTGGAACAGCATTGCCAATTTGTTTTTGTACTGAACGTCTAGTTCCTACAAAATGGTAATCCTCTGGGAATGTTTGAATGGCTGCACTTTCGGGAACTCTTAATCTTCTGTTGTTCCAATGAAAAGGACCAACCCAAGGACCAGGTTGGGCAGCAATTGTCCAAGATGGTTTGTTTGGATGAAGTTTTAAAAGGAAATTCCAAAATCTTTTGTTCGCCAAAAATTTGGGGTTTGGATGTCCGCTTCTTTCTGATAAGGCAAAATAATTTTGCCCTGGGGGAATTTGCTTTAATTCTTCATCGTAAGTTTTTCCCTGTTGTTAATTCTTCGGGTTCAAAATATTTATCATTGTCAAATTTTCCAATCCAGTCAATCACATTTTCATAAGGTAAAAGGTTACTGTTCATCCTTATTTCAATTTCTTCTCCGTGAGTTTTAATAGGATTGCCGATTATACTCTTTTTTGATGCAATAAAAAATACTCTTTTTCTTTTTTGGGGCACTCCAAAATCTTGAGCATTCGCTCTATAAACAATAAATTTATAACCTAATTTATCAATAGCTTCTGTCAAGTCTGAAACAGCATTCGCATTTTTTGGGTGCATCAAACTCTCTACATTTTCCAATAAAAAACCATCAGGTTTTAATTCTTCAACAATACGCAAGTATTGTCCAATCATATTTCGAGGGTCTTCGCTTCCAAGTCTATTTTTATGCGTAACCCAGTAACCTGCTTTAGAAAAGGGTTGACAAGGCGGACCGCCAACTAGAATAAGTTTTTCTGGTTTATTCTCTTTAATTATTTTGGTATAATCCGAAGCAGTCATTTCTTTTATGTCTCTGTGAAAATGTTTTGAATGAGAAAAATATTTATTTGCTTTCATCGTAGCAACACTATCTCTGTCAAAATCTAAACTTGAAATAACTTTAGAACCCGCCAATTGAGAACCAATGTCTAATCCACCAGCTCCAGAGAAAAATCCAATTGTTTGTATTTTGCTATCAATAATTGCATCAATGTTATCGTTTACGGTGTAGCTTTTTTGATTATACTTTATGCCAATAAATTCTTTCTTTTGATGAATGATAAAATCATCCTCAAAAAGTCTAATCTGCGGTTCTTCAACCAACATCAAAGATTCTTTTGGGAATTTATATTGTAACATATTAGTGCTTGTCGTTTTTAATTAAATATTTTACTTTCTGTTCTGCTAAATGAAAAACTTCTTCATCTACATTTTCTGCATAGACCTTGTTTGCAAATTTTTCACTCAACAATTCCGTTTTCATTTTTTCTAAATCGAGAGAAAATATTTTACAAAAAATTGGTAATTTCTTTTCGTCAAAACTTCTTTTGCCCGTCTCAATTTTACTAAGATTAGCAGAATCCATATCCAGCATTGCAGCAAGTTTTGTCAAAGTCCAATCTTTGTCCTTCCTTAACTGTCTTACTTGGTCTCCAAAATTTTCCATTTCTGATTTGATTTAAAAATCTTGTCAATTGATGACAAATATAAGTTCTAGTTTTTGTTTACTGCCAAATATTTGCGAATATTTTTAGCAATTTCTGTCTTATAGGTGGCGGGTGGGCTTTGGTGTTGAGTATTGTTATTCGCTGATGTATTTAGTTGAAGCCGATAAGAATTCCGTCCGCTCAGGTGGGTGGGCTGTGTGTTGGCACAAGGCAGGCTCTTTTGCAAGGTTGGCTTTTGTATGTCGGCTTTGTGTGCCTTGCAAATGTGCCTGACTTGGTGCGTTGGGTCGTGTCGGCAAAGTCTTGGATGTTCAATTGTTTGCAGGATGTTCAATAGGGTGACGTACAACTCCCAAATATACGAAACTCCCTATCTAGCAAATAAAAATTGAGCATTCTTGTAAAGTACTAATTATCAAAGGGATGAAAACAAAATTGTCAAGAATGCGAAGTTTCGTTTTTTTAGTATTTACTGTAATTTCATTTTTCGGATATACTAAATGCGAACCCCCTTACTCCAACCCTTCCATTTCATCTATTTTTTTATTTAATTCGAGTGCTTGCGCTTTACTCAGTTTCTGCAAACGCTCCCTTAGGTTTGGTACTGGACTGGTTCGCAGGTTTTGTAAGGGGTGGCTCATTTGCTCCTCCACCTTATTATCCGGAATCCATTGAATCAGATCGTTTGGGGTACAATGCAGTTTCAAACATATTTTCTCCACTACATCTAATGGTAGGCTGCGCACATTCTTTTTAAGCAACCGATGACTAATTGAAGGCGAAAGCCCTGCTTTTTTGCGCAGAAATGTATTGGGTTTTTCTATCCCCTTCATTATAAAAGCCTTAAAACAAAACAGGCATCCCGATTTGGAATGCCTGTTTTGTTTGTTGCCACATAGTTACCCGAAGGGAACGTTGTGGTAAAGTATTTATTCCGTAGGTGCTGCTGCCGGAGTTTTTAATGCGTTGAAATCAAATATTAAAGTAAATCGCAAGGTATTATCCAATGGATTTTGTCCTTGTGAGGATGGTACTAAGTAGGAGAAGTCAAGTCCAAATACATTATATCTTAATCCCAAACCAAGTGTAAAATACTGACGGCCACCTTTTGTCGGGTGCTCATAAAAATATCCTGCTCGCACTGAGAACAAATTGTTGTACCAATATTCAATACCTGTAGAAATCATTACCTCATGTAGCTCTTCTTTAAATCCACCGGGAGCATCGCTGAAAGAACTAAACATGCCGGAGATAGTGCTTTTCTGCTTGTAATCGTAAATGCCGTCATTGTCCGCATCTGTTGTGTCTGGTGTTGGCACTAATAATTTATTGAAGTCCAGAGTAATGCTCAACTGATTGTAATCGTCGAAATTAATTCCCCAAGTAGCTCCCAGCCCGAGGTTGGTAGGCATATAATCTTTTTCTACACTGCTGGTATATGTAAGTTTATTACCGATATTGGAAATGCTGAAACCGGTATTGAAATAAGAATCTTTTTTATTCACTTTAAAGTCAGTGGTATAGAACATGGATAAATCGGCAGCAATACCATTGGCAGCTTTTACAGGTACCCCATTTACAAACTGACCTGTTGCTAAATTGGAATACACATATTTTAAATCCAAACCAACACCAAGGCTTTCGGCCAACTTACGGGAATAAGCCACATCAAAAGCAAATTCATTTGGTCTGAAATCCTGAAGTATTTGTCCGTTCTGATCGGTAAAGGTGATATTCCCAAGAGAGAAATAGCGCAATCCGGCGGCCACCGTTTGCTGATCATCAATTTTAAAGAAACTGGAAACACTTGCCAGATAAATATCATTCACCAGATTACTCAGCCAGGGAGTATAAGACAGCGCCAAACCGGATTTATCTTCAATAAAAGAAAGCTTAGAGGCATTCCAGAAAATGGAATTGGCATCTGGAGTAATGGAAACACCGGCATCACCCATAGCCGCACTGCGCCCATCGGGAGTAATGCGTAAAAATGGAACTGCGGTGGTAACGGTGTTTAAATAATCTTCACCTGTTCCGGAAGTGGGGATGGTTATTTGCCCAAAGGCTGTATTGCCCATTATTGATACAAGGGCAACTAAAATTAAGGTTCTGTTTTTTTGAAACATTGGTATAAATTGGGTTGCAAATTTACAAATCATATTGTTTAACGAAGAATTACTAATTTTTGAAACTCAACAGCCTTGGCATTATCCGAAGCAGCTTTTACACTCAGCTTATAAACATAAACTCCACGACCAATAAGATCTCCGTAATTATCCAGACCATCCCAACCAATGCCATCCACACGGTAACTCTCAGTATTTACTTGCTGCAATATGGTTTTCACCAGCTTGCCGCTTACGGTAAATATTTCAACCTTTACATCCAGTATATCACCCGGCCTGTTGTGTTCAAACCAAAATTCAGTGTAGGTAGTAAACGGGTTGGGATAATTCAGCACATGATCCAGTGCCAGTTTAGCATTCTCGGCAACTACAAATTCCGTATAACCTTCGCCGGAATTATTATACACATCCCAGGCAGAAACTGTAATTGAATGTCGTCCGGCCTCTAATGCACGGAGGGGATAATTCACAACGCCCTCCTGATAACTATCCAATTCAGATTCATAATAATCGTTGAGAGAATACCCTTGCGTTTCATCGTTAAGCAAGGCAATGATGTCGTGACCAATACCATTTCCGGCGGTATTTATTCCGTTTTCGTCAATGAGCTTTATGTAAAGAACAGGGTTCTCGTCGGTTAATCCTCCAAAAACAAATTTTTCGTCGTTCATGTAAACGCTCACCTTAGGGCCTGTATTGTCTGTAGTAACAGAATCAGCCGTACCGCCAATAATTACATTTTGTTCGTAACCAGCAGCATCTTCAAAACCATTATCGGCATAATAACTCAGTTTACCATTGCCAAACAAATAGGAAATATCCTTTGGTACAATGAAGGTATATTCAAATGTACCATTCGTTACACTTGCCTTTCCTTTATAGATAGCATTTTTCTGAAGTGAAAAAGTATATAGACTGCTTTTGCCGGGGTCGTTTACAAGCGTGGTTACATTTAATGGTTTATCATACACCGTTGGATACACAATTCCATTGAAATCATTTAAAATTTCTCCCGCAGTATTTCTAACTTCTCCTTTAATAGTTACTTTTTCCAAAGCTTTTAATGTATCAGCCGCAACAATAATTGGAATATTATTTACTTCCGTAGTTACCACATTATACTTAGGATAATTTAAAGTAAGCGCCGGATCGCCCAGCAATAAAAACTTGCGATTATTAACTGCCTGTGAAGAAGTTCCTGACGAATTATTTTTACCTGCTACCAATGCATCACTTAACACAGGCATTACACCATCCACTTCTTCAAAAATGCTATAGAAAAAATTACTGGACAAAATATAATTTGCATTTGCATACACAATGCGTACAGTGGTAACTAACCCCACACCTCCACCTTGATTTTTTAATAAAATAATTTCACCTGCAGAGTTTTTTTCCGGATTATCAAATCTGGAAAACGAACAAGTTGCAGTAACGAAAAGTGGAAGCTTATCAATATTTGTCCAGCTATTAATATCATCCACACCCAACACTCTTTCTTGCGCCCAATTTTGCTCGTTGCCATGTCCGGTCCAGTTCATTATAAATGTTCCCTGAAAAATCTGATTATTTAAATCGCTGTTTGCCTCCGGATATCTTTGACCACCGGCACCGGGGATTTGTTTATATGCATCAAGATAAATTTTATTGATATTGTATAAAGGATGATTATCAGAAATCCAAATTGCAATATCATCTCCATCATCAATATGCGTATTGCCATCTTCATCATCTGCAACAAAGCATAATGTATTGCGCCAGTTGCCAAATGTATTCGGCGATTTGTAATTAATAATTTTAGAAACTACATCTTGGGCTTCAGAAACTGAATTCACAGGAAATCTGCCGATACCAATGTCTAATTTATTTATTTCAGAACTCATATCACCACCTTCATCTTCATCTAAAAATCCAACAAAATCATCTGTTGGGAAAGTATTAATCTGATTAATAGATTCATAACTTTCAAAAGTGGGAACACGATTGGTGTTTTCGGATTCGGATATTTTTATATTTTTATAATCATAAGAAGCATCACCACATAACAATAAATATCTCGGCAATAAAGAAGCATCACTTCCGGCACGATCATAAAACATGCGCATCATATTTCGAATTGCTGTTAAGTCGGGAGTACCTGATGAAAATTCATTATACACTTGACCAATAGTAACTACCAAAGTATCATATCCATTTTCATCATAATGGAAAGCAGCAAGTTCTCGTGCTTGATTAATATAATCCGGATAGGTTACGATTACATAGTCGGGTGCATTTGTGCTGTTATGAATATTTTGATTTGCAACCGTACCTGCAAATGTAATTTGAGAAGAAGGAAATGCATTGGATGTTTGCAATAAAGCAAATTTTTTCAATGTATCTGAAGGCAGAGTAAAATCAATTTTCCCATCAGTATATAAATATGCTTGTGATTTAATATTTAATGGATCGGTTACGTCCCACAATAAAAGATTATCGGGTGATGAAATAAGATATTGGGTGATGTTTCCTGCACCAATTACATCTCTGTCTTTAAATAATAATTGCGCACTATTATATTGCAGTGCACAACGCACTGTTGCTTCAATATAATCGACCCAGCCTTTGCTTCCACCCGGTCCTGAAAAAGTGATATTAAAACTTAATGAAGACGTTGAAGTAGGAATAAATGGGGTGTAAGTAGTATATGAATTTGCATAATTATTTTCTGTGCTTTCCGGTGTCAATGCAATAGAAACAGAATTGGAATATCCACTTCCATTAATTGAAAACGTAGAAGATCCGGCGCTGCTTTTTGCTGCAAAAAAATAACGGATATAAGCAGTTTCACTTGTTTTAATATTTGCAATTGTTGCAGAATATGTTTTTGCATTACTGAAATTATCAAGTGGTGTATCAAACCATTGACGACCGGAATTAATTAAGTTCACCACATCATTATCCCACACCTGATTATAATCATAAGAATTACTTGTTTGATTTGGAGCTGATGCAGAATTGGGCTGATTAGTTATTGTTTTAAAAGTGCCTCTATTGGTAGTAATAAAATAATAATTCAGATTTGAGTAAATATGTTTTGTGAATTTATATTCTCCGGTAGTTGAATTATAATTCCATTTATTTGGCGGCATACCATAAAATAAAATATAATCGCCATCATCAAAAGATCCATCATCCAAACCAAAACGATATAAAGCAAGCTCTGTAATATCATCATAATTATTCGTTGCATTTGCTTCGGGCAACATACCACCTGCCTGACCAAAAACTCCGAGTGTTGCAGTATTTAAAGTAGAGATATTAATACCAATTGATTCCAAAAATGCTTTATCAATTTTATAAACACCTTCATTGGCTATTCCAATTTTAAACCATGTGCCATCTCTTAAAAAAGAAGCATTGGAATATTCATGTTCCGCACCACCTTGTTCACGAGAAGTAGATGCCGTGTTTTTTACAACTACTCTCAATTTAAAGCTCACTAATTTTTCATATCCCCCATTGAAACCATTTTTCCGGATAGGAATAAAATAAATATCTAATGATGGATTCTTTTTAATTGTAGATATTGTGTATTGTGGAGTAATCTGAGCTTTAACCGGCAAATTCAATAATTGCCGGGATTGAGATAAAGGCGCATACACCGCATCAAAGATTTCAATTTCAACATCACCATAACTACTGATATTAAAATGCTCGGCAAATAATGGAAGAAAAACATCTCCTTCTGTTTCCATCACCGCACCTTTAAAAGACCACATTTCTTTATAGATCAATGGGTCATCTACATAAATCTTCTGTGGCACGTCATACCATTCTAATTGCCTTTCAATTGTAAATTGATTTTGCGCAAATACAGATAATGCGGTAAAACACGTTAAAATTGCAGTTTGAAAAATCCGGATAAACTTCATCTGATAAAAACTATGAATTGTGCTAAAGATAGAATTGTAAAAGCGTTTTCTAAACGAAGGCATGTAATTCATATTGCTTTTTTATATAACAAGGTTAGTGCAAGGTGGATTTACCTGTTCTTTTTTTACGCACTTATTACTATTCATGGAGTTAATGCTCAAGATCTGAGGTTCACTCAATATCATGCAAGCGATACTTATTTAAATCCGGCCTTTGCAGGAAGTGCCGGCGATCCGGGTATAACAATCAACTTCAGAGATCAGTGGCCGGATATGCCGCAAACCTATATTAGCTATAGAGTAGCACTGAGCCAGCCAATTAATGTTTTGAGCAGCGGCGTTGGTGTGTATGTAATTCAGGATAATCAGGGCAATGGCGTTTTGAAAAATTTTAGAATGGGCGGACAATACATGTATCAGCTCAGGTTTTCAAAAAAATTGGCAATGAACTTTGGTGTTGATGCCAGTTTGGTGCAAAGGCAATTATCGTGGAATGATCTTCAATTTTATGATCAAATCAATTTTCTCACGGGATTCAGCGATGCCTCAGGACTTCCCAATCCGACCAATGAACCAGTGCCGGCTTCATTAAACAAGAATTTTTTCGACATGGGTTTAGGTACAGCATTAGTTTCCACAAATTGGTATCTCGGCTTATCCGCAGCGCATATTTTGCAACCTAATTTGAGCTTCTATAATGATAGTGAAAGCAAATTACCTATGGCGGTGACAGGACAAGCAGGCGTAATCTTGTTTAATAAAAAAAGAGCAAACCCATTGTATGTCAATCCCTTAATGGTTATTACCAGTCAGGGCAGATCCAATCAATTACTTATAGGCAGCTATTTTAATAAAGGGGCTTTTTACCCCGGTATTTTCCTGAAACATAATTTTAATAGCTTCAGCGACGTTTGTTTCAATGTGGGTTTAAAGAAAGGATTACTTTCATTTGCTTATAGTTATGATTTGTCACTTGGATCACTTTCAGGGAACTCAGGAGGAAGCCATGAACTTTCTTTTATTGTGAACTGGAAAACACGTAGCACCAAGCAAAGCAATAAGAATCGTGATATTTTAAAGTGTCCCCGCTTTTTTTAATGTAATAATTAATTGATTAGATTTGCGTTTACTGCCAAAATATACCAGTATGAACAGAATCACTTATCCAGCTATTATTCTGCTATTAGCCGGGATTATTTTTTCTTCTTGCAATAAAAACCGTTCATCAGTTTCTAATTTCAAATATAACGACTCCAAATGGGGCGGATTTGAAGTAGCAAACTATGATGGTCAACCTACGGGACCAAATCTCGTGTTAGTGCAAGGTGGAACTTTCACAATGGGTACAACCGAACAGGATGTAACATTTGAATTCAATAATATCCCCCGTCGTGTCACTGTTTCTTCATTTTATATGGATGAAACAGAAATAGCAAATGTGCACTACAGAGAATATTTGTATTGGACAAAACGCACCTTCGGAATAGATTTTCCTGAGATTGTAAAAAATGCTCTTCCCGATACTTTGGTTTGGAGAGAAGAACTGGCATACAATGAACCGTATGTGGAATATTATTTCCGTTATCCTTCTTATGATTATTATCCAGTGGTTGGTATTTCCTGGTTGCAGGCAAATGATTTTGCAAGATGGAGAAGCGATAGAGTGAATGAAGGTATTTTGGCGGATCAAGGATTTATGGATGTAAACATAAATTCCTATAACGAAGACAACTTTACTACAGAATCTTATTATGCAGGTATTTATTCCACCGGAGTTCAAAAAGGCGTTAAGGATTATAGTCCTGAGGCTGGGGATTCTAAAATGGGTAGAACAATCCGCATGGAAGATGGAGTTTTATTACCGGATTATAGACTGCCAACAGAGGCAGAATGGGAATATGCTGCATTAGGTTTAATTGGAAATCAGGTGGTAGGCAATGAAATGGTAACTGACCGTAGATTATATCCTTGGGATGGAAACACCATGCGTGAACCATCTAACAAAGAACGTTGGTCACAAGGTAAAATGCTTGCTAACTATAAGCGTGGTCGTGGTGATTATGCGGGTCTTGCCGGTAAGCTCAATGACAATGCAGTAGTAACTGCTCCTATTTATACTTATGCTCCAAATGATTATGGTATTTATAATATGGCGGGTAACGTGAATGAGTGGGTGTATGATGTATATCGTCCGCTTACTTATTATGATATGGAAGATTTGAATCCTTTCCGTGGTAATGAATATGAAACTAAAGTATTGGATGAAGAAGGTAACATCGCTGAATTAGATAGTATGGGCCGTGTGCGTTATCGTCCTGTAAAAGATGAGGAAGTTGTGAATAGAAGAAATTATAAAAAAGGTGATGAAAGGAATTATGCAGATGGCGACTCAATGTCTTTGGCCTATTATGATTATGCAAAAACTACTTTGGTAAGTGATAAATCAAGAGTGTATAAAGGTGGTTCATGGGCTGATGAAGCGTTTTGGTTATCACCCGGATCTCGTCGTTATTTAGAAGAAAATCAGTCAACAGCAACTCTCGGTTTCCGATGTGCAATGATTCGATTAGGTGGCGATATTGATAACTATACTAAGGGTGGAAATAATTTTAAGTCCACCGAAAAACAGGCAAAAGTAAATGCCAAGAAAAGAAAAGCAACACAATAACAATTTAAGATAATTTAAACACAAAGCCTTGTACAGAAATGTAGAAGGCTTTTTTATTTTTATAGCATGACAAGTCGGGAGCAACTTTTTGCACTTTATAAAAAATCATCGGGTGTAGTTATTGATTCTAGAAAAGTGGAATTCAATTCCATCTTCTTTGCATTAAAAGGAGAGCATACAAATGGAAATGAATATGCAGTTTCAGCAATTAATAAAGGCGCATTATGTGTGGTTACAGATAATGCAGAATATGCAGTCAATGATTCTTATTTATTAGTGTCAAATGTATTAATTGCACTTCAGGATTTAGCTAGGGATTATAGAGATACGCTTTCAATTCCCGTAATTGGTCTTACTGGTTCCAATGGTAAAACAACCAGCAAAGAATTATTGCATGCAGTACTTTCTAAAAAATATAAATGCTTTGCTACTTATGGAAATCTGAATAATCATTTAGGTGTGCCCATCAGTATTTTATCAATACCGAAAGATGCAGAAATTGCAGTGATTGAAATGGGTGCAAATCATCAAAAAGAAATTGAATTTTTATGCACTATTGCAAAACCCACGCATGGATTAATAACCAATATTGGTAAAGCGCATCTCGAAGGATTTGGTGGAATTGAAGGTGTAAAAATAGGGAAGAGTGAATTGCATACTTATTTAAGAATGCATCAGGGAATAATTTTTATGAATAGCGTTAACACCATGTTATCAGATACAATTGCCGATTATCCCAATGTAATTTATTTTGGAAATAAACCGACTGATACTATCAAAGGAATAGAAATTAATGATAGTCCATTTGCAACAGTAATAATTGATGATATAAAAATTACTTCCCAATTAATTGGTGGATTTAATGCGCATAATATTTTAGCAGCAGTATGTATCGGAAAATATTTTAATGTGCATATTCAAGAGATAAAATCTGCTATTGAATCTTATCAACCAGATAACAACAGAAGCCAATGGAAACAATTGGGTACTAATTTTTTATATTTAGATGCGTACAATGCAAACCCATCAAGTATGCAATCTGCAATTTTGCATTTTTTAAAAATGCAGGTTCAACCCAAAATATTGATTATGGGTGATATGCTTGAGTTAGGAGAATACAGCGCTGAAGAACACAATCAGATTTTAGAATTGGCAATACAATCCGGTTTTCAAACAATAGTTGCAGTGGGTGCAGAATTTAAAAAAATAAAGAAAGAAGGTGTATTATATTTTGATAATGCAGATGTTGCTAAATCATGGTTTGAAAAGCAGAATTTTCAATCTACTTATTTTCTGATTAAAGGCTCAAGAGGTATTCGTCTAGAGAAAATAATTGCTTGATTTATTTCTGCAACTTGTGAAATACTTTCATCCATTTATCCGGCAAAGTATTTCCGGCAGCTTCCAAATAATCATCGTAGGAACAAGGCACTAACTGATGGCGTTCGAATTTTGAATCCACTTTAAAAGGTACTTCCATCCACCATCTTCCCGACTTATTACTTTTCCAAAAGGTAAGATCATAACTGTTGCCTTCCAGGTTTACAATATACCTTGTAAAATGTCTTTCATCCACAATCGGATAATCATGTTTACGATTGTAATATCCCTCTGTAAAATACCAAATCAATTGCGCTATTAATTGAGCTGTTAATTCATGATTATCAAACATCGGATTATATTCATACAAACCCAATGAAGAAACTTTATCACTCATACCGGCATATTTCATTAATTGACAAGCTTGCTCCGATGTAATTCCATTCGGACTTACCTGCGGATGACCCGGTGCATCTGCTCCTTTTATACTAGAAATATCAAAACTTATAAGATCTGCATCCCGCACTTCAGGTTCTGCAAATTGGAAATTTTCATTCAGCTTACCAAGTCTACAAACATCAAAAAATAATTCATCAATTGTTTCAAATAATTGTTGAGGAACATAATGTCCCTGACATGCAATACCTATATAATTAAATAAATATTTTGGCTCATAACTAATCACATCCATTAACCAGGATTGTGCAGGCACTGCATCATGTAGATCATGCATATCAATACGCTCATCTATCACAGCAAGATTTACCGCCTGGCCAAGAAATTCATATCCTTTATACTGACCAATGGTATTATCCTGACTTCCCCCAATGATGATTGGAATTATTCTTTGTGAAAGAAAAAATTCCATTGCGAATCGCAGGTTCTGATATGTTTCTTCCACAGTTTCTCCAATTATTAAATCGCCCGCATCCAGCAAACGATAATGTGATTCCGCAGTTAATACATATAAATGTTTTCTAATAATTTCAGCACCATTGGCACTACCAGAATTCATAAAACTTCCTCTACTTTCCTGAATAGAAAAAATTGCAATATCTGTTTCAGATGTATCAATTTCTTCACCTTGGTTTATTATAATTTTTTTACCTATTTGCGCCTGATGCAATTCATGTTCTTCAAAAAAACTTCCAAGTCTAACGGGTGTAAATAGCTTTTGAATCATAATGCTTAAAATTCCTATTTACTTCTCATTAATTATTTGCAAGCTTATCACATGATACTAATAGGTTGTCTTAATTAAAGGTCAACATAAAAGAATAATTTATCTCAGTAGTAATCTCAATGCCAGCAATTTTAAAATATTCCCAATATGTATTTTATAACTTTGTAATTATTCTATGCAAAATTTTTTAGACACTGTAATTTGGAATAATACTGTAGAGCAATACCTCTGGGTAATTGGTATATTATTATTCATTTCAATTTTCAATAAATATATTTCAAAGTTTATCAGCCGCTTACTGTTCAAAATAGTTCGGCGCACGCACTTTAAAGCACAAGGAGAGGATTTTTTAAGAAAGATTCTAAAACCAATACAATATATTATAGTAGTTCAGGCATTATTTATTGGATTAAGTACTTTAAATGAACCGGAATATTTTGATAACTCATTCTTAGGAACCACCTATAAACAATTCTTTTTTTCAATTTACCGCCTCTTTGCGATACTTACAATCACCTGGTTAATTTCAAGAGTAGGTGATTTTTTTACAGACATTTTAAAGCAAAAAGCTGCAACCACTGCAGACACCACCGATGATCAAATGGCTTCTTTTTTAAGAGATGTTTTTCACGTTGTTATATGGTCACTTGGCATTCTCACTATACTTGCAATTGTATTTAACATTAATGTAACATCACTTGTAGCCGGCGCTGGAATTGCGGGAATAGCAATTGCATTTGCGGCTCAGGAAACATTGCAAAATTTATTTGGAAGCATTGCTATTTTCACAGAAAAACCTTTTGTTGTTGGAGATTTTGTAGAGGTTGATGGTATGCAAGGAACCGTCGAAAAAGTGGGTTTCCGTAGTACTCGTGTTCGGACAATGGACAAAATATTTGTTACTGTACCCAATAAAAATATTGTCAATAATAAAATGAGTAATCTCGCTCTACGAGGTTCAAGAAGAATTCAAATTACAATTGGATTAACGCATAGCACTTCAAACAAAACAATTCATGAAATTATAAATGCATTGAGCCGGCATGCGGAATCTCATCCCAAAAGAAACGATAGATATATTGTTACGCTTTATAATTTTTCACCTTCTTCTTTAGATATTTGGTATGATATAATGCTTGATTTTGAGCTTTGGGAACCTCATATGCAAACTCGCAATGATTTAATGTTTGATATTCGTAAAATTGTAATTGACAATGGTGGCAGCTTTGCTTTCCCAACACAAACACTGCATCTATTAAATGACCATCCTGCTAAACAAGAAAATACAAATCAGGAAATTTCTTCATAATCCGTGTATTCCACTTTCTTCTTTGTTGCTTTTTTGTGCGCATCTGCTGAGCGATAACCAACTATAAGTGGCTGAATTATTATTCGCCAAAAAACCAGTAATAAGATAATCCAAGTTAAATCACTCATAGAATTAACGACTTAAATACATTGATTTTTCTTTATACAATTGTCGGAACAATGGATCTTGTAAATCATCAATAAATCGAATTGCTTCTCCGGTAGATTTCATTTCTGGTCCTAATTCTTTATTCACATTAGGGAATTTATCAAAGCTGAAAACCGGTTCTTTAATTGCATAACCCACAAGCTTTTTATCGAAAGTAAAATCCTTTATTTTATTAGCACCTATCATCACTTTCGTGGCAATGTTTAAATAAGGGATTTGATAAGCCTTTGCAATAAATGGTGTAGTTCGTGATGCTCTCGGATTTGCTTCTATCACATAGACTTTTTCATTCTTAATCGCAAACTGAATATTGATTAGGCCATGAATATTTAATGCAAGCGCAATACGTTTTGTAAATTCTTTCATTTGATCCAACACATTATCACTTAAATCAAATGGAGGCAACATTGCACTTGAATCTCCTGAGTGAATTCCCGCCGGTTCTATATGTTCCATTATACCCATAATATGTACATCTTTTCCATCGCATATTGCATCAATTTCTGCTTCTTCGGCACGATCAAGAAAATGATCAATCAAGATTTTATTGTCGGGAAAATGTTTTAAAATTCCCATCACACTCGACTCTAAATCTTCATCATTAATTACAATGCGCATGCGTTGTCCACCCAATACATAACTGGGACGCACCAACACCGGATAACCAATGCCATGTGCCACTTCCAATGCTTCTTCAGCACTTGTTGCACTGCCATATTCCGGATAAGGAATTCCCATATCCTTCAACATATCACTGAACCTTCCACGGTCTTCTGCAATATCCATGTTATCGAAACTGGTACCGATTATTTTTATGCCTTTGCGATGTAATTTCTCTGCAAGTTTTAATGCGGTTTGTCCGCCGAGTTGTACAATTACGCCTTCCGGTTTTTCAAATTCTACCAACTCCCAAAGATGCTCCCAAAACACAGGTTCAAAATATAATTTATCAGCTACATCAAAATCTGTTGACACAGTTTCGGGATTACAATTCACCATGATTGCCTCATAGCCACATTCTTTTATTGCAAGAATTCCGTGTACACAACAATAATCAAATTCAATTCCCTGTCCGATTCTATTTGGTCCGGAACCAAGCACTATAATTTTTTTCTTTGTGCTGCTCACACTTTCATTTTCCTGTTCAAAAGTGGAATAGTAATAAGGAGTGATTGCTTCAAATTCTGCTGCGCATGTATCTACTAATTTGTATGTGCGTTTTATTCCAATCTCTCTGCGATATTGATATACTTCTTCTTCGGTACAATTGCCGATAATATTTGCAATTTGTAAATCACTGTATCCATTTTGTTTTAATTCCAGCATAAAATCTTTTGGAATATTATGCAGTTGGTAGCGACGCAGTTCTTTTTCAAATTTTGTGAGATTTTGCATTTGCATCAGGAACCAACGATCTATTTTTGTTTGGTTATGAATTGTCTTTATCGGCACACCTAAATCAAATGCTTTTTTAATATTAAATATTCTATCCCAATGTGGTTTTCCTAAACTTTCAATTATTTCCTGTGATGATTTATAAAATCCTTTTTCACCGCTTAATCCAATTTTATTATTCTCTAAACTTTGACATGCTTTCTGTAATGCTTCATTAAAACTGCGACCAATTGCCATTACTTCACCTACACTTTTCATTTGTAAACCAAGTGTAGCATCTGCACCTTGAAATTTGTCGAAATTCCATCTCGGCATTTTTACAATTACATAATCTAATGCAGGTTCAAAAAATGCAGATGTAGTTTTTGTAATCTGATTTTTTAATTCATCCAATGTATATCCTATCGCAAGTTTTGCAGCAATTTTTGCAATCGGATATCCGGTTGCTTTTGACGCAAGTGCAGATGAACGACTTACTCGGGGATTAATTTCTATTGCAATTAATTTTTCTGTATAAGGATCTTGCGCAAATTGCACATTACATCCACCTGCAAAATTTCCCATTGCACGCATCATTGTAATTGCCTGATTGCGCATATCCTGATAACTGGTATCACTCAGCGTCATTGCCGGAGCAACCGTTATACTGTCGCCAGTATGCACTCCCATCGGATCTAGATTTTCTACCGTACAGATAATTACTACATTATCCTTCGCATCACGCAGTAATTCTAATTCATATTCTTTCCATCCCATCACCGCTTCTTCCACTAATACTTCATGCGTTGGTGATGCTGTCAAACCACGGTTTAAAGCAGCATCTAATTCTTCTTTTTTAAATACAATTCCACCACCAGTTCCACCCAATGTATACGATGGACGAATCACCAATGGAAATCCAATTTCTTGCGCAAATTCTTTTCCTTCTAAAAATGAATTCGCTATTCTTGATTTTGCAACAGCAATTCCCAGCTCAACCATTAATTGGCGAAACAACTCTCTATTTTCTGCTCTGTCAATTGCTTCTATATCCACTCCTATCAATCGCACATTATATTTTTTCCAGATTCCCATTTCATAAGCATCCTTACAAAGATTCAATGCTGTCTGTCCTCCCATAGTGGGAAGTACTGCATCTATTGGCGTTCCCGAAGCAATATTTTCCTGCAATATTTTTTCAAAACTCTCTACCTGCAATGGCCATAAATAAATATTATCTGCCGTTACCTTGTCGGTCATAATAGTAGCCGGATTGGAATTGATAAGCGAAACTGTAATTCCTTCTTCACGCAAACTTCGACTGGCCTGAGATCCGGAGTAATCAAATTCGCAAGCTTGACCAATAATAATTGGACCGGAGCCGATAATTAAAACATGTTTTATTGAATTGTCTTTAGGCATATTTTAGTATTGAGTGATGAGTAATCAGTGATGAGTGATGAATGGTGAGTGATGAGTGATCAGTGATGAATGATGAGTGATGAGTGATGAATAATGAATAACGAGAATTTATTAACCTGAAACTCGTAACTCGAAACTTATTTTTTCTGCTAACAGCTAACAGCCAACAACCAACAGCCAATTGCTTATTGGTAATTGCTAATCGCTTATTGCCCATTGCTAATAGCCAACAAAAAAAGTATTTGAAATAAAAAGAAACGGTGTGAAAAAGAAATTTCTGGTAAGTCGTTTTTAAGAATTGCATCCTAAAGCACAAAAATAAATAACCAGAACCACTTGACTAAACGATATGCAATAAGAGTTGCTGACATTATGTGGAAAGAACATAAATTCAAAATTTGAAAACCGATAATTTTATTTAAAATTACCTTCAACAAATGTCATTCAATCAACAGATGTTTTATATTAGATTTGAACGATTCCAAAATTTTATTAAAAACTTAGAACAGAAAAATCAAATTCAAAAACAGAGATTGATTTTGTAAAAAATTATAATAATGAGAAAGCAAATTATTTTTTTATGTATTGGATTGTTGTTAGCCGGCAGCGGTTTTTCACAAACAACAAAAAGCGTTTTGTTCCTTGGCAACAGTTATACTTCTGTAAATAATCTCCCTCAAATGGTTTCGAATGTTGCAACCTCTGCGGGTGATACTTTAATATATGACAGCAATTCACCCGGTGGTTTTACTTTTCAAGGTCATACCACAAATATTACTTCTCTCAATAAAATTATGGTAGGCGATTGGGATTTTGTGGTATTGCAGGAACAAAGTCAACTTCCCTCCTTTCCTATTGACCAGGTAGAATCTGAAGTATTTCCATATGCACACATGCTCGACAGTATTATTAATACTTATAATGCCTGTGGTGAAACTATGTTTTATATGACCTGGGGAAGAAAAAATGGCGATGCGGGTAATTGTCCTGTATGGCCGCCTGTGTGTACTTATGCAGGTATGGATAGTCTGTTGCATTTGCGTTATATGATGATGGCAGAAGATAATCATGCAGTCGTTTCACCGGTGGGTGCAGTATGGAATTATATCCGTGCAAATTTTCCGCTAATAGAATTGTATTCACCTGATGAAAGCCATCCTTCTGTTGCGGGTTCGTATGCTGCGGCTTGTTGTTTTTATACTTCCATATTCAGAAAAAATCCTGAATTGATTACTGATGATTATGGCTTATCTCCTGTTGATGCTGCTAATATTCGCTCTGCTGTAAAAACAATTGTATATGATGATTTTTTAGAATGGCATATCGGAGAATATGATCCCATTGCAGATTTTAGTTTTGATGTTTCTGAAGGCACCGAAGTTACATTTACTAACCTCTCTGCAAATGCAATAAATTATGAATGGAATTTTGGTGATGGAAACACTTCAACTGAAACAAATCCAATATATACTTATACAAGCAGTGGCACTTATACAATTACTTTAATTGCGAATTATTGCAGTTATTCTGATACTATGAATTTGCCCGTAACCATTGTTACAACAAGAATAGACTTGCACAACATTGATAATATCATTTCCATTTATCCTAATCCGGTTTCCGATCAATTAATTATGAATGTTACGGCGTTTGATAAAATTGCAATTATAAATTCAATTGGACAAAATTTTACCCCTAACTATTCTATTATTGGAGAAAACACAAATATTGATTTTTCAACTTTTGCGCCGGGAATTTATTTTCTTTCAATTACAATTGATGGAAAAATATTTACTCAAAAAATATTGAAACAAGAATAAAAAAGGACTTGATAAATTAATTTTTGACGTAGTTAGTTAGTCTTAATCTAAAAGATTTAAAAGGAAGTGCGTCTTCATGTGTCGTGTCATCTACCACTCGATTTAATTTAAGCAATCCGGAGCCGCAAACAATAACAGGATATTTATCTCTGGTAAAAATTACTTTTCCAATATCTCTGTTTTCAATTTGAACATCTGTTTCGATTGCAGCATCTAAGATTCTTATTTTTTGCAATCCATTTATATATGTCGCAGCACCTTTATATGGAGAAGATACTGCGTTGATAAAATTTA
Organism: Bacteroidota bacterium; assembly: GCA_016715425.1. Classification (NCBI taxonomy): domain Bacteria; kingdom Pseudomonadati; phylum Bacteroidota; species Bacteroidota bacterium. The sequence continues at coordinate 20,391 of JADKAC010000003.1, forward strand.
AAATATCGTTTGAATCATTTTTCCAATTAATTAAATAGTCGTCTTCGTCTCTCCATAAACTGTAACTCGCCAATGCTTCTTCTTGTGCTATTGAAGTTAGCGTTTTGCCTGATAAAAGTGTAATAAATATTTCCAATACAAGTGCAATATAATTTTCAATAACTAAATCAATGGCAGTGGAAATTTTTATCGGATAATTAATTGGAATTGATGATTGAGAAATGATATCGCCTGAATCATATTCTTTCGAAGCAAAAATTGCACTTACCCCAATTTCTTTTTCTTTATTAATCAGCATATTTACTAAAGATGCATGCCCTCTGTATTTAGGAAGTAAGGAATCATGCAATACAATAATTTTTAAAGAATTTTCATGGATTAACCAACGCCAGGAAATAGCGATACTGTAATCAGAATTAATTGTCGGCCTTTCATTTCTTTCAAAATACAGGATATTATTTTGCTTGCATATTGCGATAATTTCATTTGCAAAATTATAATCAATATTATTATCTCTTCCAACTATAACTGCTGAAATTGCTGATTGATAGTTGTTATTAATTAAGGCCTCCAATACTTTGAAACCTTTCTTAGACATTAAATAAAGTGTGATTTTCAAATGATGATATTTAGCAATTAGCCGAAATTTCGTTTTGTATAATTTTCAAAACTAAAAGTATGCAATTGCTTTTGCAATAGATAGTAAATAAAAACAACAACTATCTTTTCTCTGCAACTATACTTATTGCATTCAGATTATGTTGATACTTTCTAAATACTTTGCGCATTGCTAAAATCTTTTTTCTGGCCTTTGCATGCGTTAATATATTGAAGCCAATTTTCAAGGTTCTGAAAAATCCTTCGTCATCTATCATGCGTTTAATTTCCAAAAGAGACATGGCATTCGTTTCTGTATTAATTACCACAAAGCCCTCTTTCTCTAATAAATCAGACCATTCATGTAATGTAAGTGGCCGAGCATTTACTTTAATTACTTCCGATAATTCCCTTTGAATTTGTGCTTTTTCAGCTTCCGGAATATTGATAGGTTCTAAACCCAATTCATGAATTCCGTAAAGTCCTCCTTTTCTTAAAATCCGATAAGCTTCCTTAATTATTTCTGACTTTCTATGATCGGCTTGCATGGTAAGCATTGCTTCTCCATATACTTTATTACTCGAATTATCTTGCAAAGTAGATTCAGCAGCATTCCCAATAATTATTTTTTTCCCATTTCCATTTATCGTTTTGCGTAAAATACCTGCGGCCTCTTCATTTAATTCTATACCGGTATAAGTTTTAGGGTTGCTTTTTAAAGCAATGGATGCAGTGAAACCTAGCCCGGGTGCAAACTCAACGATATCATCTTCAGATGTGAACTTTAGATTTTCAATAAGTTTTGTAGTTAACTTTTTCCCTCCGGGGCGCAGCACTTTCTTACCCATTTTGGCTAAGATCCAATGCCCTTGTTCCATGTTCAATGTTGTATTTCCCATTATAATTTTGATATCCTTATTTAGAATAATTCAAAATTACAATATCTTGGGATATTCCGGATGCAAAGGTCTTTTATTAGAAATTCTTTTATAAATCTCTATAAATCCTTCCCTAATACAGAAAAAAAATTGGTTGAATTAAAATCCTTCTTTGATAATATTATCAGCCGCAACTCCTAAAGAAGTAAGCTGTTTTTCTATGGCGTCCATCATTGGGTCCGGCCCACACACATAATAATAATGCGTACTGTTATCCGAATATTTTTTAATCAGATCAGCAGTAATATATCCATGCTCATAATTATCCAAAGCTTCATCAGAAAGTATATTGATGAAATTTTTACCTAATAGCTTAGTGAATTTATCTTCAAGAATAATATCCGCTTTTGTTTTGTTTGCAAACAGCAGTTTATTATTGCCGATTTCATGCTTTCTTTCAAGCTCCTTAAAAATTGCAATGAAAGGTGTAACCCCTGCTCCGCCGGCAATAAAAATTCCATCCCCTTTATAGGAAATATCTCCAAACACATCATGAATTAATAATTCATCACCTGCTTTTAAGGAAAGTAATTGTTCGGTAACCCCATTATGCGACGGATATGTTTTAATAGTAAATTCAACATGTTCGTCTCCGGGTAGAGAAGTAAATGTAAAAGGTCTCATTTCTTTTTCCCAACCTGTTTTATTAATTGAAATATCCGCTGCTTGTCCGGGTGTAAATGATAATGTCGCAGGTTTTTCTAAAACTATATGAAGTACATCGTGTGTGATCTTTTCTTTTGATATTATTTTAACTACATGTGTCATTATGAAAATCCTTTTTTTTAAAAATGTTCGATAAAAATTCCTGCTTAATGGCTTGTGTTTCGAACTTACCGGAATAACAGGAAGTAATTGTTTTACTATTCGTGTCTTTAATACCTCTTGAAGCCACGCATAGATGATCTGCTTCAATAACAACTGCCACATCATTATGTTTCAACACCTCTTTTAATGCGTCAGAAATTTGTATAGTTAAACGTTCCTGCACTTGCGGACGCTTTGCAAAATAATGTACAATGCGATTTATTTTTGATAAGCCGATAATTTGTTTGCCGGGAATATATGCTACATGTACTTTTCCAATTATAGGTACAAAATGATGCTCGCAATTTGAATACAGTGTTATATCTTTTTCAATAAGCATTTCATGGTAATCATACTTATTTTCAAATAAACTTACTTTTGGTTTGTTGATAGGATTTAATCCACTGAACTGTTCTTTTACAAACATTTTTGCTACTCTTTTTGGGGTTCCACGAAGACTGTCGTCATGAAGATCTAACCCGAGTATATCCATAATTTTTGCAAAATGAAATTCTATCTTTTCAATTTTTTCTTCATCGCTCAACGCAAGTGAATTTGAAGGAATTGAGTGACTTAATATTTTGTTTACTTCTTTAATTACTGTTTTTTCCATGGTGATATCAGAGTTCATTTATTCTTTTCATAACATTTTCTACAATTGCATCGCAATAAATTAAGTTAAATTCAAATAACTCGGCAGTAGAATATGTTTTCTCAATTTCATTTCTCAGCATAGACTTCGATCTGCTAAGTCGGGTTTTTACATTGGCTTCAGTTATGTTCAGCAAGTTTGCAGTTTCTGCTACATTAAATCCGTTTATTTCTCTCAAAGAAAATACAACACGATAATCCAATGGAATTTCACTCAGTGCATCTTCGAGGATATGCCCTAATTCCCGATTTTGAATTACTTTTTCTGTATCATTATTTGAATTTGTAAACATTGGATTTGAGTTGATATTTAAATCTTGTGAAATTTCATTTTTAAAACTGGACTTCTCTTTTTTATGATAACAATTGTTGAGCATTATTCGAACAAGCCAGGTTTTAAAATCTGAGCGGCCTTCAAATTGTTTCAGGCTTTTATATGCATCCACAAAAGTTTCCTGCATTAAGTCTTGAGTGTCTTCGTGATTATAATTATACGACCTCCCTACTTTATATAAATAAGGATTAAATCGTCTTACAATTATTTCATAAAGTGATTTTTCCCCATTAATCACTCTTTCAACAATCTCTGTTTCTGTAAACTTTTCTGTTTGAGTCATCATTTAAGTAAAAATTTAAAGTCCTTATCCAATTAAATTCGCAATTCCTCCACATCCTCATCTCTTCACTTCGGTAATATTAACCCAACTTTTCAGACAATAATTTTTATTAAAAATTTTAAAAAGCATTATACCCTTAGTCGGTTATAACAACTCTTTGCCCTTCTATTCTTGGCAGTTAATATATGATTAGAGTAATTGGGATTTGGAATGGTTACAACTGAAAATATAAAGTAGAGCTTTTGCCGGGTTTATACTTAGAAAGATTTACACATTGAAGGGGAATTATCCTTTGAGTTTTGAAGAATCTTTGGTTGAATGAAATAAAAAAAGCCGCATTCAATTAATGAAATACGGCTCTTCTTTTCTGATAATAACTTGCTGAAACTATTCTTAGATATTTGTTTTCTGCTTAATTTCTCTTTCAGCTTGCTTTGCAGTACTGTCTGCATGTGAAAGTGTGTCTCTAACTGCACTTTCTGCATTGCTAAGTTTATCCATAGCCATATCTTTTAACTCCATGGCTTGTTTGCTTAAATCTTTTACTGTTTTTGTTGCGGTGTCTCTTGCCTCTTTAGCTCCTTCCACAATCTTAATTCGGGTTTCTTTACCTGCACTTGGTGCATAAAGAATTCCTAAAATGGCGCCTGTGGCTAATCCGGCCAAGAAGCCTAATACTGCTTTGTCTGATTTCATATATTTGTTTTTTTGTTTAAAAATGTACTTCATAAAATGTATTACTAAACTGGTCTTTTTCCTTGTATAACTCTCAAGATAATAGCAATTACAGCAATTACTAAAAGTATATGAATAATAGATCCAACGCTATAGGCAAAAAATCCAATTGCCCAAATAATAATAAGTATTACTGCGATAGTGTATAATAGGCCTCCCATAAAATAAGTTTTTAGTTTGTTAAAAAATAAGTTTGTTCGAAATATGAAACACAGAAGTGCAACAATTGTTCCGACCGGATTATTATTTTTTTAATGCTTAATATATTTTTTAGGAAGATTTAAGAATCAAATATTCCAAAGATATTTTTTAAAGTATAAGATCATTTCCCTAAAAAAATTAAGACTAATATTTTAAAGAGAATTTTGGATAGAATAGAATTATTTAAGCTGTAACCATTGATTTTATTGGTAATCCCGGCAATTAAAGCATGAATTTTAAAGTTGTCCTTTTATCCTTCTTTTCCGAATATTAACACTGATTTTAAATAAAAGATAATCACTATTTACAACTGCATGTATACCCCTAATTAATATCTTCTTATTAAAATTTTTAGGTGCTCGTATTGATTTTTATAGCTCAATATTTTGGGGAAAAATAGGTCATCCATGCCCTGCCTTTACACAAGAATTGATCAGGCTCTTCCTAAAATGAAATTTTATAATGTTGATTTATATTTGATAAAACACCGTGAGATTTAAACTGCACCTCTTAATGTTGTATTTATATAATAATCGAAATTTTTTCTAATTGAATTAATCCCTTTAATCATTTTCTGTAGTCTAAAAGCTTTGGATGTTAAAACGTAAATAATGTATCAATTCGATTCGAATAATAAGTAGCCTATTTTTCCAATTGCTTATTATATAATTTCAATTATTTGAAAACTATAAACTCTTCAAAGTCTTTGCTTTTATGAATATTATCTACTTTTAACGAACATAATTAATAATCACACAATTGAAAAAATGCTTACTGATATCTTACATAGTGATAAGTAATATCACTTTCGCTCAAACCCCAGAAATACTTTGGTCCTTTGATATGAATGATATGGCATTTGGGCAAGCTGCGGCTGCCGATGTTAATGGCAACGGATTTTTGGATGTATGTTTCAGCACTTATCGCAATGATGGGTTATTATACATGCTAGAAGGGGACGGCTCCATTATATGGACTTATGATATTGGCGGCTGCGGAGATGCTGCACCAGTTATTTATGATGTGGATATGGACGGTGATTTGGAAGTGATACTTGCAGGATCTTGCAATCCAACTACATTTTGTATTGATGCGGATAGTGGTTTTGTACAATGGCAAACTCCAATGCGTGGAAGCGATTCACCTCCTGTTATAGGAGACGTGGACAACGATGGTAAACCGGAAATTATTCACGGGCAATTTGGTGGTTATGTGTTGTGTCTGAATGGTGAAGATGGTTCGGTAGTTTGGGAATTAGAAGTAGATCCTGACTCATGGATACAAACAGAACCCGCTTTGTTGGATGCAAATGGCGATGGACAATTGGATTTTGTTATAGCTACATGGAGCTTTGGCGTTAACCATAAATTATTCTGCTATAATGGAAATGATGCATCCTTGATCTGGCAAAGTGATGCACCTGAAGATGTGATTTATCATGGTGTATCATTTGGCGATATGGATAATGATGGAATAGTTGAATTAGTAATTGGTGATTACGCAGGCATACTTCATTGTTTCAATGCAACAAATGGTGAACTCAACTGGGAATATCAATTTCCTTCTAACTCATATTATATAGGTGCGCCTACTTCTATGGCAGATTTAAATAATGATGGATTCTTGGAAGTAGTTTTTAATGATTGGTTTCAAATAGGTGCCGTTGATCATAATGGAGAATTATTATGGAGCTATAATATTCCTGATTATGGACAAGCATTTCGTGGAATTGCACTTGCAGATATAAATGGAGATGCTTATCCTGACCTTACATTTTGCTCAAGCGAAGGAAAAATAATTTCATTAAGAGGAGAGAATGGTGCTTTTATAAAAAACATAGATTTAAAAGCGGATTTTGGTGATGATGATTTTGAATTGGAGTTTGCACCACTGATTGCGGATTTTAATAACGATGGAATATTAGATGCATTTGTAGCCGGTGGTCATGCAGAATATCCGGATGTAGAAAATAATTTTGGTAGAGTATATATGGTTACTTGGGGAGAGGGAAATGGTCCGGAATGGAAAATGTTCCGTCGAGACTATCATCGCTCAGCATGTATTTGTAATGATAGTTTGTTGAATCCTCAAGAACCTGTGGCTATCCTAAATATTCGGCCAACAGATATGTATCAATTATATCCAAATCCTGCATATGATCAATTACATATTGAGATAAACGGTAATGTGCAAAAAACAATTATTTTGGTTGATGTTATGGGTAGAACAATCAAAACATATTCTATCTATGAAAATAATTTTGATTTAGATATCTCAATGTTGCCTGCAGGAATTTATTCTATTGAAATACTGCAAGGAAATGATTCAGCCACGCAATTATTTGTAAAAGAATAACACTGAATTTTTACTTAAATAACAACACTTTTATAAAAAGATAGCAAGATATATTTGCACTAATCTATAAATTACTTCACGGTTATAAAATAGATTTATATACGTGAAGTAATTTAAATGTAATTCCAACTAGATATAAAAGCAATTTCTTAATTTTAATTTTATAATTGTGCGCAATACAACAATGCTTAAAGCAGTTCTTCTTAAATATTCTATCACGATAGATATGGATGATGATGAAAAATTTACAATGCAACTAAAAGATAAGCAAAGCAATAAAGTGGAAGTAATTAAATCAAAAAATTATTCAGGACTTATTAGAAAAGCTTACAGTTATTTATTGCAGGATTTGAAGGGTAGTGAGTGGTGAGTAGTGAATAGTGAATAGTGAATAGTGAATAGTGAATAGTGAATAGTGAATAGTGAATAGTGAATAGTGAATAAAAAAAAATAAGCAATTGGCAAAATGCAATTATATATTATAAATGGTGAATGGTAAATGAAAAAAACAGTGAGAAGCAGTAAGAAATCAATGTCGATTTTCTTTCGCCAACAGCTAATAGCTAATGGCCAAAAGCCATTTAATTAGTGATGAGTTTTTTTCATTGTCAACTGTCAACTGTCAACTGTCAATTTATTAAATATGCGAAATCAAATCAGCGAGAATGGTATTTACCAGATTATCAATATCGGGAGTAAATTCAATAGTTTTAGAATCTAATTTAGAGAGATTAAAAGTGGAATGTACAGATGGTGAAGTATTTTTTAATTGCTGCTGAATCTGTAATTCTTCATCTCGAAATTTTGCTGCTTCTTCATAATTTTCCCCTTTCAATGCTTCATCTTTTTCACTTTGAATAAGTTCTAATTGCTTCGTCAATCTGTCTGCATCTGAGTTGTATAGGTTATTATTCCCATGTTTATTTTTTAGGATAAACCGATATCCTTCTCCTTTCACTTGTTTTATTCCATGTATAAATTGACGATATGCAAGTGGTGTTTGGAGATTAAAAAATGTGTGGTATAAATTATTCAGTTCCTCAATATTCATTGGAAAGGGGGTTTAAATTTCATTAAAAATAATTGATTTTATTTAAATTGAAATTACAGTATCACTCTATAAATTACATAATAAGCGAAGCGGTCAGCTAACTTAGCCCCCGGCAATGGAAACCAGCATTTTAAAATACAAGGACTCATACATTCATTACTCCACTTTTGGCAATGGTTCTGAGACACTATTAGCCTTTCATGGATTTGGCGAATCATCCAATAGTTTTCATTGTCTCAATGCTTCATTGGGTTTCAAGTTTACTGTTTACAGTTTTGATTTGCCCTATCATGGAGATACTATCTGGAATGAATCAAATCATTTTACCCACACAGATTTGGAATGTATCATTACAATGTTTACCTCTGAAAAATCTATACAACATTTTTCTGTACTTGGATTTAGTATGGGCGGAAAATTTGCGATGGCAGTTGCTTTTTATATGACGGAGCGTATTGTAAATTTATTCCTATTGGCAAGTGATGGAATTCGTACAAAAAAATTATACAACATAGCGGTTTATCCAAAATGGGGAAGGTATTTGTTTAAAACAACCATTAGCCGCCCCACATGGTTTTTTAACTTTATACATTTCTTAAATCGCAGAAAATTAATTTCCCCCTGGCTACATAAATTCACAATGAATCACATGGATACTGAACAGAAACGCAAAAGATTATTTGACTCCTGGATTTCTATGGTGGATTTTAAGGTGAATGTTATTGAATTAAAACAGAAACTAAATGATAATGCTGTGCATATATATTTATTTTTTGGTGAAAGGGATGAAGTGATTCCTGTTTCTGTGGGAGAATATTTTGCAAAAGGATTATTGAATTGCCGTTTGGTTATTTTACCACGTGGACATTATTTTATTGACGAATTATTGAATGCCGAAATAACAAAAGTGCTTGCATGAATGTATTGACAATTATCACTTTACTATTTACCGTTGCGTATGTAGCATTAATAAGTTATTACTACAGCGGGTGGCGACGACTTCGCTTGTTTGTACCTGTTCCCGGCAACTTGCAAACACTGGTTACGATTATTATTCCTGCACGCAATGAAGCACATAATATCAAAGGCCTTCTGGAAAGTATAGATGCACAGAATTTTAATAAGAAATTTTTAGACGTAATAGTTGTAGATGATTTTTCTACTGACAACACCGCTGCTATGGTGCGTAAAAGTGGATATAGTTATGTGCGATTAATTTCACTTGCCGATTATGTACCTGTTGATTTTCCTTTAAAAGCATATAAAAAGAAAGCGATTGAAGTGGCTATAGAAAATGCGAAAGGTGAATTAATGATTACAACAGATGCGGATTGCAGACCGGGAAGTAATTGGCTGTTTGCTACCGTATCCATGTATGAAAAATATAAACCGGTGATGATTGCCGGACCTGTGAATTTTTTTTACGACAGTTCTTTTCTCGGAAAATTTCAAACATTAGATTTTTTAAGTCTTGTTGGAATTGCAGGTGCTTCTATTCGCAATGGTTTTTATAATTTGTGTAACGGAGCGAATCTCGCATTTACAAAACAAGCTTTTAAAGCAGTGGATGGCTATAATGATATTGATTATATCCCTACCGGAGATGATATGATGTTGATGCATAAACTGGGGAAAAAATTTCCCGGTAAAATAATGTTTAATAAATGTGTGGAGGCAATTGTATATACGCATACTGAAAAAGATTTCAGCACTTTTTGGCGGCAGCGTGTTCGTTGGACATCCAAGTCAACACACTACGAAGACAAGCGCATTACATGGATTTTAATATTCGCTTATTTATTTAATGCATTGCTATTATTAAATCTCATCTTAGGATTGTTTCAACCACATTATCTGCGCTTGGCAATGGGTCAATTCCTGATGAAAATTTGTATAGATACGTTATTTACTTATTCGGTAACCAAATTTTTTAAACGTGAAAATTTTTTATGGCTAGTGCTTCCGATGCAGGTGGCTCATGTAATTTATATTTTATTTATTGGCCCTGCTGGTGCCGCCGGAAAATATTACTGGAAAGGAAGAGAAGTGCGCACTAACGCAAACAAGTAAATTGCTTTGAAATTAAATCTAAAAAAAATAGCGACTCTCCTTGCATGGGTTTTCGGAATTGTTGTTCTGCTAACTGTAATTATCTTTTTTAATACCTCAGAAAATAGTTTCTTCCAAATACTATTGAATGTATGTTATGGAGTAATGCGCATCCTATTGCTTATTGCTGCGGTTTGGTTTATTCTATATGTACCCTTTATTTTTCTTTTGCAATTTCTTTGGAAAAGAATTAAACAAAAAAAACGATTTGCAAATCCACAAACAGTTAAAGTAACAAGTCGTTTTATTGCAGATACGGGTGCTATGTTCGGTGCTGTAACATTATTTTATGCATTTGTAATTTTCATTTCAGCTCATCTCATTGCTCCTGATCCAACTCCAAATGCAGGATTTCAGATGAATGAAATTGCATTTAAATCACCGGGCTTTCATATCACTGTTTTAAAAGTCCCGTTAGAAATTCAACATAAAAAAACCAGTTTTTTTAAATGGCTAATCAGCGGAAAAGAATTATCCTACAGATTAATTCCTATTAAAAATTATTGGATGCAAAGTGATTCGCTCTTAGTGGAGAGATATCTCGGTGATGGAATTGCAGGAGATACATTGCATTTTCCGGTGCAACAGATTATTTCAGATTTTAATGCAAGCGACAAATTACATCAAATAGAAAAAAATGCAATCAGCAATAAATATTTTTTATTTGGAACAGATGATCTTGGTCGTGATTATTTCAGCAGAATGTTGTTAGGTGTCAGAGTTTCTCTTGCTGTAGGATGTATTGCAGTTTTCATTGCTTTATTAATTGGAATTCCCATTGGAGCAGCCGCAGGATTTTTTAAAAAAGAACTTCCTGAAATAAGTATTTTAAAAAGAAAATTTCTTTTTCCAGTAGATAATTTCCTCATGTGGACGATGAGCGTAATTTGGGCTATACCCGCACTATTACTAGTATTTCCAATTGTATTTGCATTCGGTCAACAGTTCTATACAATCTTTATTGCAGTGGGTTTAACGATGTGGGTGGACATAGCACGATTAGTACGAGGACAAGTAATGCAAGTACGTGAAATGGAATATATTACTGCAACAAAAAACTTTGGCTACAGTAATTTCAGAACAGTTTTCTTACATATTCTTCCCAATATAATCGGACCAGTAATCGTGATTACCGCAGCAAATTTTGCTTATGCAATTCTTACAGAAGCAGGATTAAGTTTTTTGGGTATTGGTGTACAACCTCCTGCACCAAGTTGGGGATTAATGATTTCAAAATATAAAGACAACTTAATTACGGATCCTTATCTCGCATTAATTCCCGGCACTGCTATAACCTTATTAGTGCTTGCGTTTTTTATGATTGGCAATGGATTGCGTGATGCCTTAGACATAAAGTCACAAGTAGGAAATACATAACTCAATTGTTAAAATAAATTATAACTTAGAGCTAACAGAAGCTTATGCCAATTGCAGGATTAAATGTTATGGATATGTTGCGCTATCAGTTGAAATTAAAACAACTGGAGATAGATGCATTGTTGGAAGTAACTACTGCAATTAATTTAAATGAACCTGCATCACGTCTTTTTGAATTATTCGATACACTGTTAAGTGAGCAGTTAGGTGTGGATCATTACTTGTTATTTTTTAATCAAAATACCTGGCAAGTGAAAGCAAGTCAGGGATATGATTTACATCATATTTTTATAAATGTAGAAAGAGATCTTCTGCACTTCAAACAGTTAGTAATCCTTTCTGATTTGGGAAATTCACGTCCAGATATATTAAAAGATTTCGATTTAATTATTCCTGTTTTTCATAAACAAAAACCTCTTGCTTTTCTTCTGATGAGTACACCGATGCTGAAAAGCTATGAACCATTAGAAGAAAAAATAAAATTAGTGCAAACTGTGGCTAACATTATTTCTGTTGCTATTGAAAATAAAAAATTATTTAAAAAAGAAAAAGAACAGGAAGCATTAAAGCGTGAATTGGAAGTTGCAGCACAAGTGCAAACTATGCTTATTCCGGATAAGTTGCCAAAGAATAATGAATTTGAAATGGCGGCAATTTATTTACCGCATATTAATGTGGGTGGCGATTATTATGATTTCATGGAATTAGGCAATGATGAATTTGCCTTTTGTATTGCAGATATTTCAGGTAAGGGAATTGCTGCTGCTTTATTAATGGCGAACTTTCAGGCGCAACTGCGTGAATTGGTAAAAACAAATCACACCAGCATTGATATTCTTATTCAGAAATTAAATGCCGGTGTATTATTGAGTACTCGTGGTGAAAAATTTATCACTATGTTTCTTGGTATTTATAACAGGAAGACACGCATCTTAAGATATGTAAATGCAGGACATAACCCGCCGGTACTTGTTACTAAAAACAACTCTCAATTATTGGAAACCGGATGCACGATTTTGGGTATGTTCGAAAATTTACCCAATATTCAATCTGGTGAAGTTAAAGTGGAGGATGACACTACAATACTATGCTATACCGACGGATTAACAGATCTTGTTAATGAGAATAATCAAGTATTTTCATTGAAAGGACTTACCGCATTTTTAAAACATGACTACAATCGTAGTGCAGAAAAAATCACGCATGAATTAATTGAAATTATCACCAATTACAAAGAAGCAAATGACTTGGTGGACGACATTACAATTCTTGCCGTAAAGATTTTTGGAAAATAGTTCAGCCGCTAACTTTTTCTTTTCTGCTATTAATTTCTATTGTAACCAATAAAGAAATTATCATAAAAAACATGGTACCTATTTTATCCGCTTCTATCAAATCACTTAATGAAATATTTACAAGAATAGTGATGAAACTTAATGTGAGTGTAAGCGCAAGTAATTTAGTTTCGCCGGTACATCTGAAATACAATCTTTGCCCTAGCATCAGCACACTTATTATCAGCACTAACCAAATCAATAAGCCCGGAAAACCTTGCTCGCAAGCCATAGTGAGATAGTAATTATGAATGGTAGATCTTTCCTCGTTACGGCTGATATAGGTCGTGAATTTATTTACTGCATGTTCTTTATAATTATAATAAAATTGCGAAGGACCAAACCCGGTGATGGGTTTTTCTTTAATCATATTTACACCTGCTACCCAGCGATAAATTCGCTCTGCACTCGAAACATCTTCTAAGGTAGCAGTAGATGCCATGTGTTCAGAAAAATCCTGATGATAAATTGTTTTTTTATAATCCGGTGCATATTTTAAATAGGTATTATTCTGCAACATATACACGGCAAAAACACTAACAGCAACCACTGCAAACGCAACCGCCCATCCCAGTATTCTCTTGCGAATAATTATAAAACCTGCTAACGCCGCAATTACTGATAGCCATGAAGAACGTGTATAAGCAAAATATATAGCAGCGATAAAAATTAACTTGGAAAGATTGAGCAACATTTTTTGCCAAGAATATTTTTTATACCAGGTAGAAGCTAAAAAAATAAGAGGTAACATCAGTGAAAGAAACACCGCATAATTAACATGATTTCTAAAAATCGGATACATCGTTTTATTTACTTCGCTAAATCGAAATTGATAATTGTAATGATTAATCAGCGTATTTATTACAACAATAAGAGTGGGAATAAACAATAGCCAAAATGCAATCTTAAAATCTTCTGCCTTTCGCATTACATGCGCTGCCACAAAATAAAAAGTGGTGATATACCATGTTTTTGCAAGTACATATTTAAAAGAAATGGCTATATCGGTAGAAAATAAAGTTGTTATGAGTATCCATGCAAAATGGATATAAATAATTACAGAAATCGGATGCCTGAAAAACTCTAAACGCAAATGTTCCTTTTGCAGAATAACATAAAATATAAATGTGAACATCAGTAAAATCTCCAGAGGCTCAGTCGGTATATCCGTACCTAAGCCACTATCAAATTGATATTCTAATGCTACCGGAGTGGAAAGCAACAATAAATAAAACACCGGACGATAATCAATCAGCAATTGATAAGCAAGCAGAAATGCAATTGGTGCAAGACAAATGAGTGGTTCATTTGCAATAATAGCAGCACCAATAGAAACCAAAAACAAACTGGCTCCAGCATACATCAGTTTTTTTTCATCTGCAAATTTTGCCAGTTCAGGCATCTGTTAGTCTGTGTTTTATTTTTCTGTAATTTTCTGTAATCACTGCAAGTAATAACATAAAAATAAATGCACCAACTGTGCAGGCAACTACAATTAGTGAGCGTACAGGTTTATCTTTTCTGATTGCAGGGTAAGCTTCTTCTGTAATATGTATTGTAGAAAATTTTGAGCTGGTAGATGTTACATACTGTTCCATTAATTTTCTGTTTTCTGCAAGATTTTTCATTGCCGCATCCACATTAAATTCCATCTGCTTCATTTTTTCCGTATTAGCTGAACTACTCAACATAATTTCCAGACTATCTGTAAGTTGATCTAAAGCATTTTGCTTATCACTTATTATATCCTTAAAAGTTTCGATTACAATAAATTTATCACGCAATAGCATATCCCGGTTATGATTATCTACGGTTAATGCAATATGATTAGCCATATCTGAAGCCAAATTCTTATCTGAATCCCATACTGTTATTTCAATGGCGCCGAATTCAGTTTCTACTGCTTTATAATTCTTTAAAAATTTCTTTTTGGTTTTGTATCTCGACATTGTATTTGTGGAATCATAACCATAATGTTCCATCAAATGATACTTATTAATAATGTAGTCAATAGTAGGTGTACCATTTGCAAGTGTAAGAATTCTATCAACATCACTGCTTCCGCCGAAGTAATCAATTTCAATTTCTCCTAATGAATTTGAATACAATACTTGCCTGTCTGTCATTACCGGATTTGCCGGATAAAAGTTAACACTTGACTTATAATAATTCGGCATAAAAAACCAGGAGAATGCAGCAGAACCTAATGCGGCAATAATAGTTGTGATAATGATTGGTCTTTTCCATTTCAGGGCAATCCTGATAAGCTCAATCAAATCGTTTCTTTGTTCGGGCATGATGTAAAAATTTGAGCTGTAAAAGTAGGAAATCCCACCGACAGGTTTTTTACTGTTTTATATTTCTAAAAGCAGGTAATAATTCTGAAGGGTTTAATATTTTTAATACAATTGCCAGAGGAAGACTACCTGCCATACTGATAAATAATTGATAAGGCCAATTCAGTGGTATGGAATAAATAAGAAAACAAAATCCGATATATAGAATAACAAAAAAAGCAGCACGCAACCAAAGTGCTATTCGCATTTTATATTGCATCACATAATAGGTTAGATAAATATGTGCCGCTGTTACAAACAATTGAGTAATTACCGTAGCAATAGCCGCACCGGCAGCAAAATATTTTGGTATAAGAAATAGGTTTAATACAACATTAATTATTACTCCACCAATTGCAATTAAATTTAATGTTCTGAGGCTGCCATTTGCCGTAAGTAACGTACCGAAAATGTAAACGATGCTGATATTTATAAAGCTCAACATCAACAGTCCAAAAATATTTCCATAGTCAGATGTTGCATTCACATAAAGTAAACTCATGATTTGTTGTCGGTAAAAAATAAATGCAACACCACTTCCCACAGAAAGAAAAAACATGAGTTTAAAATTTAATTCTGCAAAAGCTTGTGTGGGTTCTTGCTGATGAATCATGCGGGAAAACATTGGCAATAAAATAGTGGCGAACATTAATCCTAAAATACTGAGAGCATCTAATAAACGGAATGCAGATGCATACACTCCGGCTTCAAGTGCGCCATTCTCACCCAACATACGCTCTATCATAACACCATCAATACGATAATAAACCGTCATTAAAAAAGTAAGCATTGCAAAGGGTAAACTTCTGCGAATTATCTCTCTTAAAACTTCCGGTCTGAATTGGAATTGAATATGTTTTAAATGTGCCCACAACGCAATTAAACCCACAACACCTGCAATGATATATGCAATAATCTGTGCGCCTATAAAATTATTAATCGAAATTTTAAAAGGCAATACCGTTGTCCATAATATTAAAATGCAAATCAGGCTGCTGATAAGTTTATCCAAAACGGATAACACTGCATCGGTTCTGAAAAATTGCAGCGCAGAAATATTGGAGCGAATAAAAATATAGAAGGAAAGGAAAATCTGATTGATAATTAATAATCCCAGAATTTGTAATTGATGTGTATCGAAACGAATTCCAAAAGCAAACAAATAAACTACAATAGTATATAGAATACCAAAAAGCAATTTCGCAATAAGCGTAGTTGAAAAATATTGTTGCAATCGGGAAGGATCCTGTGCTATATGTCGGTTGTTATAATTGTTTATTCCAAAATCCAATATTACCTGAAACAAGAATGAGAAATTGAATAAAGAAAAGTAAAGTCCGTATTCCTCGGGACCAAGCGTATTTTGCACAGTGCGATCAATGCCAAGTATCCAAAATGGCTTAATGAGCAAGTTCACGAAAATCAGGAAACTTAAATTTGCAAGAAAACTTTTCTTCATTATTTTGACAGCGGACTAAAAATAAGTATAATTGCCTCAAAATACCTGTATATCGAAAACAACTCTACTCTAAACTTCAAGGTATAATAAAAATTTCTACACAGTATCGCATTTAAATTATTGAACTAACCACTGAAACAAAAAGCGTATGCGCATAGCTGTGAACACCCGTTTTCTGATTAAAAATAGATTGGAAGGTATTGGATGGTTTACTTATGAAACCATGAAACGATTAGTGCAACGACATCCGGAGCATGAGTTTGTTTTTTTATTCGACAGAGAATTTCCAGAAGAATTTATTTTCGCCGATAATGTAATTGGTGAAAAAGTATGGCCTCCTGCCCGGCATCCTTACTTGTGGCAATTCTGGTTTGATTATTCTATCCCAAGAATTTTAGAACGTTATAATCCCGATCTGTTTATTTCTACCGATGGATTTATGTCCACAAAAACGCATTTACCTACATTATTGGTTTTGCATGATTTGGGCTTTGAACATTATCCGGAACATACACCGCAAATTGTAAGCAGATATTATAGAAAATATACTCCGCTGTTTGCACATAAAGCAGATAAAATAATTACAGTATCCGATTTTTCAAAGCAAGATATTATAACACAATATAATATTGAGCCTTCAAAAATTGATGTGATTTTTAATGGCGCTAGTGATGCGTACAAACCTCTAAATGCTGAACAACAAATTGCAGTGCGACAAAAATATACTTCGGGCAAACCTTATTTTATTTATGTAGGCTCTGTACATCCACGAAAAAATGTGAAGAATTTATTGCTTGCTTATGATCAGTTTCAAGCTAAACATAACACAGATTACAAATTGGTAATTGCAGGGCGTATGGCATGGAAAACTGATGCAACAAAGGAAGCTTTTGAGAGCATGCACTGTAAACAAGATGTAATATTCACAGGGCATTTGCAATTGCCGGAACTTGCCGAATTAATGGGGGGCGCAGAAGCATTAATTTATCCATCCTTATTTGAAGGATTTGGAATTCCGGTGTTGGAAGCACGCTATTGTAATGTGCCGGTTATAAGTAGTAATCGCTCCAGTTTACCCGAAGTGGCGGGAGAAAATGCATTGTATTTTAATCCGGAAAATATTGGAGAAATGGTGGCCGCTATAGAAAAGTTTTATACAAACAATTTGCACTATAAAAAACTTGCAACAACAGGAATTGACATCAGAAATACGTTTAGCTGGGATGCATCTGTAACTCGCATGGAACATACAATTGCGGAAATGGATAAGCGATTTAAGCCCAGTATTGTATTGCAATAATGAATTTGTATTCATGTGGATTTTTTAAAGACGTAAATTTGTAATCTCAATATTTACGTATGCGAAAAATTATTTTATCAATTCTTACACTTTGTTTTTTCTACCCTGCATTTGCACAAAAAACTACTTTTAATAAATCAGATATATTTTCTATTCCAAAAGCAGGTGTTTCTGATCCTTCTAAATTTCAACCGGATTTTTTTACAACCATGTATTCTTTGGAAATGCCTGCGCCTGGATCAGGTTCGTATAGAAGTTTCTTAATTGCTCTGAAAGAAACATTATATGCAAATAAAATTTTTCCGGGGAAATCAAATTTTCGAAGTAGTGCATTTGTACCGATTCCGGATACGCTTACAAGTTTTGAAGGAAACACAATGGGCAGTAGTGTTCCCAATGATAATGATATTGCCATTTCCAATGGTGGAATGATAGTTTCTGTAATTAATACTTCCATTTATATTTTCGATCAATCCGGAAGTACACTTGCCAGTTTTTCATTAGAAACATTTTCTGATACATTAGAAATTACAGGAGATAAATTCGATCCAAAAGTGATGTATGATCCCGTACATGATCGCTTTATAATTGTATTTCTAAATCTTGTATTCGGAGATGAAGCAAACAATACCGACATCATTGTTGCATTTTCACAAACAAATAATCCATTAGATAACTGGAATTTATATTCACTGCCCGGCAATCCAAAAGACAATGATACATGGACGGATTTTCCGATGCTGGCTATAACACAACACGAATTATTTATTACCGGTAATTCAATAATTCCGGGTGAACCTTGGCAGACAGGTTTTAGCGAAACACTGATTTGGCAAATGAATTTAGATAGTGGTTATTCAGGAGCCGATTTAAGTGCAGTGTTCTGGGATGATATTTTATTTGAAGGAAATCCAATTAGAAATTTATGTCCTGTAAAAGGTGGCAGTACTATTTATGGACCTAACATGTATTTATTAAGTAATAGAAATTTTGCAGAAACCAACGATACAATTTTTATTGTGGAGATAACAGGTACATTAGATGCTGTAGAAACTATTGCAGAAATTAATTTTTCTCTTAGCGATGTAAACTATGCTGTTCCGCCACAGGCACGCCAATATAATTCGCACACGTTTGATACGAATGATGGTAGAATATTAGGTGCTGTTATGGAAAATGGTTGGATTCAATTTGTTGCAAATACTTTAGATCCGGCAACAGGATTTTCAGGAATTTATCATGGAATGATAACTGATCTGGATGGTGATAATAATATTACCGGACATATTATCGGTGATGATTCACTTGATTTTGGCTATCCAAATATTAGTTATAGCGGACGTTTTGAAAATGATGATCAATGTATAATTGTAATGAATCATTCTTCACCTGAAGTGTATGCAGGCATGAGTGCATTTTTTTATAATCAAGGAGAATATTCTGAACGACTACATTTAAAATCCGGTGAAACTTATGTAAATGTAATTAGCGGATATTATGAGCGTTGGGGTGATTATACAGGTTCACAAAGAAAATATAATGCGCCGGGCAATGTGTGGGTTTCAGGAACATATGGAAAATTAAAAGATCTTGGTCCGTTCACTAACAGAAATAATGCAACATGGATTTCTAATTTGCGCACCAACGATTCTCTTCCTCCTGTTTCATTAAATGCAATAGAAATTTTAAGGGATGTAAACGTATTTCCAAATCCTGCAGATACATATTTTGAAACAACATTTTATCTTTCTCAATCAGGGAAAGTAGAATGTAGTATTTATGATATGCAAGGTAAATTGATGAAAACATTAATTACCAGGAATGCACCTGCGGGCGAAACAAGATTGACCTTCTCCACCGAGCCTCTGCAAAGTGGTACCTATATTTTAAAAATCACTTTGAATGATGTGCCTCTTGTTTCCAAACAATTCGTGCGATTGTGATTTAACAATGAAAAAAAATTATTAAAAAATCTATTGTAGGAAGTATGAAAAAGCGGCGTAGGAATATTGTATTTGCACAGTTAGAAATAACTAGCGTTGCCGACAAAGGTTACGGTATGGCAAGGCACGAAGGGAAAGTGGTGTTTGTAGAAAAAACAATTCCGGGTGATATTGTAGATGCACAAATTCAAAAAAATAAAAGTGATTATGCAATGGGATATCCTATTGTATTTCATAAAAAATCATCATTGCGTGTGGATGCATTTTGCGAACACTTCGGAACATGTGGTGGTTGTACCTGGCAAAATATTGATTATAAAACACAATTGCTTTTTAAAAAACAATTGGTTGAGGATGCATTCCGCCGTATTGGAAAAGTAATGGATATTTCAATTATACCTGATGTGCTTGCATCACCTTATGAAAAATATTATCGCAATAAATTAGAGTTTACTTTTTCTGACAGCAGATGGCTTATGCCAGAGGAAATGGATATTGCTGTGGAAGGTAAAAATAGAAATGCACTTGGTTTTCATATCCCGAAAAAATTTGATAAAATTTTAGATATAAAACATTGTTATCTGCAACCTGCGTTGTCAAATGAAATTCGCCTGGCATTAAAAAGTTATGGTTTAATTCATGAATTAGAATTTTATAATCTGCGTACACACGAAGGATTTTTGCGCAATGTAATTATCCGCAATACTGCCGATAATCAGATTATGGTAATTGTGATTGTTGCTAAAAATGAAATGGAACTAATCCAAAAATTGATGAAGCATTTGCAATTTACTTTTCCTGAAATTACCTCCTTGTATTATGTGGTAAACTCAAAAGTGAATGATACCATTTATGATCAGGAGATGCATCATTTTTCAGGCGAAGAATTTATTATTGAGCAAATAGAAAATATTAAATACAGACTTGGGCCAAAATCTTTTTTTCAAACAAATACTGAGCAAGCAAAAAATCTGTATAGCATTGCAATTACAATGGCAGATTTAAAAAAGGAAGATTTAGTGTATGATCTCTATACCGGTTTGGGAAGTATTGCATTATTAATGGCAGATAAATGTAAGCAAGTGGTAGGTGTAGAAACAGTACCGACTGCAGTGGAAGATGCTATTGAAAATGCAAAATTAAACGGCATTGAAAATTGTACATTTATTTGTGGCAATATGGATAAAATGTTTGATGCAGCATTTGTTGAAACACATGGTAAACCGGATGTGATAATTACAGATCCACCCCGTGCCGGAATGCATAAAGATGTGGTGAATCAAATTTTGCAAATGGAACCACGCCGGATTGTGTATGTAAGTTGTAATCCTGCAACACAAGCAAGAGATATACAATTATTATCAGAAAAATATAGAGTTTCAAAACTGCAACCGATAGATATGTTTCCACATACTTTTCATATTGAAAATATCGCTTTGCTGGAAAAAATTATTTAATAAGTCAACATTGTTTTTAACTTGTTATATGCTGCATGATTTTTTTCGCTGTTTGCAGATTCCACGATATCTTTTTTCTCACGAGCTGTTAAATGCAAACTCAATGAAGCACGTTGTCTGTTAGCAGGTGGCTGATAATCTATTGTAATCACTTCCATTTTTCCTTTCAGCATTGTATTTAAATATTCCATTGAAAAATCATTTTGATAATCCTGAATTTCCACCCAATTCATATATAAGCTTCCAACAGGATTAAATAATTTTTCATAAATACCCTGACTCACTTTTTCCTGAATTGGTTTTTCCTGTTCTATACCACGAATATTCAGCATGATTACACCACTGGTATTTTTTAAAATCCAATCCTGAAAAGTGGCTGCATATCGAACAGAAGTTTCTATTCCATAATTATCTCGAATGCCGGCATCCATCACTTCAATAGAAGGATTGGTGGGCAAATGCACTTTCGGTAAAATATATGGAAAAGTGCAGTTCATTCGAATAGCGGTTGAGAGCAAAAGATTATCACCATTTTCTTTGCCGAGTAAATCATGAATATCAATACCATCCACTTCCGGCAATGAGAAATGTTGCATGCGATTATAAGGCACACACATAAAAGAAAATCTTTGAGCGCCAATAAATAATTGTCGCTCATCATTTATTATTGTTGGATAAAATAATAACATCGGAATTTGCATTGCATATTCTGCATCTGCATATGCACTCATAGGTTTGAATAATATGGAATCCGTATTCTCGTGCAATACCTTTTCGAAAATATATCCCCTGTCTTTTCGAAAAGTTTGATTGTTGTATTTAAGTTTATCTAAGGGATAAAAAAAATCATTTATCACTAAAGTAAAAGAAACTGCATTTAATAAATCCGATGAAATATTATTCAGATATTTTTCAGAAGCAAGATTTATAAAATCACCTTGTAATTTGCGATAATATAATTCACGGTAATAAGAAGCGGCAATCATTCCTCCGGAAGCGCCGGTAATTAAAACAGTATGATTCATTAATCCGCCATTAGTAATGCTATCCATCATTTGCAATACCCGCATAGTAAACATAGTGGATCGTAAGCCGCCGCCACTCACATTTAATAACACAAGTTTCGGTTTATCGGGAGCGCTGTCAAATTTATGTTTCCAATTATTTAATATTTCCAAACCCACCGTTTTATCGGCATCCATATTTTCAATTGAGTTAGCACTTTTTAATGTTGCAATAGAATATTCAACCGAAGTATTTTTATAATCAATTCCCATTGCACGATTTTTATATTGCAAAAAATTCGAGCTGATAATAAGATCAACTACAATAAGAAATAATACTGCTGCAAACACTTTCCATTGCCCAAGCCAATAGGTAAATGCACCGGTAATTACAATACCTATATTAATAATAAGCAGAATACTGCTGGCGGCAGGAATACGAAAAAAAGGATAGTCAACTAAATGACCGAGCAGAATAATTATTACTAATGCAGACAATTGAATGATAAGTGCATTTGCATGATGTTGTCTGTAAACAGAACGAATCACATCATACGGATAATGATAAACCGGTCTTGCTATTTTAATTTTAAAATCATGATTAAAATAATTTGAAAGGCGCAGTTCATCTTTAAATTTATGGCGGCCATCTACAAATGAATTTGGCGTTACCAAACCGGTTCCCATTTTTTTATTGCTGATGCCAATTATTTGTAAAATACTTTTATTGGTAGTGGAAAAATAAAGCATAGTTAACGTGATAAACACAAACATGCCGGTGAACAAACCACCTATTTGTGTTAACGCCTCATTCATACTTACCAATCCTTCTGATGATTGAAACTGAATAAGTTTATAGAGATATAGAATAAAAAAAAATGAAGGCAACACAGCATTATTTAATGAATACACGCCAAACGGACGACGCAGTGTCGCAAGAAATGGAAAATGATTTGCATTGAAAATATAACTTATCAAATTCCATGAAATGAATGTGCCACCAAAAGCAAATCCCATGATGGTGAAGCTTATAAAATCTACATGACCTAAATATTCAGGATCCAGAAATAGCAATGAGATTCCATATCTGCTGCCTAATACATTCGTAAATAATAAACTAATAAGAATCAGGAAGAATAAAAGAAAATGATTTTTTTTCAGATGCAATAACAGCAACTGAATTGGAAAAGAATAATACACCTGTGCCCAATATCTCAAATCTCTTTTTTTTACTGTAACGAAAATATCAAATAGTTAGGTTGCAGTGCTGTATCTGAAATATGGATAATTACAAAACACCGAAAATTTAAACGGATACAATTCTGACTTCATCCAAACGATGCTTGCCATTTTTTGCAAGAACGATGTATTCAATTTTATTTTCTGTTACCATATCAACTACCAGATCAGTAACCACATTTTCACCTTCTGATGTTTGGATATTTAAAGTGATTGGTTTTTTTAAAACTGCGGCATCTGTAAAAATATCATAGAGATTGCAGTCAATGGGTGTATATCTTTTTTCCTTCATATAATCCTGTAAATGATATTTTGAATAAATAAGTGCAAAAAAAAATGCTGCCCGCTCCTCATCAGGCAGCATCACTATAGGGGGAGATAATTTCAATAGATGCTTGACACAAAGATAATTTTCTTTACTTTTTTTGCAAATAAATTATTCAAATTCAGAAAAGTTTTTCATTTTCGCAATATTATTTAAAATTGTTTAATAACCTAATAATTAAAACCCACCACAGTGAGCGAAAATTTACAACTTGACAAACTAGATGTGAAGATATTGGATATCTTGATGCACAATGCCACCATTCCTTACACAGAAATCGCAAAAATGTTGAATGTTTCCAGCGGAACTATCCATGTGCGCATGAAGAAATTAGAGAACATGGAGATTATCCGTTCTTCAAATCTTCAAATTAATCCAACAAAAGTAGGATATGATGTTACTGCATTTCTTGGGGTATATCTGGAAAAAAGTTCTATGTACGATGATGTGGTAAAAGAACTTCAGACTATATCTGAAGTAACTGAATGTTATTACCTGACTGGTGACTACAATATGTTTGTAAAACTATTGTGCAGAGATACCAATCATTTAAAAGATGTGTTGCATGATAAGATTCAAAAAATAAATGGAATTGATCGCACAGAAACTTTTATAGCATTGGAACAAACATTTATCCGCCCAATGAAAATTGTTTTAAATCATAAATAAAGTCAATGTGCTTCTAACCAATTAATTCCTGTTCCTACTTCTACTTCTATAGGTACATTTAGAGTTAAAGCATTCACCATTTTTTCCTGCACAAGTTGCTTCATTTGTTCCAGTTCAGGTTTAAAAACATCAAACACTAATTCATCATGCACTTGTAAAGTCATTTTTGATTTTAATTTTTCTTTTTTCAATGCTTCATGAATATTAATCATCGCAATCTTAATCATATCGGCAGCGGAACCTTGTATGGGAGAATTAATTGCAATGCGTTCTGCCTGACTGCGCACAGTATTATTTGCTGAATTAATATCACGCAAATATCTTTTTCTACCTAAAATAGTTTCAACATAACCATGTTTGCGGGCAAATTCAATATTGCTTTCCATCAACTGCTGCACACCCGGAAATTGTGCGGTATAATTATCAATAATTTCTTTTGCTTCTGTTCTTGAAATTTTTAGATTTTGTGAAAGTCCAAATGCAGTTTGTCCATAAGCAATTCCAAAATTTACTGCCTTTGCTTTACTGCGCATTTCACGAGTTACTGTATTTGCATCTACACCAAAAACTCTGGCAGCAGTTGCGGAGTGAATATCCATACCTTGTTTAAATGCCTCTATCATTCCGGTATCATTACTTAATGCTGCGATGATACGCAATTCAATTTGCGAATAATCCGCACTCAATAAAATATGATTTTCATCTCTTGCAATAAATGCTTTGCGCACCTGCTGACCTCGTTCTGTTCGTATAGGAATATTTTGCAGATTCGGATTATTACTGCTCAACCTTCCTGACGATGCAACTGCCTGACTGAA
Organism: Bacteroidota bacterium; assembly: GCA_016715425.1. Classification (NCBI taxonomy): domain Bacteria; kingdom Pseudomonadati; phylum Bacteroidota; species Bacteroidota bacterium. The sequence goes on from JADKAC010000003.1 coordinate 45,713, forward strand.
GTTAGTATGTATCCTATTTGTTTTCGGATTTATTAGTTGAGGTAAACTATCCACATAAGTAGATTTTAATTTACCTAATTCACGATAGTTTAATAATAAAGATGCGATAGGATAATCATTTTCCAAACGACTTAATATATCTTCTCCGGTACTGAGTTGGCCGGTTTTTGTTTTCTTGCCTTCATAAGGAATTTTCAACTTTACAAACAACACATCACTTAATTGTTTTGGCGAATCAATATTAAATCTTACACCTGCAAGTTCGAATATTTCTTTACCGGTTGATTCCACTTCTATCTCTAATTCTTTAGAGAAATCATTTAAAAAATCAACATCTAAATTCACTCCTTCATATTCCATGTCTGCCAAAACTTGTATCAATGGAATTTCAACTTCCTTGTATAATTTTTCTAATTTTTCTGTTTTCAATAAAGGTTGAAATTGCTGATGCAGTTGCAAAGTAATATCCGCATCTTCCACAGCATATTCAGTAACTTTTTCAATTGGAACATCCCGCATACTCAATTGATTTTTTCCTTTTTTTCCAATAAGTGTAGTTATAGATACGGGAGAATAACCGAGATAATTTTCAGCAAGAAAATCCATATTATGCCGCAGTTCCGGTTCTAATAAATAATGCGCCAACATACTGTCCTGCAATTTTCCTTTTAATTCAATTCCATACCATTTCATCATCAGGTAATCGTATTTAATATTCTGACCAATTAATGTGATTGCATTATTTTCAAGCACAGGTTTAAATAAATCAACTAAAGCCTTTGCTTTGGATTGATCTGTTGGAACAGGAACATAATAACCTTCCCCAATTTTCCAGGAAAAAGATAAGCCTACAAGCTCTGCATCATTTGCATCAATGCCGGTGGTTTCTGTATCAAATGAAAATTCTTTTTGTTGTAATAAATCTGCAATCAGTTTTTTTATTTCATCTTCAGTTTCACACAACTGATAATGATGTGGTGTGTTAGTTATATTCTTGCCAGCTTCAATCTTTTCACTTTGTGATTGAATTGCATTTACCGCTGAGGATTCCGTATTGCCGAATAAATCAAATTGCGCACCATTGCGTTCTGCATTTACTTCATAGCTTTCTCCCAGAATATCTTTTGCTAATTTTCTGAATTCTAATTCTCTGAAAATTTCAGAAAGCTTTTCTCTATCGGGTTCATCAATAATTAATTTCTCTTCATCAAATTCTACAGGAACATCTAAAATTATTGTTGCAAGAAATTTACTCATGATAGCTTGTTCTTTAAAATTGATAAAGTTCTCCTGCATTTTCCCTTTCATTTTATCAATATTTTCCAGCACACCTTCCACACTTCCATATTGCTGAATTAATTTTTTTGCAGTCTTCTCTCCTACACCGGGCACACCCGGAATATTGTCAACACTATCACCCATTAATCCTAAAATATCTATTACTTGTAATGGGTTTTCAATCTCCCATTTCTTTAATATATCATCCACGCTTAAAGTGTCAAATCCGGTTCCTAAAAAACTGGGACGATACATATATATACCTTCTTCCACCAGTTGCCCATAATCTTTATCCATCGTAACCATATACACATCATAACCTGCTTTTTTCGCTTTTTTAGCAAGTGTTCCAATTATATCATCTGCTTCATAACCACCTTTTTCAATTATAGGAATATTAAATGCTTTTACTATTTCTTTGATGTAAGGAATGGAGAATTTTATATCCTCCGGAGCTTCATCTCGGTTTGCTTTATATTCAGGATACGCAACTTCCCTTGTTGTTATTTCAAAAGAATCAAAACAAACTGCGATATGTGTTGAGTTAGTTTTTTTTAATAATAAATTTAATGTATTTACAAAGCCGCTGATAGCAGAAACATTCTGTCCTTTAGAATTAATAAGTGGATTTTTTGCAAATGCAAAATATGCACGAAAGATTAATGCAAATGCATCTATGAGATAAAGTTTTTTTTCGCTTTCCATTTGGTTGTCTTTGTTAGAAGTGTATTATAATGTGTGTGATTTAAAATCACGATTTATATTTTTATATATTCAAACTTGTCAATAGCCAATAATTGAGTAATGAGTTTTTTTGTCAATGTTTTAAGTCAATAGTCTAAGTTTTTACGCCAACAGCCGATCGCCAACAGCTAAAAGCCAACAGCCAATAGCCAATAGCCAATTTCATCATTTAATCACACTAATCTTCAACACATTTGTTCTAGCAAATTCTTTCACAGGCATAGTCCCAAGATTCAAAACGACATCTCCGGTTTTCAATCGTTTATTATGTTTCAATAATTTCTGTACTTCTTCAAATGTTTCATTTGTTGAATTCAGTTTTGCATAATAAAATGCTTTTACTCCCCACAGCAGATTTAATGTATTTACAATATGCTTGTTATTAGTAAAAATAAAAATATGTGCTTTTGGACGGCAACTGGAAACCATAAATGCAGTATATCCGGTTTTCGTCATCCCCATAATTGCATGTGCATTTACTTCATCGGCAATTCTGCATGAATTAAAACACATCGCATCCGATAAAAATGTTCGGGAATTTTTATCAGGAGCATGTTGTCTGTTATAAACACACTCTTCTTTTTCCGCTTCTTCAATTATGTTTGCCATTGTAGTTACCACTAAATCGGGATGCAAACCGGTAGCAGTTTCAGCACTCAACATCACTGCATCTGCGCCATCTAAAACGGCATTTGCCACATCCGTAGCTTCTGCTCTTGTTGGACGAGCATCAGTAATCATACTTTCCATCATCTGTGTTGCAATAATTACCGGTTTTGCTTTTTTAATACATCTGCGAGTAATATCTTTTTGAATAAAGGGTACATTCTCAACAGGCACTTCTACACCTAAATCTCCACGAGCTACCATAATCGCATCCGTCGCATCAATAATTGCATCAATATTTTTTAGTGCTTCCGGTTTTTCAATTTTTGCAATTACTTTAGTTAGCTTTTTTCTATCCTGAATAATTTTTTTCAAGCCAATAATATCCTCCGCTTTTCTAACAAAAGATAACGCAATCCAATGCACATTTTGATCGAGCGCAAAAATTAAATCGTCGTAATCTTTTGGTGTAAGCGATGGAATAGACACTTTGGTATCGGGGAGATTTACTCCTTTTTTTGAAGATAGTTTATTGCCGTAAATTACTTTTGTTTTTACTGCATCTTTACGATTTGTGCTCATCACTTTTAATTCGATGCGTCCGTCATCTACCAATATAATATCACCTGCCACCACATCTTTTGGAAATTGCGGATAAGTGATATATACTTTTTTATTATTGCCAATCATTTCTTTGGTAGTGAATTCCAAAATATCTCCTGTTTGCAGTGGTGGTAAATTTTCTTCAACCATTCCTAACCGGATCTTTGGCCCTTGTAAATCTGCGATTATTGCGATGTAAGCACCATACTCCTTATTGATTTTATGAATCAACTTAATAGTTTGCTTATGCTGCATCTGAGTGCCATGCGAAAAATTAATTCTGAATATGCGCACACCGGCTTTTATTAACTGCAATATCATTTCATAATTTGCAGAAGCAGGCCCGAGTGTCGCCACTATTTTTGTTTTGTTTTTATATACGATTGCCATATTATTCAAATAAAAGTCTGTCCTTGTTTTTTAAATTATTTGTGTCCACTGCAATAATTGTTTGTATTTCCTGAATTGCATGCATTTTATTTTCAATTGCCTTAAATTTAGTTTTATAATAATTGCCTCTTATCAATAAGATAAAATCCACCTGTTTAAGTTCAGGTAATAAAAATTCACCTCCTGCTTTATTTTGCAAAACCCAAAATGTGGACTTCGTAATTTCTTCTTCGAAAAAAAATCTTGTAAAGCTCTGCTGAATATGCAATTCCGGAATGGTGATAGTAATATCTTCTGCTTTTGAAAAATCAAGCATCAATGCATGATTCAGATACCAGCATAAACGATAATCCGGCAAACCACAGATTAATCCTGCAAGTACAAAATCATATTCCGTACTAATTTTTAAAACACTCTTTTTTGCCATCACTTTGTTGGTTGCAAATGTACTAAGGTTCACTTGAGATGTTTCAGAAATACTCCATGCCGATATATGTAAATTTGCATTTTCCCAGAACATTCGTTTAAATAAATTCAATAATTGTCAAAAAGAATTAAAACAAAAAAACCACTGCTAAGTCAAAATGATTTTACATTATTAAATCGTCTATTGAGTTATGCAGGTGCTTATCGCAGGCAGTTTATTATTTCTGCATTGCTTGCGGTTTTGTTAGCAATTCTTGGCCCGCTGCGTCCTTATCTTGTTGAGCTTACCGTTGACAAATATATTTTACATAAAGATTTCCGTGGCTTAGTTATATTATCACTCATTTCATTATTGGTATTGGTAACAGAATCTTTTATTCGTTATTCATTTCTATTTATAACCAACTGGTTGGGACAAAGTGTTGTGAAAAATTTACGTCTCCAGGTGTTTAAACATATACTCGGTTTAAGATTAACCTACTTTGATAAAACTGCCGTAGGCACTTCCACCACCCGAACAATTAATGATCTTGAAACTATAAATAGCGTATTCACCGAAGGTATTATTCAAATAATTGCTGACTTGCTCACTATCATTTTTGTAATGGCTTTTATGTTTTACAGCAATTGGCAATTGACATTAGTAAGTCTAATAAGTTTTCCGCTTATCATTTATGCTACCTATATATTTAAGGAAGGAATAAAATCCACTTTTCAAAGTGTGCGCACACAAGTGGCGGCATTGAATGCATTTCTGCAAGAACATATTACGGGAATGAAAGTAGTGCAAATTTTTAATGCTGAAAATCAGGAATACAAAAAATTTAAAGCGATCAACAATAAACATCGCAATGCAAATATCCGGTCTGTTTGGTATTATTCTATTTTTTTTCCTGTAGTAGAAATTATTACTGCACTTGCTATGGCATTGATGGTATGGTATGGTGCACACAATGTAATTAAAGGCACAGCAAGTGTGGGAGAAATAACTGCATTCATTTTATATCTGAATATGTTATTCCGCCCATTGCGTATGCTTGCAGATAAATTCAATACACTGCAAATGGGTGTGGTTGCCAGTGATCGTGTTTTTAAAATTTTAGACAATACAAACCGCATCGAAAATAATGGAGATATACATGCAGAAAATATAAAAGGTAAAATAATATTTAAAGATGTTTGGTTTGCATATAACAATGATGAGTATGTACTAAAAAATATAAATCTGGAAATTCAACCCGGTGAAACAGTTGCGGTTGTGGGCGCTACAGGTGCCGGTAAATCTTCAATCATCAATATATTAAATCGTTTTTATCCCATTCAAAAAGGAGAAATAACTATTGATGATATACCGATTGAAAATTATGAATTGGGATCGCTGCGCAAACAAATTGGAATGGTGCAACAGGATGTATTTTTATTTTCAGGATCTATATTTGAAAATATAACACTGCACAATCATCACATTACCAAACAACAAGTAATTGATGCAGCAAAGATGTTGGGTGCGCATTCTTTTATAATGAAAATGCCGGGTAATTATGATTATAATGTAATGGAACGTGGTGCTACTTTATCCTTAGGTCAACGGCAATTAATTTCTTTTATACGTGCCTTGGTTTTTAATCCGCATATTTTAATTTTAGATGAAGCCACTTCTTCTGTAGATATTGAAACTGAACAACTCATTCAATATGCTGTAGAAAATCTGATTGCACAACGCACTTCAATTATTATTGCACACCGACTTTCTACAATACAAAATGCGGATAAAATAATTGTGTTGGATCATGGCGAAATAAAAGAAAGCGGGACACATGAATCACTACTTGCATTAAATGGCTATTATCGCCATCTCTATGATATGCAATTTAAAAAAGAAGCAGTTTGATTTTTTTTAATAAAAAAAGCGGGATAATTATCCCGCTTTGTTAAACCTGTTTTGATTGAATTAAACAGCAGCAGAAAGTTCCTTACCTGCTTTGAAACGTACTACGTTTTTAGCGGCAATCTTGATAGCTTTTCCTGTTTGAGGATTACGACCTGTACGTGCAGCACGTTTAGAAACTGAAAAAGTTCCGAAACCTACTAAGGTAACTTTATCACCTTTTTTTAATGTTTTACGGATGTTTGTCATGTAGCTATCCAATGCGGCAGCTGCTTGTGTTTTTGTGATCTCGGCATCAGATGCCATAGCATCAATTAAATCTCCTTTGTTCATTTTGTTGTTATTTTTTTTAGTTAGAAATAAGCTTTAACACGTCAAATATATCCTGTTTATAAGGATTTTAAAACATTAAATCGCCTGAAACCCTTTGGTATCAACACTTTATACACATTAGAGTTTTTTATATTTTCTAAATCATTGAAAACCTGTACTTTACAAATAGTCATTAATGCAATTTTTGAAAAATGTATTTTTTAAAACACACGGCCGGCAAGGGTTTCAACAGATTGATTTTACAAAACACTTGATTTTGCAAGCTTTCTTTCAGGAGACCTTACCCCAGAATTTTGCCTTTCGAAATTCCTTATTCATGTAATCTTTAAGTGCTGAATGTTCAGGCGCCTGCAAAAATGGATCTGCATTTAATAATTCTTCTGCACTTGCTCTTGCTTCTTGCAATACATTTTCATCTTTAAAAATATTTGCAAGTTTATAATTAGAAATTCCACTTTGTTTCGTTCCATCAATTTCACCATGACCACGCAGATGCATATCAACTTCAGAAATTTTAAATCCATCATTTGTTTCAAGCATTGTTTTAATGCGCAATCTTGCTTCATTACTTAATTTATTTCCTGTCATTAAAATACAATATGATTGATTGCTACCACGACCAACTCTGCCACGCAACTGATGTAATTGCGCTAAACCAAATCGCTCGGAATTTTCAATAATCATAACAGTAGCGTTCGGCACATCCACACCCACTTCTATAACAGTAGTTGCCACCATTATCTGCGTTTCTTTTTTTAGAAAGCGCTGCATTTCAAAATCTTTATCTTCTTGTTTCATCCTGCCATGCACAATACTAATTTGATATTGCGGACGTGGAAATGCTTTTTCAATTGCCTGCACTCCTTGCATTAAATTATTTAAATCTAATTTTTCAGATTCTTCAATTAATGGATATACAATATATACTTGTCGGCCTTCTGTAATTTGTTCTTTCATAAAACCAAACACAGACAATCGTTTGCTTTCATTGCGGTGCACTGTTTTTATTTCCTTTCTGCCCGGAGGTAATTCATCAATAATACTAACATCCAAGTCTCCGTATACTGTCATAGCAAGTGTACGTGGAATTGGTGTTGCAGTCATCACTAATATATGTGGTGGCGTTTCATTTTTAATCCACATCTTCCCACGTTGTTCCACTCCAAAACGATGTTGTTCATCTATAACAACTATTCCCAATTGCGCAAATTGCACTTTATCTTCAATAAGGGCATGAGTACCGATTATTATTTTTAATTCGCCGGATAATAAATCTTTAAAAATTCTTTTTCTTTCGGCAGATTTTGTATTGCCGGTTAATAAAGCAATTGGAATTCCCAATTGATTACAAAATTTTTGAAGTCCTTTAAAATGTTGTTGCGCAAGAATTTCGGTAGGCGCCATAAATGCTGTTTGATAATTATTATCTATCGCCATTAATAAAGTGATAAACGCAACCATAGTTTTTCCAGAACCCACATCCCCTTGCAACAGGCGGTTCATTTGATGTCCGCTCAATACATCTTTACGAATTTCTTTAATAACTTTCTTTTGTGCATTGGTAAGTTCAAAGGGTAGAATAGTTGCATAAAATGTTTTGAAATAATTTTCAATATTGTCAAATACAAATCCTTTTCCTTTTAATTGCCGTGTTGTTTTAGTTTTTAGAATTCTCATTTGGTCAATAAATAATTCTTCAAACTTAATACGGCGTGTAGCCTGATCAGCTTGATTAAAATTTTCAGGATGATGAATCCATTTACACGATTGATAGCGGGAAATAAGTCTGTATTTCTGTAATAAATGTGTGGGAATATTTTCCGGTAAATCCGCAGGCACAATTGCATCTGTTAAGTGCTTTGTGATTTTAGCAAATACTTTACTGGTAATATTTTTTGTTTTCAGTTTATCAGGAATGCTGTACACCGGTTCTAACTTTCCGGATAACGCATCTTCTTCCGCAGATACAATATCTATATCAGGATGTGTGATATTGAATTTACTATTAAATAAAACCGGTTTGCCATACACCAAATACTCTTGATTTTCAATTAATGTTTTTTGCAACCAACTAATAGCACGAAACCAAATTAATTCAATGCTTCCAGTGCCATCATCTAATCTTGCAGATAATCTCTGCGCACTTTTACTACCTATTAATTGAATGCTATTTAATTTGCCTTTTAATTGAACTGAAGAATTTTTTAATGGAATATCTTTTATAAAAGTGAATTCTGTTTTATCAATATATCTAAATGGATAATAGGAGAGTAAATCGTTATAACTGTAAAGCTCTAACTCTTTAGCGAGCAATGCAGCACGGGTTTGCCCAACGCCTTTCAGATACACTAATGATGTTTGTAATGTATTACTCATTGCTTTACAATCAAAAATAGGAAATCAGTATAATTTAAATGCAGCAGTTGGAAAGGATTATTAAACAAGGAGAGATAACCTCAACATAAATCATGATAAAATAGATGCCGAAAAATAAATTTCACTCGTATTTAATTCAATGTATTATTTGTTTTCCATCTCCACGATTGCAAAATACCTTCTATATCGTTAACCAAAAAATCAACCACAGGTTTTAATGAATCCGCATTCGGTCTTGAATAAATATATAAAGCACCACGCACAAAATTGCTTACAGTATCTGTTATAAAAAACTGAATATTACTTGCTGCTTCTCCACCAACATAATAAATTAAACCCACTACCCCATTTCCATTATCCACTTCACGAGGTTGAATATAATCTGCTTTATTAGTGTGTTTGTATGTAAGGTTATATGCTTCTTCCACTAAGCGCATTAATGTTTGCCCCGGCGACAAAGTTTTATAACTTAAATAAATAGTGGCATTTAAATCCGAACATTCAATATTCAACCAACAATTACTTGAGATATCTTCTTCAAAAAATTGTGTTTTGCGCTGGGTGATATAATAATCTGGCAACACAAATGTATAAGGACAACCTGCATAATCGTAAGTGTATTCAGATGTTTTTTCTGGAAAAACAATTCTTGGATACGCAGTGGGTTTTGGTGTTACCGCAGTGTGGCAGGATACAAACGCACTGAGAATTAATAAGGAGAAAAATGTAAATGATATACGATACATAAAAAAATAAGCCGGCTTGTCGCCGGCTGTAATTAGTTAATTAATATTTATTAAAAAGGTAAATCATCATCCGGTGCAGGGTTAGAAGATTCGTTAGAGTTACTATGTGAATCCGTTGAATTTACATCACCGTCAGAACCACCACTTGTTGGTTTCTTATCTAACATGGTAAAGGTATCAACAACCACTTCGGTAATATATTTTTTATTTCCATCCTTATCATCATAGCTACGATTACGTATTTTCCCCTCAATATACACCTGACTCCCTTTGTGTAAATATTTGCTGGCTACTTCGGCAAGCTTACTCCACAAAACGATGTTGTGCCATTCCGTGCTTTCCACACGATTACCTGTTTTGTCCCGATACGATTCGGTGGTTGCTAATGAAAATTTTGCAGTCATATTGCCGCCTTCAAAATTGCGCACCTCAGGATCTTTTCCCAAATGCCCGATTAAAATTACTTTGTTTACTCCGCTCATAATTATAGGTTTTTCATTGTGATAGTATAAAGACTAAAGTTAAGTAAGTTGATTAAAAAAATCTCGAATTATACCCGGAAATGTATATTTTTTTATTCCCGTAAGGGTAACCGCTTTATCTTCCGGCAGTTTTAATCCATTAAAATCATCTACTTCTATAATGTAAAAAGTGGCATGTATGAGTTGATGTGTTAATTGCTGAGGTTTTGCTTTTATAATCAGTGGCTTTGGTGATAGTTTTCTCGATCCATACATTTGAACTATGGTTTTTTGAAGCGACTTCCAATTTGACACTTTAATCGTTTCTAATAACGGGAATTGAAATAAATTTTTCCAAATATCATTCTCTAATCTTTGAGTAATAATTGTTTTATTTCCCGAACGGAAGACCAAATAATTAAAATATCTATTGCGACGACTTTTTTTTATTGGTTTAATAGGTAATACATCTTGTAAATTATTTTGATAGGCATAACAGTTTTTGGACATGGGACAATTCATACAATCTGGCAATTTTGCTTTACACACCAAACTTCCAAAATCCATCATTGCCTGATTAAATTTTGCAGCTTGCTTTTTATCAAAACATTTTTGCAGGTGTACTTGAACTTCATTATTAAATTCAATAGAATTAATTTCTGATTGAAGGCCGTAGAACCTTGCAATAATTCTGTTCACATTTGCATCGGCAACACAATATGGTTTATTCCAGGCAAAAGAAAGTATTGCACCCGCCATATATGATCCAATACCTTTTAATTCAATAAGCTCTTTATAACTATCTGGAAATACACCATTGTAAATCTTTACAATTATTTGTGCAGTTGCATGCAAATTTCTGGCTCGTGAATAATAACCCAAACCTTCCCACATTTTCAAAATAGTGTGTTCGTCTACTTTTGCTAAATCAAATATTGTTGGAAACGCATTTATAAATTTATAGTAATACGATAATCCCTGAGCAACTTGAGTCTGCTGCATTATAACTTCACATAACCAAATTTTATATGGATCAGATTCATTTACCCACGGCAAATCCCGACCATGTATATCATACCATTGTAATAACTTGTTACGAAATCTATTGTAAAACATTCTTATTATTCTTAACCGTTCAATTTCAAATATTTGGCGAACTTTACACTTAGTTAGTTGTTCGCAACATTACAAAACTAAAATTCCGAAAATAGATGAGAAAGGCAGATCTTGTGAATAGAATTTCAGAAAAAACCGGTATTCCGAAGGTTGATGTACTTGTAAGTATTGAAGCTTTCTGTAAGGAAATAAAAGAAGCGCTTGCTTCTGGTGAAAATGTGTATATACGTGGCTTCGGTAGTTTTACTGTTAAAACTCGTAAGGCCAAAATTGGTCGGAACATCAAAAAAAATATTGCTATTGAGATTCCTGAGCAAAAAATTCCGGCTTTTAAACCTGCCAAAATTTTTATGAACAGGGTTAAGCTGGGCACCAAAAAATAATTCTGACGGTGAAATGGAATAAACAATTTTCTACAGTATTAGTGGGATTAATTTTGGTTGCAGTACTTTACTTTGGTCTTTCTAATAAACCTCCAAAAAAAACAGCTTTTGACACATTACGTGAGAGCTTAATAGATACTTTAGCCCTTCCGAATTTGGAAAAGATAATTGCGCTGGAAGCTGAATTGCAAAAAGCAAAAGGTCCGGAAAAAGAATCAAAGTATGAAGCACTTTCACATCAATGGGAACATGCTGGTTATCTCACAATTGCCGGTGATTATCTCCGTCAAAAAGCAAATGCGTTTCCCACTTATGAAAATTATATGGAAGCCGGACAGATTTTATTTAATGCATTAAGCACCGACACCACCGAAAACATGCAGGTAAATTTGGTGTATAGTTCTCGTTATTGTTATGAAAAAGCAATTGAATTAAAACCGGGTGATGCAGATGCGCAAATTGGGCTGGCAACTGTTTTGGTTCAAGGCACTAACGAACCTATGAAAGGAATTGTAATGCTGAGGGAAGTGGTAGCTAAAGATCCATTAAACATAAATGCAAATATTGAACTCGGTCGTTTTTCTATGATGAGCGGACAATATGATAAAGCAATTGAAAGATTTAATGCTGTTTTACAGAAAGATTCTCTACATTTGCAGTCCCGTTATTTTTTGGCTGAAGGATACCTCGGATTAAGTGATACAACTGCAGCTATAGACCAACTGGAAAAGATCATTGAAATAGAAAAGGATTCTACGGTGCAGAACCGAATCCAACTCTATATAAATTACTTAAAGAAACTTTAAAAATATTATACAATGCCTTGCGGTAAAAAACGTAAAAGACACAAAATCGCTACTCATAAGCGTAAGAAAAGGCTGAGGAAAAATCGCCATAAGAAAAAGAACAGATAAGCGATTACATTTCCTCTTCTCCAACCCTTTATATTCAGCCTTCTTTTTTACTATCCGGTTAATAAACCGGTAAACATGGGTTCATTTTGGAAAGAGAATTAATTATTAATGCAACATCAGCAGGTGAAGAAATTGCCCTGCTTGAGAACAAACAACTGGTCGAGATTCATCGTGACCGGGACAATACACGTTTTAATGTCGGTGATATGTATTTGGGTAGGGTTAAAAAAATTAACCCCGGACTAAATGCAGTATTTGTGGATGTGGGTTACGAGCGTGACGCATTTTTGCATTACACAGATTTAAATCCGCATTTCCGATCTATTGTAAAATTCACACAAGCTGCAGTGAATGGTTCCAATGTCAAAATGGAAAATTTTGAAAAAGAACCACTCATCATAAAAACCGGAAAGGTGAATAATGTTCTGAGCAAGAACATGCAGATTCTGGTGCAGGTAATAAAAGAACCTATTCAAACAAAAGGTCCAAGACTCAGTTGCGAATTATCACTTCCCGGAAGATACCTGGTACTTACACCATTTAATGAAGTGGTGGGCGTATCCAGAAAAATTGAATCTATTGATGAAAGAAAACGCCTTCAAAAACTTATTGAAAGCATTCGTCCAAAAAATTTTGGAGTAATTGTTCGCACCGTTGCCGCCGGAGTAAGTGTTCAAAAATTACATGAGGATTTACTTAATCAATTAAAAAACTGGGAAAAATTAACTGAGCAACTGAGGGTGGGCAATGCTCCAAAACTTGTATTCAGCGAAACCAGCAAAACAAATACTTTATTAAGAGATATTTTGAATGAATCTTTTAATGAAGTAATAGTAAACGATGCGGAAATTGCACAGGAAATAAAAAATTATATTAAAAGAATTGCGCAAGGTCGTGAAAAGATAGTTACTGTGCATACGGGGAATAAACCTGTATTTGATGCTTATGGTGTAACACGACAAATCAAATCCTTATTTGGTCGCACCGTAAATATGGAAAGTGGCGCTTATCTAATAATAGAACATACAGAAGCATTGCATGTAATTGATGTGAACAGCGGCAATAAGACGGCAGTGAAAGGTGATCAGGAACAAAATGCATTCAGTGTAAATATGGAAGCTGCAAAAGAAATTGCAAGGCAATTGCGGCTTCGAGATATCGGTGGCATTATCGTGATTGACTTTATTGATATGCGTAATCCAGAGAACAAGAAGAATGTTTATAATGAATTAAAAACGGCAATGGAAAACGACCGGGCCAAACATACCATTTTGCCAATCAGCAAATTTGGTGTGGGACAGATTACCCGGCAGCGTGTAAGGCCTGAGTTAAGTATTGCCACTCAGGAAGTTTGCCCAACTTGTAATGGTACCGGAAAAATTGAAGCAAGTATTTTATTGTTAGATGAAATTGAAAGAAAAATAAAATATCTGATAGTTACTCAAAATCAAAAATCATTTAAGCTTGTATTACATCCCTATCTGGAAGCATATATTAAAAAAGGAAATTTATTTAATTCCATTCAATGGAAATGGTACCGTTTGTATAAGCGATGGATTAAGATAATTGCAAGTGATGATTATCAGCTTGTTGAATATCGTTTTTACGATATCAACGATGAAGAAATTGTTTCAAACTAATGGATTATCCTTTTTCAGATCTAGCGGAAAAAAGCTTGAAAGTACTTCAAGACACAAAGCTTATAGAAGAACTAAAAAGTTTTTCTCAAGTGATGCATATGCCACCCGACGCAGTTGTTTTACAGCAACAGGATTTTGTTAGATTTCTTCCTTTTCTGCTTCAGGGGTCCATTAAAGTTATGGGTAATGATGATAACGGAAACGAAATATTATTGTATTACCTACACCCCGGCGAAACCTGCATCATGTCCGTACTTGGATCATTAAATAATGAGCGGAGTAAAGTAAAAGCCTTAGTAGAAGAAGAGGCTGAAATTCTTTTTATTCCTGTAGAAAAATCTAAATACTTAGTCAGTCAATATCCTGCTTGGTCTGAATTTATTTTCAGGTTATATCACAAACGCTTTGAAGAATTATTGCGAGTAGTAAATAGCATTGCTTTCAAAAAAATTGATGAGCGATTGGAAGAATTTCTAAAAAATAAATCTGCAATCACAAGCTCCAAAGAAATCATAGTTACACATCAGCAAATCGCCGATGAATTAGGGACGGCAAGAGAAGTGGTTTCCCGCTTACTTAAACAAATGGAGAAAGAAAAAAAGCTTATGCTCGGTAGAAATAAAATTACACTTCTGTAAAAGTGTAACATTCATCACTGAACATTCTCTATCACAAGAATACTTTTGTGTCAAAATAATGATATGAGTTTAGAAGAATTACTGAAACAGGATGCAACAATAGTTGATGTGCGAACTCCTGTAGAATTTAATACAGCCCATGCGAATGGAAGTATAAATATTCCACTGGGTGAAATAATGATGCACCTGAAAGAGCTTAAAGAAATGCAAAAGCCAATTGTATTAATTTGTGCCAGTGGCAATCGCAGTGGGCAAGCAGCAATTTACCTCACACAAAATGGATTAACCGAAGTGTATAATGGAGGTTCATGGTTAGATATTAATTACATTCATTCTTTAAACGTAAAATAATGTTAGAAGGACTATTAAAATTGATTGGTTATAAACCGATGGATTATAAAAAATTAATGTCAGAAGGTGCCATCATAGTAGATGTGCGCACAAAACAAGAATTTAATTCAGGACATATTAAAGGATCCATAAATATTCCATTAGATGTTTTGGGAAATAATTTAAAGAAGTTGGATAAAAACAAATCGGTAATCACTTGTTGTGCATCTGGTATGCGCAGTGCTTCTGCAAAAGGTATATTGAATTCTAAAGGCTACACTGCATTTAATGGTGGTGGATGGAACGGTTTGGAACGTAAACTTGTAAAATAATCTAACTATATATCAATATGCATTTAACTATAATTTATTTGAAAAGAACATTTGCTATAATTCTGTTTACAGGAATCATTTCATTGCAATACGCATGTTCTCAAAGTGAGCAAACTACAAAGGAAACAACGGTAAGTGTGCAACAGGAAGAAACCATTGCAGAAAATTTAAATACAGAACAGTTTTATGAAATGATGCAATCCCAATCCGGACAAATTGTGGATGTAAGAACTCCTGAAGAATTTGCAACAGGACATGTTCCGGAGGCTGTGAATATTGACCTTCGCAATCCTGATTTCAAAAAGAATCTGGAACAATTGGATCCTGATAAAACAGTATTTGTGTATTGCGCTTCCGGCAACAGAAGTTCGCAGGCAATGAATGTGATGAAGCAAGATGGTTTTAAAATAATTTATAACCATAAAGGATATTTTAATGATTGGGTTAAAAAAGGATATCCAGTTACAAAATAATTATGAAAGAATATTACAACATATTCATACAATCTTTTACAGATTATTTTCATTATCTATCAAATGAATTATTATATCCATCATGGCATAATTATTTTTATTGGTTATTGGGTTTGTCTTTGTTTATCTGGTTATTAGAAATAACTATTCCCTGGCGCAAACATCAACATATCATCCGCAAAGATTTTTGGTTAGATGGGTTTTATATGTTCTTTAATTTCTTCCTGTTTTCACTCATCGGATTTAATGCAATCTCCAATGTGTTTGTAAATCTGTTTGATGATTTTATTGGTCTCTTCGGTTTACATAATATAGTGGCATTTGAAATTGGTCATTGGCCAAAATGGGTGCAGTTATTAACCCTCTTTATTCTAGCTGATTTTATTCAATGGAATATTCATCGCATGTTGCATTATGTGCCGTGGATGTGGGAGTTTCATAAAGTACATCACAGTGTGGAACAAATGGGTTTTGCAGCTCACTTGCGTTTTCATTGGATGGAAAATATTATTTATAAAACCATTCAATACATTCCACTTGCAATGATTGGATTTGGTTTGAAAGATTTTTTTATTGTGCATATCATTGCCCTTTCCATCGGACATATAAATCATTCGAATTTAAATATATCTTACGGGCCATTTAAGTATCTTTTAAATAATCCGAAAATGCATATCTGGCATCATGCAAAGGAACTGCCTCAGCTTCCTTACGGCGCTAATTACGGTATTAGTTTAAGTATCTGGGATTATATTTTTAAAACAGATTATATACCTAATGATGGAAGAGATATAGAACTGGGTTTTGAATCCATGGAAAATTTTCCCAAATCTTTTTTAGATCAATCCAAACACGGTTTTAAAAAATAACAATGAAATTTACTAACAATATTGTATCCATAATAATTGTGTGTTTAGTATTAGGCCTTGCACCCTTTTATCCTGAACCACATTTATGGGGTAAAATAAAATGGATAGCTGGTGGTGCCGTTGGTATGACAACAATGGATTGGATAGATGTGCTTTGGCATGGGTGGCCATTTATACTTTTATTCCGCTGGATATTTTTAAGAATTAAAAGAAAATCACTTGCCTAAGATTTGTTCTAAAAATGCCCCTACGAAGTAAGCGAGTATAGCTGCAATAATTCCTAGTAATAATGTTTGCGTCACACTTTTAATTTTACTGGTTTGTGTTACCATAGATTTTAAATATCCGATACCTATAAATGCAAAAAATGTAAGTACAGATGCGATTGTAAATAAATTGATTTCTACATCTAAAAAAAAGTCAACTACAAAAATTAACAACGGAATTATTCCTACAGAAAAGAAAGAAATAAATGTAGCCAACCCTATCTTGAATGGTGATTTGGAATCGGGAATCATTTCTAATTCTTCCTTCATCATAGTATCCACCCATCGATCTTTATCTTCTGTAATTTTTTTTACTACATCTTCTAACAATTGACCTTCAAATCCTTTGTTACGATATATTTCTCTTATCTCTTCCACTTCAGTATGTGGAATATTTTCTATCTCCCAATATTCATTGCGTTCATGTTTATGATATAATTCTTTAGAAGATTTGGCAGAAAGAAAAGCACCAACACTCATTGAAAATCCATCGGCAAATAGATTTGCAAATCCTAAAATGATAACTATATTTCCACTTAGACCGGCGCCTGCAGCACCTGCTACAACTGCAAAAGTGGTGATACTGCCATCAATACCTCCATACACAAATTCAGGAAGATATTTATTCAGATTTTTATTTTCCGGTATATCAAATTTATTTTCCAATACATAGTTGTTTTATCCTTGATGGGCTAAGATAATATAAGAAGAAATATGAAAAGATGATAAATATTTTTTCAATTATTCATCTATTTCCTAAAAGTAAAAGATGTATTAAAAACTATTTAGTAGAGTGATATCTCTTTTCACGTTTGCGGGTTTGCTTCGGTTGGAAACATCCAAGACCCGGTTTATCTAGAGAAAGGAATCCATCATCAGTTCCTGCGATAAAATTTCTGCTGAGAGTAAGACCGAAGAACATATACCAATCAGTTCGGGTAGGATCACCTCTGAAATCATTTTCATCAAAATCCATAGGTTCTGTTTTCAGAAATTCGCCGGAGCGATTAGAAAGATTATACGCAGTAATACCGTTTTCTTCAATCATAACATTTCTGCTCACATAGGTACGACTCACATCATCTAAGTAATCAGTAAATGTAAATCTTGCCCCATATTCTAAACCCAGATTCCATCTCTCAGAGAAAGCCCATTTTACACCTGCACCAAAAGGAATTGCAAAAGCATAGAGGTCATATTTTTCTCTGTAGTCAAATGAGTTGATACCCTGACCTTCTGTTCCTAAGGGTTGTAGTTCATACCATTCTCCTTTATAAAAAGCTCTTGGGTTAAAATGAAAACCACCAACACCTGCATATAAATAAGGTGAAAAAGGTCTGCGTAATTCTTTAGGATATAAACCGGGGAAATTGTATTCAAATGATAAACCCACTTCTGTTACAGAAGAAGTAAAACTTAAGTTACGCAACTTTTGATCTGAGCGGTTTGAATTTGCATCTGCACCGGAAACTTCACCGTGATATAAATTCAGCTTAATACCTGCATTCATATTCATATTCCATTTAACGAAACCACCAAAAGCCGGATGTGACTCACTCATCACCACATAGTCTCTAGTAAGATCGCCGTAATAGTTGGAAACTCCACCAAAAACTCCTACTTCAATCCATTGTATTGGAGCTTGAGCCTGCGATAAAGTGCCGATGGAAATTAAAATAGCAAGTAAACTTGTGCGCATACCGATAGTTTGTTAATTACAAATATAAGAGATTAGCTTAAAATGAAAAATCTTCCTCGAAACGTTTGGCTTTAAATTGACAAACGTATTATTTCATCATTTTCTTATCCCACAAACCGCTTTTCTGTTTTTTAGATGGTTCTCCGGGACAATCCACTTGCCTTGATGCAGAGTTTTTACCTACTCCAATAAGATTGTATGATATAGTAAAGCCAGTAAAAATATAATAATCAGTAACTGACGAGCTGCCTCTTTTTTGATCATTTCCAAAATCTGCATTAGCTGATCCCAAATATTCCCCAGTTCTATTGGACAGTGCATAAGCCAATTCGCCATTTTCATTGGTAAGAATATCGGCATCCACATAAGTCTTACTTAAATCATCGAGATAGTCAGTAAATGTTTTTCTAAAAGTAACTTCAAAAGCAAGATTCCAATTGTAGGAGAGATTATATTTTACCCCAACACCAAACGGAATGGAAATCTGATTTAATGCATAAGGTTCTCTATCAGGAAATGCGGAAGTGCCCTGCCCTTCTGTCCCTAATGGTTGCAAATCATATACGCTGCCCATATATTCTGCGGTTGGATTGAAATGAAACCAATTTATACCCAAACTAATAAATGGTGAAAAGCGCATATCGCCGGGAATGTAGCCCGGAAAATAAAATTCACCTACTACTCCTGCTTCTATAATATTCGATTCGAAACTGAGATTGCGTCTTTTAAATCCCTCTTCGTCAGAGTTTGAATCATGACCGGAAATAGTACCAAACTTTGATTGTACTGATAGACTAAAATATCGGTTAAAGTGAACTCCTGCATATATTCCTGCTGCCGGATGAAATTCATTCCAATAAATCAATTGATGACTGAGATCTCCATTATAAAAAGATGCTCCACCAAACAGACCTAATTCAACATACTGCGCATTTGCATTATAGAGAGTGGAAAATCCAAGAAAAATGATAAGGGCAATTTTGCGCATAAAAACTATTTTAGGAAATAAAACGCCTGAATAAAATAAATGGTATTTCAGGTAATTCAAAGATACAGTAACATCTTGTGCTAGAATATGTTTATTCTGATTTGAAAAAATGTAGTAAAAGTGTATTGTAGAATTATGTGTTGTTGCAGTTAATTAGTAACGATGTATTGCAAATACAGAAATGTATTTTTGCAAATACAGATTATATAGTAATGAAGTCAAAAACAATTACAGCAATCATTTCATTTTTAGCAGGTACCACCGGTGCACACAGATTTTATTTAGGGCAAAATCGTTTGGGTTGGTATTTTCTTTTATTTTTTTTCGTGCTATTTCCTGCGGCAATCTGGTATAGCAAAATGTATCATGTTGCTAATCATTACATGTTAAATACAATTTGGATTGCATTAATTTGTATCACACACATAGTTGAAGCAATTCGTTTTGGTATAATGCGTAATGAAAAATTTGATGCGCAAAATAAATCTACCGGAGCTACTTTACCACTTACAGTTTCATCAATCATTTTTGCAATAGCTGCAATTTATGGATTTAGTTATTTAACAAAAACCACAGGAACAATAAATATTGAAACTGCAAATACAGTTTACAAAATCAGCTCCGTAGAATTATCTACTGCTTATAATACAGATGAAAAATCATACATGGAAAAGTATCACGGAAGAGTGTTGGAAGTTTCGGGCAGAGTGCAATCTTTTGGTGAAGATTTCGAGAAAGGAACTTATCTTACATTACAACCTGCAGATGGAAGCCCGGCAGATGTAAATTGCTATTTAAATAATGAATACATGAAAAATCTTTCTGAAATTGCTACTGGTGATAGTATAATAATTAAAGGAGTATGCAACAGAAGATTTTTGGATAATTGCAAAATAATTACTGTTGTTAAATAACAGTTACATCAATTTATAATCAATAGAATTAACAAGAAAGAACAGAATGGAATTATCATCTAAACTCATGCAGGAAGCCGTAGATGCATTTTCTAGAATGCCGGGTATTGGAAAAAAAACTGCCTTACGTTTAGTATTATTTTTAATGCAACAGGAAGAAAGAGAAGTAAAAAAAATTACGGATGCTATTATCGCATTAAAAGAAGGTATTCGGTTTTGCGAGAGATGTAATAACATTGCCGATAATAAATTATGCAGTATATGCAGCAATCCTTCCCGTGATCATAGTGCTGTTTGTGTAGTAGGTAATTTGCGTGATTTAATTGCAATAGAAAGCACAC
Organism: Bacteroidota bacterium; assembly: GCA_016715425.1. Lineage (NCBI taxonomy): Bacteria > Pseudomonadati > Bacteroidota > Bacteroidota bacterium. The sequence continues at coordinate 66,467 of JADKAC010000003.1, forward strand.
ATCAATACAAAGGTGAATATCATATTTTAGGTGGCGTAATTTCTCCTGTGGAAGGAATTGGCCCTGAAAACTTGCAGATAGAAACATTAATACAAAAATCAAATTCAGGTGATGTCAATGAAATAATTATGGCATTAAATCCAACCATAGAAGGTGATACGACTATTTATTATATTTCAAAAAAAATACGTGAGATAAATCCTGAAATGCGCATTACCACTATGGCAAGAGGAATTGCTTTTGGTGGTGAATTGGAATATACGGATGAAGTTACTATTGCACGTTCGCTTGCCACTCGTATTCCTTACGATAGTTATCAGAGTAAAAACGACTGATGGATTTAAGTATCATAATCGTCAATTACAATGTAAAATATTTCCTGGAACAGGCAATTGCATCTGCATTGCGTGCTATTCAAAATTTACAAGTGGAAATAATTGTAGTGGATAATAATTCAACAGATGGCAGTGTTGAATTTATCCATCAAAAATTCCCTGAAATACAATTGATAGCCAATAAAAATAATGTCGGTTTTTCAACTGCAAATAACCAAGGTATTCATGCTTCTAAAGGTCGCTATGTATTGTTATTAAATCCGGATACCGTTGTACCGGAAGATACTTTTCAAAAATGCATTCACTTTATGGATCAACATCCGGAGGCAGGTGCATTAGGTGTAAAAATGTTAGATGGTACAGGCACTTATTTACCTGAATCAAAACGTGGATTTCCCAATCCTGAAGTGGCATTTTACAAAGCATTCGGGCTCGCCGCACTATTTCCAAAATCCAAAGTGTTCGGAAAATATCATTTAGGTTATCTTGATAAAAACACTATTGATGAAGTGGATGTATTAGCTGGTGCATTTATGTTAATCCGCAAAGAAACTTTAGATAAAACAGGTTTGCTGGATGAAACATTTTTTATGTATGGAGAAGATATTGACCTGTCCTATAGAATTGTAAAAGCAGGATACAAAAATTATTATTTTCCAGATGCACCCATTATTCATTACAAAGGGGAAAGCACAAAAAAAGGCAGTCTGAATTATGTGCGCATGTTTTATAATGCCATGAAAATATTTGCACGTAAACATTTCTCCGGAAGCAATGCAGGCGCTTTTATTTTTCTGATTAATGTGGCTATTTATTTTCGTGCTGCAATAGCTTTGGTGGTTCGATTCACAAGAAAAATTGCAATACCATTATTAGACGTGATAATTATCTTCATCGGCATGTTGCTGATAAAAGAATATTGGGAATATTATGTGCGATATATTGATGGTGGAAAATATCCTCCCGGATATGTTTATATAAATATTCCAATTTATATTTTTTGTTGGATAATCGCCTTATACTTTAGCGGCGCTTACGACAAATCCACAAATACAATTAAAATAATCAGAGGCGTATTTTGGGGAACCATACTTATTTCTGCCATCTATGGATTCTTTCCAGAGCACTTACGTTTTTCAAGAGGAATGATATTAGCCGGCGTTGCATGGACCACATTTATATTAATCAGTGAAAGATATTTATTGCATTTTATTAAAAATAAAAATCTGCGGTTTGGTGAAGACACCGAAAAAAACATTATCATTTTTGGAGAAGTGGAAGAGGCTCACAGAATAGAGATATTATTACAGAAACTTCATTTGAAAAAACATATTATCGGAATCATTACAAAACAAAAAACCAATGGAGAAAATATTCTGGGCAGCGAATCGCAGCTTCCACAACTCGTCTCCATTTTTCAATGTAATGAATTAATATTTTGTGCAAAAGATATTTCGTACAAAGAAATTTTACATCACATGATTACGCTTGGCAATACGCTGAATTATAAAATTATTGGCAACGGTAACGAAAGTTTTGTAGGCAGCAATTCTAAAAATGCCGCTGGAGAACTCTATAGTTTGGAAGATGAATTTGCTATTGCCCGACCTGAAAATAAACGCAGCAAAAGATTATTTAATATACTTTTCTCATTCCTTCTATTAGCAACATTTCCTCTGCAATTTATATTTGTAAGAAATAAATTAGGTTTAATAAAAAATATATTCTTTGTACTTTTTAATAACAAAACATGGGTTGGTTATGCAATACAGGATGCACAAATAAAAAAATTACCGCATTTAAAAACAGCAGTGATTTCTGTGTTAGGAAAATATCAATCGGGAGCTATTGATGAAAAGACAATTCATCGCATTAATGCATTGTATGCTACCAATTACAAATTAGGTTTTGATATTGATGTAATTATTAATTCTTATAAAGATTTAGGAAACACTCTTCATTAAACCTTTCCATTTCATTTATTCGCATTGAATTCTTTTAAACCTTCTATTTTTACATTTCAATTTTAGTGCATGAAAAGCAAAACATTTTACAGAACAAATAATTGTGGTGAATTAAGATCTGAAAATATCGGATCAACAGTAACACTTGTCGGATGGGTAAATCGGGGTAGAGATTTAGGAGGATTAACCTTTATTGATTTGCGTGACCGCTATGGAATTACTCAATTGGTTTTCAATATGGATACCAATGCAGAATTATGTGCTGTTGCAAGAAAATTAGGTCGTGAATACGTTATTCAAATTACAGGTGTAGTTGCGGAGCGCAGCAATAAAAATAACAATATTCCCACAGGTAATATTGAAATTTTGGTAAATACATTAGAAGTTTTAAATGCAAGTGAACTCCCTCCATTCACTATGGAAGATGAAACAGATGGCGGCGAAGAATTGCGTATGAAATATCGTTATCTGGATTTAAGACGACCACAAATGCAACGCAGAATTATGTTGCGGGCAAAGATGGTAAAAGCAGTACGTGAATATTTGGACAACAATGATTTTATAGAAATTGAAACACCGAATTTAATTAAATCCACTCCGGAAGGCGCAAGAGATTTTATTGTGCCCAGTCGTTTGCAGCCGGGTTTATTTTATGCGTTACCACAATCACCACAAATAATAAAACAATTATTGATGGTGGCGGGAATGGATAGATATTATCAGATTGCAAGATGTTTTCGTGATGAAGATTTACGTGGCGACAGACAACCTGAATTTTCACAAATAGATTGTGAAATGAGTTTTGTTACTCAGGAAGATATTTGGGAAATGTTTGAAGGCATGACGAAACATGTATTTCAAAAAACAAAAAATATTACACTGCCGGATTTTATGCGTTTGCCATATTTAGATGCAATAAAATTTTATGGAACAGATAAACCGGATTTAAGATTTGATTGTAAAATCACCGAGCTAAATACTGTTGCAGGAAATTCTGAATTTATGGTATTTAATAAAGTACTTGATAATAAAGGTTTAATTGCATGCATCAATGCAAAAGGATGTAGTGAATATTCCCGCAAACAAATTGATGAACTCACCGAATTTGTGAAAGCACCGCATCGTGGTGCTGGAGGTTTAATTTATATCCGCTTTGGAAAAGATGGCACTATCAAATCATCCGTAGATAAATTTTTTAATCAAGAGCAATTAAAAGAAATTGGCAAAACATGTAATGCAGAAAATGGAGATTTGATTTTAATAGTTGCCGATAAAATAAAAACTACCAGAAAAGTATTGGGTGAATTGCGATTAGAAATTGCCAAACGTGAAAGCTGGATTGATAAAAATGCATGGAGTGTTTTTTGGGTAGTGGATATGCCATTGTTTGAGCCGGATGAAAATACAGGTGAACCTATTTTTGCACATCATCCATTTTGTGCAATGCATCCCGATGATGTGCAATTTCTGGATAGCGATCCATTGCGTATTCGTGCACAATCGTATGATATGGTGATGAATGGCAATGAAATATTAAGCGGCAGTATTCGTATTCACAATAAAGAATTGCAGGAAAAAATATTTACCATTTTAGGTTTTTCAGATGAAGAAAAAGAAAAGCGTTTTGGGTTTATGGTTAATGCGTTTAAATATGGTGCGCCTCCACATGGTGGTTGTGCTTTTGGTTTAGACCGTTGGGTGATGTTAATGGCAGGTGGTGAAACTATCCGTGATGTAATTCCATTTCCAAAAAATAATGCTGGCAGAGATTTGATGATGGATGCACCTGGTGAAGTAGATTCTACTCAACTGATTATGGTAGGTATTCAATTAAGTGAGAAAGAAGAAAAATAATTATCTCACAATAAATATTTCAACGCTAATTAATTTTTAAATAATGCCTGATTATCACATTCGTGTAAAAGGCATATGTTTTTTGAAAGGGTTGCCTTTAAAAACAGTAATTTTATTAGTTCGAACAATCGGCGTTACAATTGAAAGTGCTAAACAAATTATATTTTTTCTTCCTACTGATTTTTTTACAAATTAGTTATAGCGTATTGGCCGATTCCAATGACTCCACTTCCCGCATCCGATTTACTGAAAACAAAAATCAATGGCAATCACAAATTTTATTTCGTGCGGATGTGCCGATGGGATACATGTATTTAGAAAAAACAGGTTTTACTTTCGATCTTGCTAATCCGGAGGACATGGCAAATGTGTATTATCTAAAAGACAATGCAATTAAAATTGATCCAGAAGATGTGATTGTGAGCAAACATGCGTACAAAATTATTTTTCAGAATGCAAACAATCCTGAAGTTACCAGTGAAGGAAAATCGAATGATTATTCTAATTATTTTATAGGTAATGATAAATCGAAATGGTCCTCCAAAGTATTTGCTTATAACAAAGTAAAATATGGTGGATTGTATGATGGCATTGATGCAGTAATTTATCCATCAGAATATTATGTAAAATATGATTTTATAATTGCTCCCGGTGCACATGCAAATCAGATTCAATTGCAATATGAAGGTGTAAATAATCTTCGCATAGAAAATGGAAATCTTGTTTACGATATCAGTTTCACACAGCAAATAGAAACCAAACCTGTAGCATGGCAAATTATTGAAGGTGAAAAAATTTATATACCTTGTAATTATCAAATCACAAACAATATCGTTTCATTTATTTTTCCCGAAGGCTATAATTCTGAATACACACTTACTATTGATCCGGAATTAATTTTTGGTTCTTACACAAGTTCTACTACAGACAACTGGGGTTACACCGCTACTTATGATCTTGAAGGAAATTTATATGGTGGTGGAATTGCAATTGGTACAGGCTATCCAACTACAGTTGGTGCGTATGATATCACCTTTGCAGGTGGCCCGGGATTTTATGGTTGTGATGCAGGAATTACAAAATTTTCTTCTGATGGTTCTTCATTATTATGGAGTACTTATCTGGGTGGAACAGGAAATGATTTACCCCATAGTTTAATAGTAAATAGCATTGGAGAATTATTGATTTACGGCTCCACAGGGTCTTCAAATTTCCCTTCCACTACCGGTGCATTTGATGAAGATTATAACGGAGGTTCTGCAGTAACAGTAACCACTGTTTTAGAATTTACGGGTGTAGATATTTTTATTGCAAAGCTCAGTGCAGATGGATCATCTTTAAATGCATCTACATTTATTGGAGGCAGTAATAATGATGGATTTAATGTGGCAACAGCAACCTATTATAATTATGGTGATCATGCAAGAGGTGAAGTAATCGTAGATGCAGATGATAATGTATATATCGCATCGTCAACTAATTCAGATGATTTCCCTGTAACAGCCGGTTCATTCGACGATGATTACGGAGGCACTCAAGATGCAATTGTTTTGAAAATGAACAGTGATCTTTCTTCAATCATTTGGGCTACTTATTTAGGTGGCACTTCTGCAGATGGAGGTTATTCTTTAAAGTTGCAATCCGATGGTAATATAGTGGTAACCGGTGGAACAGCAAGCAGTAATTTTCCTGTTACCGATGGTGCATGGGATGAAACTTTTGGTGGTATAGTCGATGCATTTGTTGCTATCCTAAATCCTACAGGCTCCTCTTTAATTGCATCCACTTTTGCAGGAACAAGTCAATATGATCAGAGTTATTTTATTGAAACAGATATTGATGATCATATTTATATCACAGGTCAAACTCGTGGTGATTGGGAAGTTAGTGATGATGTCTATTTTAATTCAGGAGGATCTCAATTTATTACCAAACTTTCCAGCGATCTTTCTTCAGTTATTTTTTCTACAAGATTTGGCTCCGGAACTACAGCAGTAAATATTTCTCCCTCTGCTTTTTTGGTGGATGTATGTGAAAATATTTATGTTTCGGGATGGGGTGGTTCAGTAAATAATGGGTTCAATTTCGCTACTGGTACCACTACCGGAATGGCAATTACTCCCGATGCATTAGACGCCTCTACCGATGGCAGTGATTTTTATTTTATTGTGTTAGAAAAAAATGCTTTGAATTTATTGTATGCTACTTTTTTTGGTGGTCCTTTAAGTCATGAACATGTGGATGGTGGAACAAGCAGATTTGATAAATCAGGAACCATCTATCAGGCGGTTTGTGCAGGTTGTGGAGGCAATGATGATTTTCCTACTACACCCGGTGCATGGAGTGAATATAATGGCAGTTCAAATTGTAATCTCGGTGTAGGAAAACTAGAATTTAATCTTGCCGGTGTTTATGCAGATTCAGAAGCCGATCCGGATATAGTTGGCTGCGCACCTTTTACTATTCATTTTGAAAATCTGAGTTCTGATGCCGAAGAATATATCTGGAATTTTGGTGATGGTAGTGCAGAGTCAAATGCATTCGAACCTATTTATACTTTTACAGAAGCAGGAACATATACAGTTTCATTAGTTGTAATTGATAGTCAGACTTGCAATATCGCCGACACTGCGTATCTATCTGTTATAATTTATCAAGATAGTATTCATGCAAGTTTTGATACAGAGCAAATTTTTAGTTGTGATAGTTTGATTGCAAATTTTACTAATACAAGTGAAGTAATTGATGGCACTTCTTATCAATGGATTTTTGGTGATGGCAGCAGTTCTTTTGGTTTCGAATCTTCACATACTTATAATACTCCCGGAACTTATGTAGTGCAATTAATTCTTACCAATCCTGCCAGTTGTAATTATAAAGACACTGCTGTTTTTGTAATTACTTATTCATTAGAAGCGAATGAAGGTTTTGAAGTAGATGCTTCCGGATGCCTTCCTCTAGAAGCAGTTTTTACAAGTAACTTTTCAAGTGCAGATTCTTACTATTGGGATTTTGGCAATGGTGTTACTGCTACCGGCTCCACTGTAATTTATACATTCGATGATATAGGTATTTATAATGTTACACTCACCATTGTTTGGTGTGGAATTGCGGATATAGAAACTATTCCATTAGTGGTTGAAGGATTTCCGGTAGCGATGTTTAATAGCGATCCTGTTATTGGATTATTAGGTGCTAATTATACATTTATAAATCAAAGCACAGGTGCTGTAGAATACGATTGGTATTTCAGTGATGGCGGATATTCTGCAGAAGTAAATCCGATGTATAGCTTTGGTGCACTCGGCAGTTTTGAAGTGTGTTTACAAGCTACCAATGCAAGCGGATGTGAGGATTATTATTGTCGGCAAATTCAAATTGAAGCTTCAGGCGCTGCTGATTTGCCAACCGCATTTTCGCCAAATGGCGATGGTAGTAATGATATACTTTTTGTACGTGGTTTCGGTATAAAAGAAATGGTATTAAAAGTATTTAATCGCTGGGGCGAATTAGTATTTGAAACTATAGATCAAGATCAGGGATGGGATGGAACCTTCCGTGGTAAGCCACAAGAGAATGAAGTGTATGTGTATTTATTGCAAGTGAAATTTGATGATGGTAAATCATTGGAAAAACAAGGGAATATTACTTTGCTGCGATGAAGGGATTTTTATACATATCCTTGTTATTCTTGTTGCATGCAAATAGTTATGGACAAGATTTACATTTCTCTCAATTCTTTGCATCCCCATTAATTGTTAACCCGGCGAATACAGGAAATTTTTCCGGCGTTTGGCGTATCGGATTAAATTATCGGGATCAATGGGGAAGTGTTACTACTCCATATCGCACTTATGATTTATATACTGATGGAGCAATACAACCAAAGGGTGCAAAAAATAAATTAGGTATTGGATTATACGTGGCTAATGATGTAGCCGGTGATGGTGAACTTACAACCACAAAAGCAATGGGTTCTGCTGCATATCAAATGTCGTTAAGTGAAGATCATACTTATAATTTATCAGTAGGTATCAGTGGTGGAATTGTACAGAAGAGAATTGATTTTACAAAACTGCTTTTCGATAGTCAATGGAATGGATATAATTTCGACAGCAATTTATCTAACCAGGAAAATGGTGCAGTAGATAATTTAAATTATTTAGATTTTAGTATTGGAGGAATGTTTAGTGCAACACCTTTTGCAGGTGAAAAATATTATGTGGGATTAGCAGCGCATCATATTAATAAACCGGAAGAATCTTTTTATGGTGATGCAAATATTATTGGTATCAGAACAACAGCAACTGTAGGTGCATTTTTTCCAATAAATAATCGCATCAATATAAATCCGCAATTGTATTTCAGTACACAAAAAAATGCAAGAGATATAATTTTAGGAGCAAATGCATCATTTCCTCTTGGCAGTTCGGAACGTAATCAAGATAAAACTTTCTTTGCTGGAATTTGGTATCGTTATTTGGATGCAGCATGGTGTGTAATGGGATTATCCGTTTCCAATTTTACTTTTTCTGCCAGTTATGATTTTAATTTATCCGGCTTAACACCAGCTTCAAATGCATTTGGCGGATTAGAACTTGCATTGGTATATACACTTTCCAAAAGCAACAAACGGGATCCACTTAATTGCCCGGCATATGAGTAAATTATGCCGCCGGACCAATTAAATTTTTAGCAATTGTAAAAATAAATTTTGTTCCCTTATCTGCTTTTGATTCTACCCAAACATCGCCACCATGACGTTCAATTATTTTCTTACACATAGCCAATCCAATTCCGGTACCGGTGTATTCATCCATACTATGCAATCTTTGAAAAATGATAAATATGCGTTGGTGAAATTCCGGAGATATTCCAATACCATTATCCTCAATTGATATTTCCCATTTACCCGATACTTCTTTTACATTGATAATAATTTCCGGAGATTTCTTTCCTCTGAATTTAATTGCGTTATCAATAAAATTTTGAAATATTTGAATCAGTTGAATTTTATTTCCCTGAATTACTGGTAGATTTTCTGCGAGAATAATTGCATCATTTTCATTTATCTTATTATTCAATGCTTGATTCACCGCTTCGAAAACTTCATTTAAATCTACCTCTTCATAACCGGTGCTTTGTCTGTTTACTCTTGAATATGCAAGTAAGTCACGAATCAGATTTTGCATCCTGCGTGTTCCATCCGTGATGTATCCCATAAACTGACGACCATCATCATCTAAAATATTGCTGTATTTTCTTTCCAGAATTTGAATAAAGCTAGTTATCGTGCGCAGCGGTTCCTGTAAATCATGTGAAGCTACATATGCAAAATGCTCAAGCTCCTGATTAATCCGAAGAAGCTCTTCATTCTTTTCTTCCAACTTAAATTCGGCATGTTTACGTTTATCAATACTCTCCATAAATACCACTGCATTTGTTTCTTTTTTAGTAATATTAATAAGAGATATCATCAGTTTAACCCACATCGCATCTCCGCCTTTTTTTATCAAACGAGTTTCAATTTCAACAGCCTGCAATTCATTAGAAAATATTCTAAGTAATTGCTTTCTTACTTTTTTTATTTCGTCAGGATGAACAATTTCTAAAATATCCATCTTTTTCAATGACTCCAATTCATAATTCAATTTTGCAGCAATAACAGGATTAATTTCCAGCAATTCATAGTGATCATTTATAATGGATATACCAACCGGTGAACTTTTGAATAAAGAATTAAAGCGGTTCTCCGTATGTTTTATTTTTTCTGCTGCAGCTTTTTGAGAATCAATATTTGTAATTAAGGATATTCGTGCTTCCTGGTTTTTATAAATAATATCTTTTGCAATTAATTCAACTGCAACTATATCCCCATCCTTGGTAATAATTTCTGATTCGTAAGGTAAATCATATTTACACGTAATCATTTTGTCTGTATAATCCCGCCATTTTTCAGCTACCAAATCCATACAGTCTTTTCCAATCAATTCGCTTTCATTGTATCCCGATAATTCTTCAAATGCTTTATTTACAGTTTCAATTTTTCCATCAATGCAAACAGAAATCGCCTGTAAATTATGATCAGATAAAAAATGAGATTTTATTTCATTTTGTTGTATTTGTTCTCTTTGTTCCTTTTGTAAACTTACATCCCGGCCGATGCCATAAACCAATTGCTTAATTGGATCGGCAATAAAATTCCATGCATACCATTTGTAGTTTCCATCTTTACCAACTTTCCGATCTTCGTAATCAATTTCCAAATTCTTACCTTCTATAATTGTTTTATATAATTCAAATGCTTTTTCACCATCAAGAGGATGAATAGTTTGCATGGTTCTTTCTTTCATCAACTCTTCAATTGAATAACCTAATGAAACAGTCCATGCATTGTTTATCATTAAAACATTCTCTTCAAAATCAAGAAGTATCATCAGGTCAGGTGATAGGCTAAAAAAGTGCTTTGCTTCCGCCGAAAACAAGTCCACGGGCTCTATGTTTTTAGATTGTTTGAGCATGTTATTTCAATGTAGGGTTAATATTAATGACTGCTTAGATTATATTTTCCAGATAGTCACTAAGTTGTCAAATATACTTGTTTTGATTCGATTAAAATGATTTAAGTTGTCTAGAAAAATCACTTAAAAGCTTTCTTCGAGAGATTTATTTGTCAAACCATGTAACCAGGCATTCACAAAAACTATAATTAGAATAATAATAGCCCCTATATAAAATCCCATATTCAATTGTTTATGTTCTTCAAAAAATAACATTGCCAACAATATTCCATATATCGGCTCCATGTTTATTGTCATATTGGAGGTGAAAGCACTGAGATGGCGCAAACTGCGCAGCGAAAGTGTAAACGGAATAGCAGTGCATCCAATAGAGAGTATTAATAAATATACAATATCTAAATCCGATGGAATCCAATTACTACCGGGAAATAAGTGCAAATAAAAAGGCATCATAATGGTCAGAAAAATAAACCCTGTAGTCAACTCAAGAAATGTTATAGACAAGGGCTCGTGTTGTGTCACCAATTTACGGTTAATGACAGAAAATAAAGATGCAAATAAAGCGGATAATACGCCGAGTACAAGACCGGTAACATAATGACCATTAAAATAAAAAATGAGATACATAGCAGGAATAATTGCCAGCCCCATTAAAACTTCTTTTTTATTAATTCGTGTTTTAAAAAAAAGCGGTTCTATAAATGCAGTAAATAAAGAGATTGTTGCAAGACAAGTAAGCGCAACAGAAACATTTGCATACTTAATTGCACCATAAAAAGTAATCCAGTGAAATGATACTATTACACCTACACCTGCAACTTTTGTAAGGTCTTTAAATTTAAAATGTATTAAGCCTCGCCATAAATCGGGTAACACTAATAAGCTTACTGCAGTGATTCCCATTCTATACCAAACCAAAATGGTTTCCTGTAATGAAATTAGATTACCAAGTATTGCAGTAAATCCCCAAATAAAAACACATAAATGCAGAATATAATATGCTTTGCGTTGGGCAGGTGTCATGCCATGCAAATGTAAATTTTTATGTGAATGATTATTTAATAAAAAAAATAAAAGTCATAAAAATTTCACATACGCATTCAAACGGAATTTTAGAAGTTAAAATAGCAATGCCTGATAATACTTTAATAATAAAAAATATTATTTACTGTACCTTTAAGGCCTAAAATATTTTATCAAAATGAAAAAATTAATACTCTTTTGTATTGCTGCTACACTTACAATGTATGTATCAGCACAAACCGTTTTTAGCGAAGATTTCGAAGGTGGTTCTTTCCCTGCAGATTGGATGCAAATATCAAATGCTACTGATGGTGGTTGGAAAGTAGGCACTGCAGCTGCTTTGTCTAGCTCATCTTTCCCTATTGCCGAACACACTAAAATCATAGCAACAAATGATGATGCATGTAATTGCGATAAATCTGATGATTTCTTTTATTCGCCTTCTATTGATGTTTCAAGCTTAGCAAATCCATTTTTAAAATTTGCAGTGTATTATTATGAACTTGGTTATGATGGTGCAATTGAAAATTTAACTGTAGAGGTTTCTACAAATGGAGGTACAAGCTGGACTGTAATATCCGATTTAGGATATGAAGTTGATGGTTGGAGAACTGAATTTATTGACCTGTCTGCTTATGTAGGTGAAACTGATTTAATGGTGGGCTTCCGCTATAATGATGATGAAGGCTGGGTTTATGGTGCTGCAATTGATGATGTGGAAGTTTTTGAAGCAGACCTTACAACAGTTTCTGTTTCTTTATCAAGTGGATATTTGGGCTCTAATATTGAAGCCGTTCCGCAAATATTTAATGGTTATACAAAATATCTTGTTGGAAAATCAATGATTATTAATGGTCAAATTGCAAATCTTGCAATGGCTCCTATCACCTCTTTCGATTTAACTTATACCAATGGTACTGATTCATACACTCAATCGTATACAGGTGTTACAATTGGAGCAGGTTCTACCTACAATTATATTATTGACGCACCTTTAACAATCATTGAAGGATTAAATAGTGTAACGATTACTTTAGAAAATATAAATGGTGGAGGAACTGCTGATGATCCTGCGGACAATTCAAAATCAACATCTGTTACAGGTGTTACAGCAAAGCCCGGTCGTTTAGTTGTGGCTGAAGAAGCAACAGGAAGCTGGTGCGGATGGTGTGTGAGAGGTAATGTATTAATGGAATATATGACAACTAATTATGCTGACAACTTCTTTGGAATTGCGGTACATAACGGAGATCCGATGGCTGTAAACACTTATGATAGCGGTCTTGCTGCTAGTGCTTTCCCAAATGCAAAAATGGATCGTCAAGCATGGATTGATCCTTTGCAATTTGAAACTGCTTATATAGATAGAATCAGCCTTGAACCTGAAGTATTAATTAGCCAGGAAGTTTCTTATGATGAAGCCACCCGTACTGCAACAGTAACAAGTTTATTAAACTTTCAGGAACAAATGGATGGTGATTATCGCATTGCCGTAGTGTATACTGAAGATGAAGTTGTAGGAACTGGTAGTTCTTGGAATCAATCAAACTATTATTCAGGTGGTGGTTCAGGCCCAATGGGTGGATATGAATTATTAGGTGCAAGTGTACCTGCTACTTCAATTCCATATATGCATGTAGCTCGTGCAATTGTTGGTGGATTTAATGGTGAAGCAGGCAGTGTACCTGAAGTTAATGCTGCAGGTTCTTACCATTCTTATACTTCTACTTATGAAGTTCCTGCTGATTACAATTGGGATAATATGCATGTGGTAACATTGCTTGTAAAATATTCTACAAAGAAAATTGTGAATGCAGCGAATACATCAACCTTTACTGGAACAAATGATATATCAAATATCGCTTCAGTAAATCTTTATCCGAATCCTGCAGATAATTATTCTCTGATTCGTGTAAATCTTTCTCAGCCACAAGAATTAACCATCACTGTAACTGATATCAGTGGTAAAATAGTGGCAAGTAATAATTACGGAATGCAAACAGGTGATAATGTATATTCATTAAATACAGAAACATTAGGTAGCGGAATCTATTTTGTAAATATTCAAACTAATGAAGAAATGATCAGCAAAAAACTGGTTATTACAAAATAATATTCGTTTTAAAATATTATAAAAAGCAGGCTTAAAGTAAGCCTGCTTTTTTTTATAACATTCCTTCATCAGCAAAACTGAAATATCCCTTTTCTCCAATAATGATATGGTCCAACAACACAATATCCATCAACTTGGCAGCTTCTTTTAATTTGCGGGTAAGTGCGATATCATTATCGCTTGGCTTTAAATTTCCTGATGGATGATTATGACAAACTGCAATTGAAGTACATGTTTTATTTATCACCGCTTCTTTTAATACTCCTTTTATATCCACCACTGTTCCTGCAACACCACCGGAACTGATTTTATGTTTACCCACCGGTGTATTGGATTTATTTAAATAAGCAACCCAAAATTCCTCATGCGCAAGATCGCTGATAATGGGATTAAAGAAATTATATAAATCACGGCTGCTGGTAATTTTTTGCTTGATACTTACTTCGGATAATTGTCGGCGTCTGCCTAATTCTAATGCAGCAATTATGGTTATAGCTTTTGCTTCGCCAACACCCAGAAATTTTTTAAGATCCTTCACTTCCAACTTCGCAAGCGCATTTAAATCATTATCATATTCACTGAGAATTTCCTGCGCTAACTCTACCGCTGTTTTCTTTCTATTGCCACTGCTTAATAAAATAGCTAACAATTCTGCATTGGTAAGTTCTCGACGACCTTTATGCAATAATTTTTCCCGTGGCCTGTCTTCTTCGGCAAGCTGCTTTATGGTGTGTTTGTTTGGAATATAATCGCTCATAAGTATGAATAAAAAAAGCCCCACAAAAATTTGTGAGGCTTAAATTATAAATTTTCCTAAAGCTTATTACTGCTTGTTTATTCTTTTCATCAGTTTTGATTTCATATTGGCTGCTTTATTTCTGTGAATTACATTCTTTTTAGCCAATTTATCAATCATTGAAATCACTTCCGGCAATTTCTTTTCTGCTTCTGCTTTGTCTTCAACTGCTTTGATATCACGAATTGCATTACGTGTTGTTTTACCTACATAACGGTTTTCCAATCTTCTTTTTGCAGACTGACGGATAGATTTCTTCTGTGCTTTATGATGTGCCATATTATTACCTTATTTAAAAGTAGAGGGCAAAGGTAGAAAATCAGCTTAATAATAAAAAGTATTACGTAGAATTACTTTCATTTATAAGCTTTGGAAATAAGCTAATGCTTGTTTCATATCCTCATGCATGTACCTGTCGAGTTGAGCAAAAGGGACAACTTTCCGCAGGCCGTCCACTAATTCCTCTACCAAAACCCCTGATTTTGCAGGACGTCTAAACTCCAAAGCCTGCGCTGCAGTCAATAATTCAATGGCCAAAACCTTTTCTACATTGCGAACCACCCGAAAACATTTAGTCGCTGCATTTGCACCCATACTCACATGATCTTCTTGTTCATTACACGATGCTATTGAATCTACAGAAGCCGGAGTGCAGAGTTGTTTATTCTGAGATACTATACTTGCCGCTGTGTATTGAGGCATCATTAATCCTGAATTTAATCCCGGTTCGGGGGAAAGAAACTCGGGCAAGCCACGACTACCGGAAAGCAATCTGTAAGTTCTTCTTTCAGAAATATTTGCCAGTTCACTTAAAGCAATTGCCAGAAAATCCAGCGTTAATGCAAGAGGTTCTCCATGAAAATTTCCTCCACTTAAAATCAAATCTTCTTCAGGAAAAATATTTGGATTATCGGTTACACCATTAATCTCCCGACTTACTATTTCATTGCAATATGCTAAAGCATCTCGCACAGCTCCATGCACTTGCGGAATACAACGGAATGAATACGGATCCTGCACTTGGTCTTTTGGCTGCATGAAAAGACAACTGCTTTCCATTATTCCCAAAATATTTTCAGCCACTTTTATTTGTCCTGTTTGTTTCCGCAACTTATGAATTTGTGGCAAAAATGGATCGTGACGACAAGCCCATGCATCTAAAGAAACACATGCTATTAAATCCGCAAGACGTTCAATACGCTTTGCAAGAATTAAACATTGCACCGCATACGCACTCATAAATTGAGTACCGTTTAATAATGCTAAACCTTCTTTGGATTGTAATTGTAATGGTTGCCAATCTATTTGTTTTAGCATTTCAGAAGATTCCATAACTTCTCCTTTATAAATTACTTTTCCCATTCCTATTAATGGTAGGCTCATGTGTGATAATGGACATAAATCTCCGGAAGCACCGAGTGATCCTTGTTCATAAATTACCGGAAGTATATCTGCATTATACATATCCATTAATCGCTGAATAGTTTGCAAACTAATTCCTGAATACCCATAACTCAATGATTGAATTTTTAATAATAGAATTATTCTGATAATATCTTCTGGAATCATTTCACCAAAACCACATGCATGTGAAATAATAAGATTGTGTTGCAAATGCCCGATCTCATCATGCGATATTTTTACTTTACACAAAGAACCAAATCCGGTATTCACTCCATAAACTGGCGTATCCTGATTATTCATTTTATCATCAAGATATTTTCTGCATCGCTCAATTTTTTCTATTGAAATTTTGCTCAGGGTAAGCTTTTGTTTTCTCAATAATATTTTATGAATATCTGCAATTTCAATGGGTGCATCCGAGATAGTATGATAAGATTCCATAGTATTTTTTTCGGTTCAAATTTAACAGAATCAATTCAACCACCTATCCTGCATTTTGCTTTCATTATTTTTACGACGTGGAGCCAATCATGCAATTTAAAGAAGTACGCAAAGCATTTAGTGATGTACATGCATTAAAAGGTGTTTCCTTTGATGTACCTGCTGCTTCCATTTTTGGCTTGCTTGGGCCTAATGGTGCAGGCAAAACAACTTTGATTCGCATTATCACAAAAATTTTTGCTGCCGATAGCGGTACTATTTATTTTAATGGAGTTTCAATTAAGGAACAGCAATATGCTGCCATCGGATATATGCCCGAAGAAAAAGGTTTGTATAAAAAAATGCGGGTGGGCGAACATCTTATTTATCTCGCAAGACTAAAAGGTATGCGAGCCGATGATGCAAAAAAGCGAATCTATTATTGGTTTGAAAAATTAGAAGTGCCAGATTGGTGGAATAAAAAAATTGAAGACCTTTCAAAAGGTATGCAACAGAAAGTACAATTTATTGCAACGGTTTTACATGAACCGAAATTGCTGATATTGGATGAACCGTTTTCCGGATTAGATCCTGTAAATACTGAAATGATTAAAAATGAAATTTATCATTTGAATCAACAAGGTGTTACTATTTTATTTTCTACGCATCGCATGGAGCAGGTAGAAGAAATTTGCAACGACATTGTATTAATCAATAAAGGCAATGTGGTGATTGAAGGTGCAGTAAAAGATATTAAAAATACCTTCCGAAAAAATTTATTTGAAATCACTTTAAATACAGAATCTGCAATTGAGGATACTGCATTATTTCATGTTGTAAAAAATGATTTGAATACATGTCGCATTCAAGTAAATGCAGATGTAAGCAACAATATGGTTTTGCAATATTTTATAGATAATGGTTTGCAGATTTCTACTTTTAAAGAGATACTGCCTTCACTGCATGAAGTATTTATTTCACTTGTAAAATCAAATGAAGTTGCGTAAGATTTTTTTTATTATATCCAGAGAATATATCACTCGTGTGCGCAAACGTTCATTCATTTTATTTACGTTGCTCGGTCCATTATTTTTTATTGGTATTATGTTGATGCCTATTTTATTTTCATCACTGGGTGGCGACAGTAAAAAAATTTTAGTGAAAGATGACAGCGGATATTTTGATGTGTTGCCCGATTCCGCAGGTGTATATTTTAAGTTTGGTTATAATGATATTCCATTAGAAGATTTAAAACTTTCGTATCCGCATCTTGAGGGTGGCTTTGATGCATTGTTATACATTCCTCCTGTTTCCGCAGAAAAACCCATTGGTATTAAATTATACAGCAACGATCAGATGAGTATGATGACGAGGATGTATATTGAAACAGTAATTGCCAATAAATTAGAAAGTGTAAATCTGCAAACTCGCAATTTATCGAAACAAGATATTATGCAATTGCGACCAACAGTTGTGATTGATGATACGGTGTTGAATAAAGACAATGCGGAGAAACAAGGTGATGCAATTATGGCAACTGCCATTGCGTATATTTTGGGATTTCTTACCTATATAATTTTATTGGTTTACGGCAGTATGGTATTGCGTGGCGTGATGGAAGAAAAATCTAATCGTATTGTGGAAGTAATGATATCATCAGTAAAACCATTTCAGCTAATGATTGGAAAAATAATTGGAATCGGTGCAGTTGGTCTTACTCAATTTTCTATCTGGGGAATAGTGATTTTTATTTTACAATTTGTAGTTCAGATTATTTTCGCCGGGCAATTTTCTGAACTTACACAACAAAGTATAGCAACCGATCCCAATGGAGAAATTGATACTATGCAATTGATGAATGCATTGCAAAGTTTACAAAGTATGAACCTCGGATATTTGCTTGGGATTTTTGTTATTTATTTTCTTGGCGGATATTTTTTATACTCTTCATTATTTGCAGCTATAGGTTCACTCGCCAGTGATGATGATGGCGATATACAGATGTATTCATTTCCACTAACACTACTTATTATTTTTTCCATATTTATTGCAATGGCAGTAATTCAACAACCAAAATCTTCACTCGCATTTTGGGCATCCATTATTCCATTTAGTTCGCCGGTTGTGATGCCGGCATTACTTCCATTTGGCGTACCCGTTTGGCATTTATTACTTTCTATTATTTGTTTAATTGGCGGATTTATTTTCACTACATGGATAGCATCCCGCATCTATCGCACAGGTATTTTAATGTATGGCAAAAAACCGAAGTTGAAAGAAGTTTTTAGATGGATGTTTTATCGAGGATGAATTTGATGTGCAAATGTGCAAATGTGTTTGATGTTCAAATGAAATGATTAGCCGATGAGATGATTAGCAGAATGTGCAAATGTGCAAATGCGCAAATGTGATTGATGTGCAAATGAAATGATTAGCCGATGAGATGATTAGCCGATGAGCAGATGAAATGCAGATATGCGAATTAAATGATTAGCCGATTAGCGACTGAAAAATTGATTAAATTTAAAATACAATTTCTCTTATTTCATTCCCATTACCGTCAAGTAAAAACAATTTATATGAAATTAGCAAATTTTTTGAATCAAAGTAAGTATAATAAGTTTTTCGAGTTAAGATATATTGACCATCTTCTGAAATATTTGCCGCACTAAATCCCTGCGAATCGCAAGTAGATGAAATTACTTTTGTAACGCCAGTCTCAATATTTGTTTTACGCAGTTCTTTGGTGGTTGCCCACAAAATATGTTTTGAGTCTGGAAAAAAATCAATAGAATGCACTTGCTCATTTGGATTTGTATTTCCATTATATTTTATAAGATTTGTGAATAGCCATGTTTCGGTATTAATAATATCAATATCAGTATAAATCCCATTGAAATTACCACATGCAATATATTTATTATCTGGTGACCAAGCAGGTATTCGTATCTTATAACCCCCACCAATTGAAAACAAATTATTTCCGTTTTTATCAGCTATTAAGGTTTTGTAAGTTCCTGTTGGAAAATCTCGCTTATAAACAAATTTTTCACCATCAGGCGACCATGCATATTCAAAATTTAAACCTTCAGAAGTTAGTTGAGTTAAACTATCTCCATTAGTTTTAATTTTCCATAACTGGTAATCTGACCAGGTAAAAAGTAACCATTCAGTAGAGGAAATTTCTGGCAGTGAAAATATCCCCGGGTTTTCCATAATTGTAAAATATTCACCTGTAGATAAATTATATTTTACAAGATTAGAATTATAAGAAGATAAATATCCACCATAATAGCTAATAATTTCAGTATTGCTTCCTGGAATAAAGTTGGCCATCGATATTCCTGAATCTGCACCAATAAACACTTGACCATCTCCAAAACTTGTGTTATCGTAATCTAACATTTCAATTAAATTACTTAATGATGGGCATTCGCTTAACTCAGGAAGGATCTCAGGATCCGTATGGCAGCTAATAAGTGTTACAATACAAAAGAAAAATAATGTTCTCATAATTAAATAAATGTTATTCGCAATTTTATTTGCAGATTTTTCTTCGAGTAACTTTATGAGGATATGAACCTTGAATATAAAATCTAATGTACTAATTATTCACATCAATAAGGCAAACTTATAACATTGCCATCCGGGTATATTTGAATTACAGATATATCCTCAAAAGTATTATACCACAAATCGGGGTTTTGTTTTACGTCTTTTTTGACAGCAATGATGGTCGAATTATCCGCCATCAGAGTAAAGGATAAATATCTATTAGTACTACATGCTTCTTGAATAACTTCTGTTTCCATGGTGATTATATTTGTTCTATAAATACCACCATACAAACCTGCTGAAAGTAATATTATATTTGAATCATTATACCAATCAATAAAATCAGAAGGGTAACATATACCATCAAGTGCCTTTGATATTTCAACAGTTTCATTTTTATCAAAGTCATAATAAAATAATCCTTCCACTCCCTGCCCACAGCTTTCAGAGGCTCTGAAAAATATTATTTTTTTACCATCAGGCGACCAGGATATAACACGATCACCCATTATAAGAGGTGGTTTTTCAATATAGTTACCATCATCATCCATTATTATCCATTCAGTACCATCATCACTCCATCTTTCATAAAGAATTTGGGAGCCATCAGAAGACCATACCGGCCAAAAATTACGATCAGTAAATGTGAGGCGGGTTAAGCTATCACCGTTTGATTTACATTTATAAATATGATTGTATGAAGCGAATACAATCCAATCAGTTACGCCCCAGTCCATTTGATTGGATACATAGGCTTCAAGCACTAATTCACTTTGAAATGTTTCGATATTGTATTTATAAATTCCTTCAACAGGATAACCCATTTTACCATAAAAAATTAATTCCTTACTATTATTCGGATTACTCCTTATATAGCCAAAGTTTTTTTCACCTTCTGGAATTGTTATGGTCTCAATATCAAATAAATGACCATCAGGATAATAAAATGGGGCACAATCAACAAAAATTGGCTCATCTACTTTACAAGTAGATAAAGTCAAAACCATGCTTATAAGGAAAATATATTTATAGTTTAATAACTGTGGTTCCATAAGAATTGTCTTTTTGTATTCCCACAAAGCTACTCTAACACATCTCTGTGGGAACCATCAAAAAATCATTTTTTACAGCGCCCTCACATTACCAATTACAGTCTTTTCTCAGTGCAACTCCGTGTCTTTCTCCGTTAACTCTGTGTAATTTTTTAACCACACAGAGTTCCCTACGAAGATTCGAGAATATATTAAGCTTTGTTTTGCGGGTAACTCCTGTGATTACTCTTCTATCATATCATCACAGAATTCAACACAATGTCATCACAGAGTTACCCGAAGGGAATCTCTGTGAATTGAAATTCTTCATTCTTAATTTCTAATTCTTCATTCCTAATTCTTAATTCCTAATTCCTAATTTGAAAAATAATCTCACCTCAAAATTAACAACCTATCGGCATCTAATCGCAGCATGATAAATACTAAAATAGAAAATGCTAATACGGAGGAACCGCCATAAGAAATAAATGGTAATGGTATGCCGATTACGGGTACTAAACCGATCGTCATTCCGACGTTAATCATTATTTGAAAAAAGAAAATTGCTGCAACAGAATAACAATACACTCTTGAAAATGGCGAGCGTTGTCGTTCGGCAATATGAATAATCCGCAATAGAAAAAATAAATAAGCAAGCAGAAAAATACTGGTTCCCAGAAAACCAAATTCTTCTCCTATAGTGCAGAAAATAAAATCGGTACTTTGCTCGGGTACATGTTTTAATTGTGTGAGTGTTCCCTGCAAATATCCTTTGCCTGTTAAGCCTCCTGAACCGATGGTCATTTTACTTTGAATTACATTATAATTTGCATCGGGATCGTCACTTAATCCAACCAGTGTTAATACCCTTTGACTTTGATGTGGTTCCAATGCTTTGTTCATTATAAAATCAGTTCCGAAGGCAACAAAACCGGCAAGAAAAAAATAAACAAATACCGGCAACCAAATTCCGGAGTAATTTATATTGCGCAGAATTAATGCAGCAGAAATTAATAATGCACCTACTGCAATTCCCCCAAACAATAAAAATTCAGGATTAAAAAAAGTATAAAAGAATACACCAATAGCAAGTGAAATAAAAATTGAAAATAGAATTGTACGATTGGGAAATTTTCTTGCAAGTTTTGTTACTACACCAAATACATACATGATAAGTCCACCGGTTAAAATGTAAAGTATTATAGAATGATCTACCAACAGCGACATTAAAAAACATACACCAAACATAATTGCAATTACTACTTCACTCACTTTAAAACCTTCACGATATAATACCACAGCAAACGCAAGATATACCAATGCCGAACCCATATCTTGTTGCGCAATAATTAATAACATCGGCAATGCACAAATACCGGTTGCAATAATTTTTTGTTTTGAAGTACGCACCGCAGTGGATAGTGAACTGATATATTTTGCAAGCATTAAAGCAGTTGCTGTTTTTGCAAATTCCGCCGGTTGAAATTGTATGGAACCTATAGCAAGCCATGAACGTGCACCTTTAATTTCTTTAGCAACAATAAATGTTACAATCAATAGCAGTATGATAAAAATGTAAAGTGGTACAGAAAATTTTGTAAAGAAATTACTATCAAATGCAAGCAAACTAAAACCGACAAATAAGGAAATAAACATCCACACCATTTGTCTGCCATGTGTTTGTGTTAAATCAAAAAAATGACTGGTGTCTTTATCGTAATCCACTGCAAAAACAGTAAGCGAACCGATTACCAATAACCCCAAATAAATAAATAATGCAGGGCGATCTATATTTTGCAGTAATGTAGGTTTATCTCTCATGGTATGTCGGGATTTACACCTTCGGGAGTTTTAATTACAGCAGCTATCGGTGTTTTTATTTCATGAATTAAATCTGCATTTATCAATCGGTCTTCAAGATATTTTCTTTTCGGATTAATTTCTCTTTTCAGATAATATTCCATTAATAAACTTGCAATAGGTGCTGCCCATGTAGCACCGAAACCACTATTTTCTACTAACACTGCAATTGCAATTTTTGGATTATTGCGTGGAGCAAATCCTGAAAACTGCGAGTGATCTTTTCCATGTGGATTTTCTGCTGTTCCTGTTTTACCACACACTTCAATACTATCAATTTGCGCCACTCTTGCAGTACCCGCTTTCACCACCATACTTAATCCTTCCGTTACCAAATCAAAATATTGTTTGTCAACCATTGTTTGATGCACAAGATGTAATGCATTTAAAATAGAATCTTCACCATCGGCATATTTTAAAACATGCGGCGCATACCAATAACCACCATTTGCAATTGCCGCCATCATATTTGCATTTTGCAATGGCGTAACAATCATTTGATCCTGACCAATACCAAGTGTAATAAAGTTGGAAGAACGCCAGCGATTTTTACCATAAATTTTATCATAATCTTCAGGGTCAGGAATGTTTCCGGATTTTTCTCCCGGAAGATCCACACCTGTTTTTACACCAATACCAAAACTGGCGAGATACACATTCAACTTCACTAATCCTTCGGCAGTAGTTGCATTATTATCATCAATAAAATGCTTTAATACATAGCAATAATATGCATTGCAAGAATGCTGAATACTCATAATCACATTTGCGGGAAAAGGATGATTATGACAACCAACAGTATGTCCCGCCATGCGATAACCACCACCACAACCATAACCCTGATCGGGAGTTAATGTACCTTCTTGTAAAGCAACCAAAGCCATTAATGGTTTATACTGCGAACCAGGAGGATAGTATCCGGTTAATGCACGATTATTTAAAGGGCGCATCGGATCAAATACAAGTGATGCATAATTTTTTGTGCGCTTACTTCCCACCAACATATTCGGATCGTAAGAAGGGCTGCTCACCATTGCAAGAATTTCTCCGGTGGATGGTTCTATTGCGACAATAGCACCTCTTTTATTTTGCATCAGCAATTCAGCGTATTGTTGCAATTCAATATCCAAAGTAAGTGTAAGTGTTTTCCCGGCAACAACAGGTAAATCATTTTCGCCCTGACCTAAACTTCCTACTATTCTATTATATGCATCCACCACCATGTTTTTATATCCACGCTGGCCACGCAATAATTCTTCGTAATATTTTTCTACACCGCTTTTACCAATATAATCTCCCGGTTTATAATATCCGTTCGATCTTTTTATATCATTGCTATCCACTTCCGTAACATAACCCAACACATGCGCCGCTGTGGGATACGGATATTTGCGCACAGTTCTTATCTCCGGAAAAAATCCTTTAAACTCATATAAGAATTCTTCTATCTTACCAAAGTCTTCTGCGGATATTTGAGAAATAAAAACAGAAGCATGTAATGAAGAATATTTTTTCGCATCTTGAAGTTTTGTTATAAATGCTTCTTTATCAATTTGCATCAATTCGCAAAAACGCATTGTATCCATTTGCTTCACCTGATAGGGAATCACCATCAAATTATAAATGGGTTCGTTAAAAACTATCAGCTTACCAGTACGATCATACATTGGTCCACGGTCGGGATATACAGTAACTTTTCTATACGCTCTGTCTTTTGCAAGCTCTGCATAATCTTTATTTATTACCTGCAGATATAACAGTCGGATGATATAAATCATAAATACAGAAATAATAAGTATCTGTATTACAATTCTTCTATTCTTCCAACTATCTATACCTGTCATTTTTTACCAAACGCTTTTCGGGGAGTGAATAAAAATGCAAACACTAAAATTAAAACGGTGCTGAATAAAGAACTTAATCCAATATTGAATAAAGTAAATCGCAATTGACGCAATGAAAATATTTCAATAAAAAAATATGCAGTATGATGAATCAATACCATAATAATTGTATAAATAAAAAACCATGTTGCTCCCAATTTATATATGGAAGGGTTTTCAATATTTTCATATCCGGTAACCGGTGTAAGCGCTTTTAAAACTAATGGTCGCACAAAAGCAAGAAACACACAAGCTGCCATTTGCATTCCAGGTGTGTTGTTAAACATATCAATTATTAATCCTAATGCCATGGCTAAAATCATTGCCAACCATTGTGGTGTTGCAAAAGGTAATGTGAGAATAAACATGATAAACACATAAGGATGTACAAACAAACCCACATTCAGATTATTAAGTACCAATACCTGAAAGGCAATTAATAATACAAGACCTAATATGCGTGCTATCCAATTAATTACTATCATGTGTTGCCTGCGTTTCTAATTGTTGTCTTTCATTTTTTCTTAAAAAATTTACTACATACACATATTTTAATGTACTGAAATTTGTACTTAACTGCACATCCAAAGTATAAAATACACTACCCGCTTCTCTGCCAAATGTTTTTAAAATTCCCACAAGATGATCGGGTGGATACACCATTGAAAATTCTGTGGTAACAATACTATCACCTTCATATAACATTCCCGGTTCAGAAACATCCACAACACTTGCCATTTTCGGATTACCATATACCCATTGCAATCTACCTTGTGCATTATTGCGTTTCACTGCAACACGAGTACTATAATCTCCATGCAGAACAGATAATACCACACTGTAATTTTCTGAAACACTTTTTACAATGCCGACCACACCGTTGGAAGTAATTACACCCATATCTTTTTTAATACCATCTTTCGCACCTTTATTTAAGGTGATATAATTATTGGGTTCAGTAAAACTATTATTGATTACTAAAGCAGGTATATAGGAGTAAAGCAATTCTCCTGTGCTATCATTCACAGAAATTATTTGTGTGGAATCCTGTATTGTTTTTAAATCCAATTGTTCCCGCAACGAAATATTCTCCAACATCAAACTATCATTCACCTGTTTCAGATAAAAATAATTAGTAAGATTTCCATACGTATTTAACACATCTCCTGAAACAGAATTTGCAGTATTAATAAAATAAGTATTGTGGTATAAATTGTTGCTGAAAATCAGCCAGAAACTCGAGACTTCAAGAATGATAAATAATATCAGTACATGATTGCGAAAAAGAAATTGTAAAAAATTACGCATTCAATCCCCTTATATTTTAACCGATGAATAATGCCTGATAATGCTCTCTGTTTTTCAGTGCAATTCCAGTTCCTCTTACTACAGCTCTTAATGGATCGTCGGCTACATGCACTGCAAGTTTTGTGCGTTGACTAATCCGTTTATCCAAACCTCTCAGCAATGCACCGCCACCTGTAAGATGAATACCTTCTCTTTGAATATCACTCGATAATTCCGGAGGAGTTGTTTCCAAAGCTTTTAAAATTGCTTCCTCTACTTTGCTGATTGATTTATCTAATGCATGACTGATTTCAGAATAAGTAACCACCAATTGTTTTGGAATACCTGTCATTAAATCACGACCTGAAACCTGATAATCATCCGGAATTTCTTCCAGATCAATAATTGCAGAACCCACATTTATTTTAATTGCTTCAGCCGTGCGCTCTCCAATTAATAAATTATGTTGACGACGCATATAGTCCACAATGTCGGCTGTAAATTCATCACCCGCCACACGAATACTTTGATCACACACAATTCCTGAAAGAGCAACAACTGCAATCTCCGTTGTACCACCACCAATATCAATAATCATGTGGCCAACAGGTTCCTGCACATCTAAACCAATTCCCAAAGCCGCAGCCATAGGTTCCTGAATCAGATATACTTCTTTTGCTCCGGCTTGTTCGGCGGAATCTTTTACTGCACGTTTTTCTACTTCAGTAATTCCGGAGGGAATACAAATTACCATTACCAAAGAAGGTTTGAATAATCTGTTTTTGGGAAATATCATACTTATCATTCCACGCATCATCGTTTCTGCTGCCTGGAAATCTGCAATCACACCATCTTTTAGTGGACGAACCGTTTTAATATTATCATGGGTTTTCTCATGCATCTGCATAGCCCGCTTACCAACGGCAATTACTTTATCTGTTTTTCTATCAATCGCAACAATAGATGGTTCATCCACCATCACTTTTTCGTGTGCAATGATCAGTGTGTTAGCTGTTCCGAGATCTATCGCTATCTCTTGCGTAAGGAAATTAAATATACCCATGTACCTATTAGTTTTAGCCTGCTGTGTGCAGGTTGAAAGTTACGTTTTAATGTTTAAAATGTCTTATGCCTGTTAGTACCATTGTCATTTGCTGTGCATTGCAATAATCAATGGAATCTTTATCCTTCACACTTCCGCCCGGTTGAATCACTGCAGTAATACCTGCTTTAAAGGCAATGTCAACACAATCGGGGAAAGGAAAAAATGCTTCGCTCGCCATCACTGCTCCTGTTGTTTCAAAACCAAATGCATTTGCTTTTGCAATTGCCTGTTTCAATGCATCCACTCTACTGGTTTGCCCCACTCCCATTGCAATTAATTGTCTGTTCTTCACTAAAGCAATACCATTACTTTTAATATGCTTCACTGCAATTTCTGCAAACAACAAATCATTTAATTCTTCTTTGTTGGGAGTTCTATCTGTCACCACTGTTATGCCTTGAGTGTTCACCAATTTTTTATTTCTATCCTGTACCAAAACTCCATTCAACAAACTTTTAAGTTGTTGTAACGGAAATTCGAATTGTTTTTGTTTAAGGAGGATGCGATTTTTTTTTGCGGTAAGAATTTTAATTGCTTCTTGAGAAAAAGAGGGTGCAATTAATACTTCAATAAATAAATCATGAATAGCATTTGCTGTTTCAATATCAATCTCTCTGTTGGCAATTAACACACCTCCAAACGCAGACACCGGATCTGCTGCCAACGCCTTATGATATGCCTCATTCAAGGTTTCTCCTGTTGCCAGTCCACAAGCATTTGTATGTTTTAAAATTGCAAAACACGGGTTACCCTCCACCACTTTATGCATATCTTCCATCAGATAAACCGCACTTTCTACATCCACCAAATTATTAAAAGAAATTTCTTTGCCATTCAGCTTTTCAAATACTGTATTAAAATCTCCAAAAAATGTAGCAGACTGGTGTGGATTCTCACCATAGCGCAATGGCATTGCATCACCGAAGGAAGAGAAGATTCCCGCATTTCTATTTCCTGTTAGATAGGATGCAATTGCATTATCATAAGCCGTAGTAATTTGAAATGCTTTACCCGCAAAATTTTTTCTCTGTTCAATACTGCTTTCCCCTTTTTGATTTTCTAAAATTTCAACTAAAGAAGCATAATCATTTTTTGATGCGATGATTAACACATCTCTGAAATTTTTTGCTGCAGCCCGAATAAGAGAAACGCCACCAATATCTATTTTCTCAATTATCTCACTTTCGTTAGTTGATTGCTTCAGTGTTTCTTCAAACGGAGAGAGATCTACAATCACCAAATCAAAAGCAGGAATTGCATATTGTTCCATTTGCGCCACATCACTTTCTTCATTTCGCCTGCCTAAAATACCGCCAAACACTTTGGGGTGCAGGGTTTTCACTCTTCCTCCCAAAATAGAAGGATAGCCGGTAAGATCCTCTACAGCATTTACTTTAACACCCAGATTCTGAATAAATGTGGCTGTGCCGCCGGTAGAATAAATCTGTACACCCAAAGAATTTAATAACTGAATAATTACATCGAGATGATCTTTGTAATACACAGAAATTAATGCTGATTTTATTGTAACAGGAAATTGCATGTGCAGAAATAAAAATGAGTTGCAAAGTTAGTAGATACATATGGTATTAATTTATCGCATTCACTATTTCTTTTACTTTTTATGAAATGATTTTCTGAGGGAGTATTCTAATCATTCGTGATTACATTTGTAATACTCGGATTTTAAATTTCAGATATCCGGAAAGCAGATATTTTTTCCAAGTATATTATGTTTTAAAATTTTTATAATGCAACAATGAATTCGATGAATGCCATAATAATTGCCGGTGGGCACAGCAGCAGAATGGGACGTGATAAAGGTCTGTTGGATTACAATGGTAAACCCATGATTCAATATGTAATAGATGCCGTTTCACCATTGGCAGACCGGGTGCTGCTGATTACCCAAAACCCGATGTACAAACGATTTGGACTGGAAACTTTTGCGGATTTAATTCCCGATCTCGGTCCTGCCGGTGGCATTTATACCGCCTTGCATATCAGCGAAGCAGCAAGTAATATGATTCTGAGTTGCGATATTCCGCTTATAACTACAAGTACTTTGCAATATATAAAAGACAAACACAATAGTTATGATATTTCACTTGCTGCATTGCATAACAAGCCGGAACCTTTAATCGGCATTTATGAAAAGCGTTGTTTTGAAAAATGGAATTCACTTATTGCACAAAAAAATTCAGCAGTGCATGAAATGATAAAACAATTTAATACACAATTAATAGAGATGGAATTAATGGAGGGATTTAATCCAAAGGAATTTACAAATGTCAATACTCAGTTAGAGTTAGAAAATTTAAAATTATGAAAATTCACGTGCTCACATTTGGTGTGATTAACGAAATTATTTCAGATAATAATTTTGAAGTAGAATCTGCATGCACTGTTTTGCAATTGCGCAATTATTTAAATACACATCATACCGCATTAATGGAATTGCCTTATTTAATTGCAGTAAATAATGCAATTGCTCCGGAACAATTAATATTAGATGCAGAAGATGAAATTGCATTATTACCACCATTTTCAGGAGGATAATTTTATGAATAATAATAATGCAATCCGATATGCAAGGCAATTACAATTACCACAAATTGGTGAAGCCGGCCAGCAATTACTTGCTGATGCAAAAGTGTTAGTGATTGGTGCCGGCGGACTCGGCTGTCCTGCTCTTTCTTATCTTGCTGCTGCCGGTGTGGGCACTCTTGCTGTTGTTGATTTTGATACATTGGAATTATCCAATCTGCATCGTCAACCGATGTATGATACTATGGATGTGGGTAGATTAAAATCAAAAGCAATTGCAGATAAACTGATGTTATTAAATCCGGAAATTCAAATATTTCCTTACACAGATCGTATCACACAATTAAATGCATTGGATATTTTTTCATCGTATGATATCATTGTGGATTGTACAGATAATTTCAGCACTCGATATATAATTAATGATGCATGTGTATTATTGAATAAACCGTTTGTGTATGCAAGTGTATTTCAATATGAAGGACAAGTTGCAGTATTTAATTACAATGGTGGCCCAACCTATCGTTGTTTGTTTCCGCAACCCCCTGTGTATGGTTCTGTTCCGGATTGCAATACAAGTGGAATACTGGGAACAATTACCGGAGTTATCGGCACATTGCAAGCAACCGAAGTAATTAAAATGATTTGTATGCCGAAATATGTAATGCAAAATAAACTGCTTACATGGAATGCACTCACACAATCAATTTTCAATTTAAAAATTCAACGCAGTGCTGATGCATTGAAACATGTACCTATAGATAAAAATGCATTTGCACTATTTGATTATCCTGCTTTTTGTGGCGAACCGGAAATACAAAAAATTACTGCTGAAGAATTTATAACAATGACTCATCAACATTTTTCTATTGTGGATGTGCGGGATGCAAATGAATTACCACAAGCTACTTTTGAATGTGTCTGCATTCCATTTTCCACTATGGAAGCCGGCTTTGAAGAAATTAAATTACAACAACAGGCAATTGTGTTTTGCAACAGTGGATCACGCAGTATCCGAGCAATTCCATTATTACAAAAACATTTTCCAAACACAGAATTTATTAATTTACAAGGGGGAATTCAAGCCTTACAAATTTTCCTGCAAACAAATACATAATGCAAACTCATAAGAAGAAAACAGTTTTTATGGAAGGTGCAATTACTCCAACTTTTATTGCAGAGTCCATTGCAAAACACAGTACAAAAACAGATATAGGCGCACACAGTATTTTTCTTGGTCAGGTGCGCAATGATATTATAGAAGATAAGGAAGTGATGGCGATAGAATATTCTGCATACACTGCGATGGCAGAAAATGTTTTTCATACAATTCGTGAAGATGCTTTTGCAAAATACGATCTTACATGTATGCATATTTATCATAGTCTGGGAAAAGTGAATGCAGGTGAAATAAGTTTATATGTGTTTACTTCATCCGCACATCGTCGGGATGCGATTGATGCATGTAATGCAATTGTAGAACGCATTAAAAAAGAAGCACCGGTTTGGGGAAAAGAAATAATGAATGACACAACACATCAATGGAAAAAGAATACATAACAACATGAATAATATCACACAAAAAATATATACACATCGCAGTGCAATTGCATCTGCAATTGTGGAAGTAAGTATTGAAGAAACAATTCAACTTATAAATAATAACAGCGTACCCAAAGGCAATATTTTTGAAATGAGTAAAGCCGCTGCATTGCTTGCAATTAAAAACACGAGTAACGTAATTCCCGACTGTCATCCTCTGCCTGTTGAGTTTGCTTCTGTCAGTTCACAATTAATCGGACTTGAAATTCATATTCAGGTAGAAGTACAAACGATTTATAAAACAGGTGTGGAAGTAGAAGCAATGCATGGTGCTGCAATTGCTGCACTTACTATGTATGATATGTTGAAACCCGTTGACAAACAAGTATCAATAAAAAATATACACTTAGCAGAAAAATCTGGTGGCAAATCGCAATACAAGGATATACTTTCTACCGATATAAATGCAGCAGTAATTGTTTGTTCTGATTCAGTAGCTGCCGGTAAAAAAGAAGACAGAGCAGGTAAAGCAGTGATGAAGAAATTAGAATCTTTACCTGTGCAAATTTCTGTCTATGAAATTATACCGGATGAACCGGAAATAATAAAACAAAAAATAACAGATTTGCTTGCACAAAACATTCAACTCATACTTATTTCCGGGGAACAGGATTATCAAAAAGAGATATTACACCTGAAGTAATTCAACCGATGTTGGAAAGAGAAATTCCGGGCATAATGGAAGCGGCAAGAAGTTATGGACAACAACGCATGCCGTATGCAATGTTAAGTCGTGGAGTTGCAGGAATGATTGGCGATAGTGTAGTCATTACGTTACCCGGTTCCACTCGTGGTACTGAAGAAACTATGGATGCATTATTTCCTTATGTGCTACATATTTTTAAAGTAGCCAAAGGTGTGAGGCATGATTAATTCCTCCGTTAGATAAACTGCTATGTCTCTCGGATTACTGTGTTTTAATCTCGCCTTATTTTGTTTTGACCCTCACCTTACTCTCCCCTGCCTTCGGCAGGCAAGCTTAAAAAGTTTACCTGCCGAAGGCAGGGAGAGCGATAATCTGTATTTCTTTTGATGTTTGTATTTAAACTGATATTTATTTTTCTAATCATAAGAACAATGCATTTGATTGAACCACTGAATAAGCGACTTTCCTTTTCCTTTTCCCCTCCCTTAAAAGTTTACCTGCCGAAGGAAGGGGGAGGGAAATACATGTCAAATACAAGTTAAAAGATGTATCCAAAATAAAATTAATCAAATAAAAAAATCTATAAATTTTAATCCATTCAACTCCGATTATGTTTTATTCTCAACTCACTTGTTGCTTTTTTCAAATCACCTTCAGCATGAATCGCATTCCAGAATTGCGGAAATTCTTTTTCAATTTTTTCAAGATGTATTATCATCTTATGTGTTTTATTTTTTAAGAACATTTCAATATTGGTATTCACAGTATCCACATAAAAACTACAAATTTCTTTTTTGTCTTTTTTGGTTTGAAATAAAGTAGGAGAATATAAAATACTTTCACTAAATGCTTTTACAATACTTCCTTTATTTTTCCATCGGCTGTTAAAACTATTAATCGTTGCTTCCCGATTACGAATCAAATGCACATAAAAAGCACTGTTGCCATATTTATTTTCAAGAGCTCCTAAAAACCACGATAACCTGTTATCTGCTTCAATATGATTTTCAGGAAATGCAAACCGTGCATCTCCTGTTTTTTTAATTCTTGTTTCATGTCCGCTTGAAAAGTTTGTAATACACTTACATGCTTTAATGAATGTGGAAGAACCACTTCTTCCAGTACAGAGGATAAATACTTGCATCGTTCGGGTTTAGATTAATTGTTGTAAAAGAAAAAAATAAATTGTTCTTGCCAAAATTTCCATTGATATAATTATTTGACAATCATTAATTCTCACAAAAAATTTGAATCATTACATTTGTCGCCCACAAACCATTACAATGAGCTCCTTTCCATCAGACATAGAAATAGCGCAGAGTGCTGCCATTCAGCCAATCGCTACCATAGCAGCTAAACTTGGAATCAATAGTGATGACCTGGATTTTTACGGTAAATACAAAGCAAAACTTCCGCTTTCATTTATTGATGAAGAAAAAATAAAAAAATCAAAACTGATATTAGTTACTGCAATTAATCCAACTCCTGCAGGCGAAGGAAAAACTACAGTGTGTATTGGATTAAATGAAGGATTAAATAAAATTGGAAAAAAAGCAGTAGTTGTTTTGCGTGAGCCATCACTTGGTCCGGTGTTCGGAATGAAAGGTGGTGCAGCCGGTGGAGGATATACTCAGGTAATTCCAATGGAAGATATCAATCTGCATTTTACCGGAGATTTTGCAGCCATTGAAAAAGCAAATAATTTATTAAGTGCGCTTATAGATAATAATTTAAATAACAAAGTAAATCTTGGAATAGACCCACGCACTATTAAATGGAAACGAGTAATGGATATGAACGACCGTGCATTGC
This sequence comes from Bacteroidota bacterium, assembly GCA_016715425.1. Classification (NCBI taxonomy): domain Bacteria; kingdom Pseudomonadati; phylum Bacteroidota; species Bacteroidota bacterium. The sequence continues at coordinate 100,225 of JADKAC010000003.1, forward strand.
GACATATCGTTATTGGTTTGGGTGGCACAGCAAACGGAGTTCCGAGAGAGGATGGATTTAATATTACACCAGCTTCAGAAGTGATGGCGATTTTATGTATGTCAACCAGTTTTGCTGATTTGAAAAAACGTTTGGGTGATATTTATATCGGACAGACTTATGATAAAAAACCGGTGTTTGCCCGTGACCTGAAAGCAGGTGGTGCAATGGCGCTATTATTAAAAGATGCTATCAAACCAAATCTTGTACAAACGCTGGAAGGTAATCCTGCAATTCTGCATGGCGGTCCGTTTGCAAATATTGCACAGGGAACCAATACAATTCTCGCCACAAAAATGGGTTTGAGTCTTTGCGATTATGTAGTTACTGAAGCAGGTTTTGGTGCAGATTTAGGCGCAGAAAAATTTATGGATATCAAATGTGGTTATGGTGGATTTGGTCCGGATGCCATTGTAATTATTGCAACTATTCGTGCATTGCGTCATCATGGTGGTGCAAAAAAAGCAGAGTATAATATTGCGAGTTTAGAGCGTGTACAAAATGGATTTGAAAATCTGGAAAAGCATATTGAAAATTGTAAAAAATTTGGATTGAAACCTGTTGTTGCAATTAATAGTTTTCCTACAGATTCTGATGAAGAAGTAAAGTTTGTAATTGAACGTTGTGCGGAACTCGGTGTGAAAGCTGTCGTGAGTGATGGCTTTGCAAAAGGTGGAGAAGGCACTGTTGAATTTGCAAAAGCAGTGGTGGAATTAATTGAAGGTGGTGGAAATCATTTTAAAAAATTATACGACTGGTCATTACCTGTTGAAGAAAAAATAAACATTATTGCAAAAGAAATTTATGGTGCAGATGGAGTGGAATATTCATCCACAGCAAAATCACAATTGAAGATGATTAAAGAGTTGGGATTTGATGGCTTACCTGTATGTATGGCAAAAACACAAAAGTCATTAAGTGATAATGAAAAGCTTATCGGCCGACCAAGAAATTTTACAATAACAGTTCGTGAATTTGAATTTGCCGCAGGAGCAGGTTTTGTAATTCCAATTCTCGGCGATATGATGCGCATGCCGGGATTGCCAATTATACCCGCCTCCGAAGGAATGGATATTGATGACAATGGAAAAATTACGGGACTGCAGTAGTGAATGGTGAGTAGTGAGTGGTGAGTGGTGAGTGGTGAGTGATGAATGGTGTATGGTGAATAGTGAATGGTGAGTGGTCAGTGATGAGAAATCAGGGATGTGTGATAAGTAATGAGTTTTTTCATTATTGAATGTTTTTTCGCTAATAGCTAAAAGCAAAAGCCAAGGCAAAAGCAAAGGCTAAGGCGATGGCTTGTTTTGAGTAATATTAAAACTTGAAACCCGAAACTCGAAACCTGAAACTTTTTTCGCCAACTGCCAATTGCAAAAGGCCAATAGCCTTTTCGTTTTTTTCATTGTCAACTGTCAATTGTCAACTGTCAATTTAAAAACCGATACTCAATACTTGATACTCTTTAATTAATTTAGCATTATGCGTTACGCAATTATAATTTTCATTCTATGCAGTTGTAGTTTACTGATGGCACAAACAGGAACTATACTTATTCATGATAATGCCGGTGCAAATGCATTGGTGGAAAAACATATCCTGTTCAATAAAACACATAACCAACTTCCGGGTTGGCGTGTACAAATAATTTCTACTCCACAATTAAGTGAAGCAAAAAGAGAGAAAGGAAAATTGCTGCAACAGTTTGATGATATGCATGCTACCATAATTTTTGAAGCACCGAATTATAAAGTGCGTGTTGGTGATTATAGAAATCGCTTTGATGCGAATCGTGATTTGCAGGATTTAATTCTCTATTATCCCAATGCATTTATTTGTAAAGATCTGGTGGATGTAAAACAATTATGAGCAATTTAAAAATTCAAATTCAGCAATTAGCCGAATCTTATTTTGAAGAAATACGCAGCATTCGCCGACACCTGCATACACATCCTGAATTAAGTTTTGAAGAATATAATACCGCTGCTTTTATTGCAGAAAAACTCACGGAGTTTGGAATTCCTTTTACTCCAAAAATTGCGAAGACAGGTATTGTTGGAATTATATCGGGAAAAGAAAAAGGAAAAACAATTGCCCTCCGTGCAGATATGGATGCATTGCCAATTACAGAAGCAAATGATATTGATTATAAATCGCAAAATGCGGGTGTAATGCATGCCTGCGGACATGATGTGCATACTGCTTGTTTATTGGGTGCAGCAAAAATTTTAAACACTTTAAAAGATAGTTTCAGCGGAACAATAAAATTAATTTTTCAACCTTCGGAAGAACGTTTACCCGGTGGTGCAAATGAAATGATTAAAGAAGGAGTGTTGCAAAATCCAGAAGTTGATTTTATGTTTGGTCAACATGTGTTCACTCCTTATAAAGTAGGAACACTTGCCTTCTGTCCGTGGAAAATGATGGCATCTACTGATGAATTATATATTACCATAACAGGTAAAGGAGGACATGCAGCGTACCCACATCAGTTAATTGATCCGGTAGTTATTTCAGCACAAATTATTACAGCATTACAACAGTTAGTAAGTCGCTCAACATCACCCACAGAACCCTCAGTTGTCAGTATTGGAAAAGTAATTGCCAACGGCGCAACGAATGTAATTCCCAACGAAGTTTATATGGAAGGAACATTGCGTGCAATGCAAGAAGATGTACGAACCATGTTGCAGGAAAAAATTAAAACAACAATACATGGAATTGCAAATGCGATGGGTGCAAATGCTGAAGTGGAAATTAGAATTGGTTATCCATCATTATTTAATAATATAGATTTAACAGAACTAACAATTACAAATGCAAAGGAATATTTAGGAGAAGAAAATGTATTTATCGCTGAGCCGAGAATGGGTGCAGAAGACTTTGCTTTTTATTCACAGAAAATTGCTTCTTGTTTTTATCGCTTAGGTACAGGCAATCCTGAAAAAGGAATTATAAGTAATATTCATACATCCACATTTAATATTGATGAAGATGCCTTAAAAATCGGGATGGGTTTTATGGCGTTTAATGCTTTGAAGAATATTGGGTAGTGAGTATTAAATTGACAATGGACAATTGACAGTTGACAATGAAAAAAACTTAAAGGCTATTGGCTTTTTGCTATTGGCAGTTGGCGAAAAAAAAAAATCAAGATTCGGGTTTCAGGTTAAAAAAAAATCTATTTCAAGTCAGATAACTATTTTTTCAATTTATATCACAACAAGCCATCGCCTTAGCCTTTGCTTTTGCCTTTGCTTTTGCCTTTGCATTTGCCTTTTTAATTTGCACATTAATCACATTCTCACATTAATCACATTATCCTCATCAGCTAATCGGCTAATCACTGGTGTCCGGTAAAATAAATAATTTGGAAATCTCTCCTTATTCCTGTGGATTTGAGTGGGCTAAAATGGATTTTTTTAAGGTGAAGCCCCCGGAAAAAATAAACGCAGTTGTAGTGACGGTGGATTATATTTATTCAATATTTTTTCGGGATGAATTAAAAACTCTTTTACATTAAAATAACTCATAAGGTGTTGTCTTATCATTCCTGAAATAGAGGAATATGCCCAGGGGTTTAATTTCTTTTTATTCACTGCAATTTGTATTATACGTATTAATAGATCGCAAATTAATGCTGCCCATATTTGAATCATAATTGCATTGGGATTATCTCCCAGAAAGTATGTAAGAGGATAACGTTGTTTGATCCGTTTAAATAACATTTCTATTTGCCATCTTCCTTTATACAGGTCTGCTATTTCTTCCGGAGGGCTTGTAAAATCATTTGAAATAAACTCAAAACTGCGATTCATTTCTTGATCATAGTACTCCACAATACGGGCTTCAATGAGAGGTATTTTACTTCTGTTGCTTTCCCTTCCAAGTATTACATATCGATCCTTTCGGACACCTGTATCGTAGGATTCTTCACTAACAGGTAAATCCACAAGATTTTTGATACTTGCATCTCGCTTTAATCTACTCACCCACCTAATGCCACAATTGCCCCATTCAATAAATTGTGTATAGTTGATATATGCTTTATCAAATAATACTGTCGAATCATTTGGCACCTTGAGTTGACGCAAAAAAATGAGATCATGTTCCTTCGCCTCGGAGATAAATACAAATGCCGGAAGATCATGTTGGGCATTCATTAACACGTGTGCTTTAACACCTCCTTTTTTCTTTCCATTGGCTTTAGAAGTCCCAGCTCCACGCATTACTGAAGTAAACAAACTAATCGTGGTGGAATCAATAATAAAAATGTCTTCCTCTCGATTTAATTTAGTCCGGCTGTCCGGTAAAACGAAATACATATTATATAAACTGTGATACAAATCAGCAAAAATTGAGCCGGTCGTCTTCTATTCGCATCCGATAAAGTACTTCTTCGTGGAAAATAATTTAAGCCTAAGTGATTGAGTTTATTCAGACCAAATGCCTGAATACCCGTAGTAACTTCTCGCAAATTGCCAGCATTAAAAAACAAGAATACAACATAGTGACCAGATGGTCATAAGACATGAAATGCTTGCAATATCGATTTGCATTATGCTTCTTACTTATTTTCTCAATAAGAGAACGAGGGATAAGTGAAAGCAATTGATTGAATACCGGCTGTCCGGTAAAAAAGGTAGTTTTACTCATAGGTTTAGTTTTTTTGTCTTAAAATCAAAACTAAAACTTTGGGAGTTCTTCGGAACTCCTTTTTTTTATTTATTCAATATTTTTTCCGGACACCACTGATCGGCTAATTAACTAATCTGCTAATTAATTACCCAATACTATTTAAATAATTTCTCCGAATACTTCACCCAACCATCTTCACTTATTTGAATAACATAAACACCCGGCGGCAGCATAGAAATATCCACTTTCGTATTTGTTGTATTTATTTTTTTATGCAATACAACTCTGCCATCTGCACTGTATATTTTTATAATATCATTTGATTTTATATCTCCTGAAATAATGATGTATTCATTTGCGGGGTTGGGATAAATTTGAATTGCATTTTTTCATTATCCTCATCATAAATTGCAGTGCTACTTGTATCGCATTCACTGCCGATTAAAACCCCTAAAGAATAATCGCAGATGTTCGGTAAAGAGTAGGTAGCTCTGTTACCTCCTAACCAAACAGTTAATGTATCAAAATCGCAAGCGAGACCACATTCGTTAGGTTCGTTAATTACACTTAAATATAAATTTTGATATACTTCATAATAATAACCCAGCCCTGAATAAGCCATAGGCATATATATTTTCCCATCCGGTGCCATTTGAAAGCTGCCAATACTTTTACCCCAGCTTCCGCCACCTCCTTCATTATCATATATTAAAATTTTGGTTTCTTCTATAGGTATATCTGTTATACAAAATTGCCAGATAAATCCTTGATTATTTTCTCCAATAGTTCCTACATAAAGTTTTTTATTATCTTTTGAAATTTCGCAGCCGTATAAAGGAGAATCAGAAATATTGGAAACAATTCTATAATTTGAAATCAAACCACTACATCTATCAAAATCATAAATATCTAAATTTGTGAATCTTGTATTAATTAATAAACTTCCGTCCCAGGAAAATTTCATTTGACCAACAGTACCAAAAGGAACGGTATAAGGTGAAGCATCCTGAACCAATATTGGATCTTCAATTCCATCTGATGTAATCAGATAAGAAATAAACATCATATTATCACCAATTTCAACATAATCATCACCCGCATAAAATACAAGCCAATAATCTCTACCATTACCATGTTTTATTACCTGCATTTTTTCTGTATATTGATATATTGAAGTATCTAAAACTATATTTTTTCAATTATATCTCCATAACCCTCATCCATATTCATATCTACAATAGAATACTTTATCCCAATATTTGCTCTGTATATTATATAGTATAAGTTAGTTGACAAAGGTTTAGGAATAATGGTAACTCCTTGGGTTATACTGCTGCCAAAATCCAAAACCACAAATCCAATGTCGATATCATCTCCGTTTGGCATGATTTCATTGAATCTATTCCAAACCTTTTGTCCATTGTATAAAACAATAAATTACCGGCACTATCAGATATAGAAGAACAAGCCTCTGCAGACCATATGGAAGAAGAAAAATATTCAGGGACAGATGAACTAAAATTTAACCCGGCACTATCTCCAAACACCCAATTGTAATTTTCCTTTTGTGAAAAAGCATGATGGTACATTAGTACCACCATGCTGATAATTAAAACTTGTCTCATATATTTTTATTAGTATTTTAAGATAAGTAGTTTATCATTAAATATGATTTGAGAATTACCCGTTAGATTACCGATAATTCCGGAAGTGGTTGGGGATGGGCCATAAGACATAGTGCAAGTTTCAAAACTAAAATCGCAAGATTGAGCTTGCATCTTAAATGGGTGAAAAAGTAAGAGAGTTATTAAAATTAATAAGGAAGGAAGGAAGGAAGGAAGGAAGGATAACTATTATTATCCACATTTCCTAATAAATAAGTAAATTTTTTTATCATAATTGTTTGTTTAAAGTGTTATAAAAAAATGAATAGAACGGAGTAAATATTTGCTGCAAAAGCTTTTGAAAAGAGTTGCTTTTAAATGAAGTGAAGAAAGAATATTTCAATAGTTTCATGATGATTGAAATTTTTGGTAATCCAAATCTAAACTATTTTTTTGAACAAAGGTGTAACAGATAAGTAATAATGTAGAACTGTTCCGATAGCTATCGGAATGTAGAATTGTAGAATTGTAGAATCGTGTAACTGTTCCGATAGTTATAATTAATCTGCTTTTGAATTAACATGTCACCCTTTCAGGGCTTGGTGTTTTGGGGGATTATTTCTATTATAATAATATCACCCCTTCGGGGTTTCTTTTGTAAATGATAAAACTTTGACCATTGACTATGACTATTGACAAAAAAATTTGGTTTCGGGTTTCAGGTTTGGGGTTTCGAGTTTCAGGCTATTAAAAAAACTTAAACCATTGACTTTTGACCTTGACTAAAAATGTTTCATGTTTTATTTTTCGAGTTCCATGTTTCAGGTTTCGGGTTTCAAGTTTCATGTTCCGGGTTTCGGGTTTCGGGTTTTGAGTTTAAAAAAAATGTTTTATGTCTGATAATTAATTTTCAATTTATATCACAACAAGCCATCGCCATTAGCCTTTGCCTTCGCATTTTCCTTTTTTAATTTGCACATCAATCACCCCGATGGCTATCGTGGGCACATTTGCACATTATTATTATTGTCTGAATTAGGATTAATCGGATTAAAAGATTTATAGGATTTTTTTAATTCGCACATTTGAACATTCTCACCCCGATATCGTGGGCACATTTTTTTTCATTAGCTAATCGGCTAATTAACTCATTGGCTAATTAACTCATTGGCTAATTAAAAACGGCGGTTGGTACATCAGTACTTCCTGAAGGATATATGCATAGGCGCCGAGAAATAAATACAAGTAACTGCGGACAAAAACTTTTAGAGGTTTTCTTGGAAAATAAATATTAAGCTTCTCTAACAAGTAAGCATAAAATGTAAAGTCCTTGTCTTCTTCAATATTATGTCCGGCATTCATTAAACAGCGATTGAACAGCACAAACTGCATTAATACAATTCCATACGCAATCCACATCAGCCACCAGTCAACTAAAAACGGACCTACCCAAGATAGGATAGTAACAAACAGATGCACATAAAACATTGTGTTGTACTGTGTTGGAATAGGTTGATGTTTATTCTCCATATTGCTAAAATTAATTATTCGATTTTGAATAAATAATAATTTCAATAAAAATGATTTTTATCACCTGCAAAAAAATGATGTAATACTTAACATTTTATTTGAAAACCCAATCATTAAATTAACAGAAGTTAAGTTGAAATTTAAGCTCTATTTACATTTGAAAAGATCAACACAAATATTTTTGTACTGTTAATTAAAATCTAAGCTTTTAACCAATTCATTTACCTGATAAATAATCAATCACTTTGGAACCTAACATTAGCCACATTCAAATATTATATGTTGAAGATGATGAAACACTTGCCTTTGTAACTATAGATAATCTGAGCAGAAAAGGCTATAACATCACGCATTGCAGAGATGGATTGGAAGCTATTAAAACTTTCCAATCCAATAAATTCGACTTATGTATTCTGGACATAATGTTACCCCAAATTGATGGCTATGCCGTTGCTCAAATTATTCGCAATACCAATCAAAATATTCCCATCATATTTTTATCTGCCAAATCTACTATTGAAGATAAACTGATGGCATTGCGCAATGGCGGTGATGATTTTCTGCACAAGCCTTTTAGCATGAATGAACTGATAATGCGCATTCAGGTTTTTTTACGTCGCAGTGGTGAAAAGAAAAAACTTTCAGAACCGACGAGCGAAGAACTGAGCATAGGAGATTATAAATTCAATCCGGTATTAAGACAAATATCTTTTAATCAAAAAACAGAAACTCTCAGCAATGGTGAATCTAAATTGCTGTATTTACTTGCTACCAATATTAATAACATTGTTTACAAGGAAGATATTCGTGCGCAAAATGAAATCAATGGAAGATTTTCTGCAAAGAGTTTAAATACCAATATTTCAAAACTCAGAAAAGCGCTTGAGGCGAATCCAAAAATTACAATTGAAAATGTTCGGGAAATTGGATTTCGTTTGCGTGTTGCAGAATAATATTTTATAAATCCTTTTTGATAAAAGTACGTGTTGCAAAAACCACAGGGATAATTACCCAAAGCATTAAAATAATTGCAGATAATATCATACCTGTATCGCTTCCAAAAAACTTGCGATACAATGCACCTGTATAACCCATTAATGCCGATAAATCCAATTTAAGCAATACTAAAATTCTTGCAAGATCAACAGGATTTAATGCGGTTAAAATTAAAATAGGTTGTTCCAATGGATAATCAGAAAAACTAAATACAATCCATAACAACAAGCCATCGTAAATCAACGCAAAGAAAAACCATAATAAAATTGACATACCAATTCCTCTGGATTTATCTCTTGCAATTACAGAAGTCAACACCGCAAAGCTGATGAAAACTAAAGTGAGTAATACGGCAGATAATACTAACATAATACCTGCTTCGGAAGGATAATACATCAACACCGGAATACCGATTCCAATAATTACAGCAGTACACATTGAAATAGATAAACTCAGAAACTGACTTATAATAATTGTTTTGCGCTTAATCGGCTGAGCCAATAACAACTCAGTAAATTCAGAGGAATTATACTGATGTATTGTAGAAAAAATAATACTCACCATCGGCAAAACAATCAGTACAATATTTAATAAACTCATTACACCTTTCACCGGATTTTCATCCAGATTAAAAAAGCTGACAGATACTAAAAACAAAAACACGGTGTAGGAAATTACTACCCGGTTACGAAAAATATCGTGGAGATTATATTTAATTATATTGATCATGGATGTCGCATTATTTCAGCTACTGCTTTATTCAAAGATTGTTCACCTGTTTCCAATTGTAATTCGGCAACAGTTTTATAAAATTTAATTTTTCCTTCCACTATAAATAAAATGTCTGTAGTAATTTCTTCCAGATCACTTAGTATATGCGAAGTAATCAGAATTAATTTACCGGCAGCTTTTTCTTTTAATATTTTGAGTTTTAAAATCTCTGCGGAAAGCGGATCTAAACCTGCGGTGGGTTCATCTAATATAAGCACCTGCGGATTAAACATAAATGCAAGACATGCACTTACTTTTTGTCGTGTACCACCAGATAGAGTGCGCATATATTTCATACGAATATCATGCATCTTAAAAGCATCATACAATTCATTATCAATTTCACCTTTATGTTGACGAATGTTTTGCAGCATTTCAAATACCTGACCTACCCGCATATTTTCAGGATAGCGACCTATCTGCGGCATATAACCTATTTCACTTCTATAATTAAAATCATGTGAAATATTTTTACCACCAAATAAAATTGTTCCGCTGTCGGGAATTACCATACCGAGCAAACATTTTATCATGGTTGTTTTCCCGGATGCATTTGGACCAATTAAAGAAACTGCCCTTCCCATTGTTAAATGCAAATTGATATCATCCAGCACATGCAGTTTACCAAATGATTTATGTAAGTGTTGAATTTCAATCATAACTGTACAGGTTTCATATAGGGAGTTTTGTCCACTAAATTTTCAGGAGTTAATCCGGGTAATATTTTTTCTGCTTTATCAATTAAGTATTGTGCAAAGCTGCGATATAACATGATAGCTTCCGGAATTTTATCTACAATAATTGCAAATAAACTTACCGGATGATAGGGCACATCACCCATTGCATCTCTATCCAAATCATAGCCTTCATATTTATCCCAGTAATTACCATTGAATGTATTTAATACTAAAGTACCATTGGTAGAAACATCAAATGAATTACTAATAAAATTATTTTTTCAAAGGCAACATCAGTACAATTGGCAGTAATCACCAAACCCCAGCCATTTTCTAAAATAGAATTTTGTTTTGCAAGAACCCGGTTGCTGCCTTCCATGTGAATGGCAACTGCATTATCATAAAATGTATTGCCTTCTATTTCGCTGTCGGTAATATCTTTTAATAATAAACCAAAGGATGAACTGCCTCTGTTTTTTTGAAATGTATTGTTGTGCATCTGCACTCCTTTGGAATACATTACCGCAACGCCTGCTCCATTTTCTGTAAACACATTTTTCAGATAAGCATCATCATTTGAAAACATAAAATGCAATCCGTAGCGGATATTTTTAAAACAATTATTTCCTGAAATTATACTGTTAGAAACAAATTCCAGGTAGATACCATCCCGAGTACCGGTAATCGTATTATTCTCAATTGTAATTGCATCACACTTCCATAAATGCACTCCGTTGCCGCTGGTATTTTCAGATTTGGGAATGCTTTTAATGGTATTATTTTTCACAATACTGCTATCTGATTTAGCAAGATAAATGCAGAAATAATTATCTGTTATTTTATTATTCAGCACTTGAATATGTTTTACTTGCGATAAACGAATTGCGGCATTTTCGTGCAAGTCAGAAGGTTTGGAATGTTGAATTACCCATCCATCAATTGTTACGGAATCGGATTCAATAATAAATCCTTCCCCTTTATAATCTATTTCTAATACAGGGTAATTTTTACCGATTATTACTAATGGTTTTTTAATTACCACATTAAATTCTTTATAAATACCCCCATCAATAATAAGAGTATCATAAGGTGAAGCAGCATCAATTTTTTGCTGTAAGATTCCAGATGTTTTTTCAGCGCTGGAATTATCGGATACTGTTTGGGCAGGTAATACGCATACCAAAACAATAATCATAAAGAAGATTGAAGAATATTTCATAGCAGGTGAATGCGGATATTAAATTCCCGTCTTATTTGTAACCTGATCCCAACTCATTAGTTCGCCACCTTTTTGTTGCAATACCACATGTAATGCAGTATCCGATTGGAAGGTTGCAATGTTGCCTGACATTGGAGATTTAAATTCAGGATTAAATAAAAATGAAGCAGTGTTATATTCAACAAATTCACCTGAATGAAAATCGGAAATATAGATGTGTCCAATATTATCTGAGCCTGAGAAATTTTCGTCTTTGTATTTCAAAAGACAAAACAGATCATCAAACTTATAAGTCTTGCCTTTGTTCGTTTGCAGTTCGCAACTAAACTTGGTATCCACAATGGTCATCTTACAAAATGCACATGGGTCTTCGCCGTATTCGATAGCCACGGGACCTGACTTAGTACAACTTTGCAGAAGCATTACAATTACAAAAAGGGAAGCGGTTGTCTTTAAAAAATTCATGATTAAGCCTTCTTTTTCTTTGGAAAATAAAAATATTCCAGCCCTACCATTACAAATAAAATTGCGGTGCTAATCATCAATGATACGCCACCAATATCAGGTTGGCTCCATGCATCAAAGTTCAGCAAACGCTTATGACCAAATAACGGCGGCTGGTAGGTCATGCCCGGAATTTTTATCGCTGCATTAGGGTCAAGATTATGCCCATAATCATAACACCATTGATAAAAATCGTATAGACCTAATGAACCAATAATCACAATGGCAATTGCCCAGGTGAGCATCATCCATCTGCGATTAATAATAAATGCCAGAATTCCTAAACCGACCATTGCATACAAAATGATATACATATAACCGAACTCAGGAAACATTTCTTCCTTAATATGTTGCATACCGATATAGTGGTTCAATCCATTAATTACATCCACATCACCGGTAAGTCTGTCTTTCCAAATTTGCAAGTACAATCCTTCCGGATATTGAGGCGCAAATAAATCAATACGCCAAATTGGGAAGAACAAGGTGGGAAGCATTCCTAAAGCACATACTAAAAGAACTATCCTTGTTACCCTGTTTAATTTTTCATTATTTCTTTGGTTTAAATGAGTTCCTGCGCTCATGGCAGGAACTCATTCTACATTCTAAAATCAAAGCATTATTTCTTTTCGTCGCTGGCGTTCAAAGAGAACGTTAACGGCACATTGCTACCTGCCGGAGATACACGAATGTATCCTTGCATTTCCTGGTGCAATGCAGAACAGAAGTCAGTACAATAGAAAGGGAATACTCCTACTTTTTGAGGCACCCATTTCAATGTTAAAGTTTCTCCCGGCATAATTAATAATTCGCTATTATTCATTCCAATTACAGCAAATCCGTGAGGTACATCCCAGTCTTGTTCAAGATTGGTAACATGGAAATAAACCACATCGCCCAATTTTACACCTTCAATATTATCAGGAGAGAAGTGTGAACGGATAGAAGTCATTTTTATATGTACTTCATTTCCATCTCTGGTAACTCCACTTTGTTTTTCGCCTTTAGCCGCATACGGATGTGTGTTCTCTTCTATTTTATAAATTTTCACTTGCTTATCCTTAATTAGGTCAGCTTTTAATGCTTGCGCATAATGCGGCTCACCGATAGTTGGAAAGTCAAGTAACAATTCCATTTTATCTCCATCAATTGAATACAATTGTGCAGACTGAGTTAACTCCGGCCCTGTTGGCAGATATCTGTCTTTAGTAATTTTATTTAATGCAACCACATACTTACCGTAAGGTTGTTTAGAATCACCACCCGGAACCATTAAGTGACCGATTGAATAATAAGTAGGAACACGGTCAACCACAGTTTGAGTAGCTACTTCCCATTTGGTTATTTCAGAAGAAACAAACATAGAAGTGTAAGCATAACCTTTGTCGTCAAACTCAGTATGTAATGGTCCTAATCCGCAATCTTTCACTTCACCAGCAAGTACTGATTCATATTTAAGAATAGGAATTCCACCAAATTCACCATCTGTTGCATTCGCAGCAATTGCATCCTGAATTTTTGAGAACCCATACACTGGAATCATAGCAGCAAGTTTACCACCAGCAGAAATATATTGTCCTGTTGGATCCACATCCACACCATGAGGTGATTTAGGACATGGCATATAATAAATCAGTCCTTTTAAATCTTCTGTAGTAAGCGTTGTTATTTCTTTAAATTGTTCTGAAACTGCATAGTGAGTTACATCATCCATATAATTATGGTATGTATTAATAGCGGTTTTTTTGCCTTTACCATTCTTCACTAATTCTTCTACTTTTTTCCAGTTGATAGCAAGAATAAAATCTTTGTCTTTCTGGCTGGCATTTACTTCTTTTAAAGTATGTGCCTGTTCACTGTTGTAACAAGTAAAGAACATCCATCCTGATGAAGGACCTTTACCGTGATGCGCAAGATCATAATCAAATGCAGGAACTTCTATTTGGAAAGCAGGACTCATTTTACTTTGAGTAGTGGAGGCACCATCTAAAGCAATAAATGTAATTACACCTTTAAAGTTTTCTTTATAAGAATTAATAGGCACATCTACATTTGTTCCATAAGGCATGGAGAAACGAGTAGCACTTACTAAATATTCAGTATTCTCAGTAATAAACGGAGAAGCATGGTTACCACCTGTATTAGGAATTTCAATTATTTCCTGAGTAGAAAATGTGGTTAAATCAATACGAGCTATCCTTGGTGTATTATTACCATTAATAAACAAGTAACGTCCATCAATAATACCATCTGTTTGGGAAAGCTGCGGGTGATGGGAATCATCCCATGGTTGAAATCCCCAAGAGGAGTTAAGCATTCCTTTTGACTCTTCGCTGTAACCATATCCTTTTTCAGGATCCACGCTGAAAACAGGAATCACTCGGAGCAAACGTCCTGAAGGCAATCCATATACACCCACCTGACCGCTGAATCCACCGGAGGCAAACATATATAATTCATCATACTGCCCGGGAGGTACATATACACGCTGTGCTGCATTTCCGGTTACCGCAGATTTTGCCCCTTTGGGCTTGCATCCTGTTGTAGATGCGAACATCACCGCTATAACAGCAATCCATGCTGCCACAGCAATACTTCTATAATTTTTCAATGTTAAAATTTATACTGGTTTAGTTATTATTTCTCGCCGTCGTTACTACGCATATATTCTAATACGTCTCTTGCATCGCCAATAGATACATTTTGATTTGGCATACGAGTTAAACACAATTGCAATAGTTTCTGTGCTTCCGGATCTTTTTCCAGCATCACATCCACATTTGTAATCATATTCATAATCCATTCAGGCTTACGCAGTTTTGTAAGACCTGCCCAACCCGGACCAACTAATCTTGTTGAGTCAAGGCGATGACATGCGGAACATTTCATATCATAAATTTCCATTCCACGTTTGATACGTGATTCGTCTAATGGATTTGTAAGTGTTACTGATTTCACTTCTCCAAATCCTCTTCCATCAGCAATCATTTGCTCTTCTTCTGTCATACCTCCCTTCTTATTTGCTGCTTTTTCAAGGCTGGCATTGTCTTCAGCTTTTGGTCCGCAACTCCAGATCAATCCGGCGAGTAGCGTGAATAAAATAAACGGTTGTAATCTCCTTTTCATAATAGAACTTTTTGGTTATAATCTTTGAGTGCGAAACTATCCATCATGCACCTGCTCGTTTATGATATAAGTCACTATTTTGGTTGAGTTTTATTTTAAAGGAAAAATTTTAAGTACCCTATTTCCTTTAAATTCCTAAATAAGAATTTAAATAACTATACTCGCAGCTAAAATGTATGGATACGTATCAAAGATACTGGATTGCTTTATATTTTTGGGTATTGCTTGCTGTTATCATACTTCCTTTGCTGATAAAAGTGCGTGCTCCTTATGGTCGTCATATACGCAGTGGCTGGGGTAAAATGATTGATAATCACTTAGGTTGGTTTTGGATGGAAGTACCTGCCTTGTTAGTGTTTCCACTGTTTGTATTTTATGGTCCTGCTGAAAAAAACTGGATAAGTTGGTTACTCGTTTTCCTATGGATGTTGCATTATATAAACCGCACTTTAATATTCCCTTTTCGATTGCGCACAGGCAAGAAAAAAATGCCGCTTATTATTTTAATAATGGGTGTTGTATTTAATGTTATCAATGGATTTTTCAATGGATATTATCTGGGATTTATAAATCAACCGCAAGCAGATGTTATTCAATGGCATACTGTGTTGGGAATTGTATTGTTTGCCGGCGGCATGGCAATCAATATCATTACTGATAATAAACTTATCCATCTGCGCAAAAATGGAAATGGCTATACAATCCCCGAAGGTTGGTTGTTTCAATACATCAGTTGCCCGAATCATTTAGGAGAAATTATTGAGTGGATTGGTTTTGCACTAATCGCATGGAATTTTCCTGCATTCAGTTTTGCATTGTGGTCTTTTACCAATTTATTACCACGCACATTAAATCATCATGCATGGTATAAAGAAACGTTTCCCGATTATCCCAAAGAACGCAAAGCAGTTATTCCTTTAATTTTATAAAATGAAAATAGGCATTACAGGTGCCAGCGGACATGTTGGTGCAAACCTTTGCAGAGCATTATTGCAAAAGGATATCAGTTGCGGATTTCCGTGCATATCATTTCAAAAAGTATTGAAACATTAGCTGTAGAAAAAGTCACAACTGATATTACAAATTATAATCAGGTAGAAATTTTTGTAAACGGATGTGATATCATTATTCATCTTGCAGCAAAAATTTCCATTGATGGCGATCCGAAAGGAATTGTTTCTGCTATTAATTTACAGGGAACACAAAATGTAATAGCAGCCTGTGAAAAATTTAAAATAAAAAAGCTCATTCATTTCAGCAGCATTCATGCATTTAATCCTTATCCTTTAATGGAAACATTAGATGAAAGCCGGGCTTATATTTCTGAAAAAGCAACTCCTTATGATTTGTCGAAAGTGATGGCAGAAAAAGAAATCTTACAAGCAAGAGAGCGAGGATTAAATGCAGTGATAATTTCACCCACTTCTATATTCGGTCCGCATGATTATTATCCTTCTTTATTGGGTAAGGCTATGTTGGATATTTATCATCGTCGTATTCCGGCACTAACACCCGGCGGTTATGATTTTGTGTTTGTGGAAGATTTGGTGAAAGGCGTAATTGCAGTTATGGAAAATGATTGTCTGGCAGAAAAATATATTTTCAACGGCAATTATATAACGATTAAAAATGTAGCGGAAACAATTGCACAGGTATGTAATAAAAAATTATTCTACCGCATTATTCCATTTGAAATAATACAGATTGCCTTACCTATAATTCAAATGCATTCTTACCTTACCAATAAGCCCGCATTATTCACCAAAGAATCTATGAATACATTGCGAATAAGTCCGCAGAAAATAAGTAGTGCTTTAGCTCAAAAAGAATTGGGTTATACCATTACCTCCTATCCGGAAGCAATTGCAAAAACATTTGATTGGTATGCTGCGGAAGGAATGCTCACCGATAAAAAATCAGATAGGTAACATAGGCAATATAGAGCAGGATAAAAATAATTCCGTGTGAGCGTACAATGCGATGATGCTTTTCTACAGACACAAGGAAAAATAAAATCACTGTTGCTGCAATACAAACGATGACATCCAAATTCACACCCGGCCCAACAGGTATTGGTTTGATTACAGAACTCAATCCAAGAATAAAGAAAATATTGAAAATATTACTACCTACCACATTCCCCACGGCGATATCACTTTTCTTTTTCATAGCAGCTACTACGGATGTTGCAAGTTCAGGAACCGAAGTGCCGGCAGCAACGATAGTTAATCCAATAACACGCTGCGACATACCAAGTGACTCGGCAATTCCGGTAGCACCATCCACCATAAATTTAGCACCTATAATTAGTCCGCAAAAACCGGTTAACAGCAGCACTAAAGTTTTCCATACCGGCAATATATTATAGCTTTCTATTTCATCGGGTGATGTACTTTTCGCAATGATAAATGTGTAGTACATAAAAATAATAAAGAAGGCAATAAGTATTAATCCATCGGTACGGTCTATTTCAGAAATACTATCATGATTTATTAAAATATCATTCACGCAAACAAACACAATGATTGCGGCAAGTAAACTAAGAGGTATCTCTTTAAATACAGTATTGCTATGAACGGTTAAAGGAAATATAATAGAGGCAACTCCCAATATCAACAGAATATTAAAAATATTACTACCTATAATATTACCGATTGCCATCTCTGAATTGCCACTTATGGATGCAAAAATATTTACTGCTAACTCCGGACTGGAAGTACCAAATGCCACCACTGTTAAACCGATAACCAAATCATTTACCTTCCATTTTTTGCGAGAGAAGATGCACCGTCCACCAACCAGTTAGAACCAAAAACTACAATAGCTAAACCGATTATTAAATACACGTAATCCATAAAGTATGCTTGAATAATTTCACCGCAAATGTAGTGAATAGGGAATGTGATTAATGTGGTTAATGTGCGAATTGATTAGCGGATGAGATGATTAGCCGATGGAATGATTAGCAGATTGGATGATTAGCAGATTAGCTGATGAAAAAAAATGTGCAAATGTGCAAATGTGTAAATGTGCGAATTGATTAGCCGATGGGATGATTGCAGATTAGCCATTAAAAAAAGGGCAGAAAAGGCGAAGGGGGAGAAAGAAAAAAAAAGGAGGGGGGAGGGGAGATGGGATGATTAGCAGATTAGCCTATTAAAAAAAATGTGCAAATGTGCAAATGTGAAAATGTGAAAATGTGCGAATTGATTAGCAGATGGGATGATTAACAGATTAGCCGATGAGGTTAATGTGCAAATGTGTAAATGTGCACGCCGATAGTTATCGTGGGAGCAGATGAGATGATTAGCAGATGAGTTGATTAGCAGATTAGCTAATAGGAATGTGCAAATTTGAGAATATGATTAATGTGAGAATGTGTTGAATGTGCAAATGGAATGCTTTGCAAATAAACCCGAAGGGTTGTCATTATTGTAACTAACTACACGAACAAAAAAAAACTAAACCCCGAAGGGGTGACATTATAAATTGACAATGGACGATTGACAGTTGACAATAAAAAAAACTTAGACCATTAACTTTTGACTTTGACAAAAAAAAATTCGGGTTCCGAGTTTCAATTGCTAAACGCTAATAGCCTTTTAAAAATCAGACGAACGATAATTTTTAAACCCGAAACTAGTAACTTATAAACTCCCAAACTTTTCTTCAAACAATTTTTCCAATCCATACATCTCATCACGATATCTTGCTGCCATTAAAAACTCCATGTCTTTAGCTGCCGCAATCATTTTCTTTTTGGTATCGGCAATTGCTTTTTGTAATTGTGGTTTGGTCATATAACTCAACACCGGATCAGCAACCAGGGATGCATTTTCAGGTTCTACATACGCTATTTGTTCGTCGCCTTTTATTCTTAAAACAGATGCTTGTTTAAATATTTCTTCTGTGGATTTAATTACGGTTTGCGGAGTGATGCCATGCTTCTGATTGTATTCAATTTGTTTTGCTCTGCGTCTGTTTGTTTCATCAATAGTGCGCTGCATACTTCCTGTAATTTTATCCGCATACATAATAACTTTTCCATTCACATTTCTTGCAGCTCGTCCTGATGTTTGTGTTAATGATCTTGTATTGCGCAAAAATCCTTCTTTATCTGCATCCATTATTGCCACCAAGCTTACTTCAGGTAAATCCAATCCTTCACGCAATAAGTTTACACCCACCACTACATCTAATTTTCCAAGACGCAAATCACGCAAAATTTCAACACGTTCCAAAGTATCTACTTCACTGTGAATGTATCTGCAACTCACCTGCATTTTTAATAAATATTTACTTAACTCTTCTGCCATACGTTTAGTAAGCGTGGTAACTAAAACACGTTCATTCGCTTTAATACGTTCATCAATTTCTTCTAATAAATCATCAATCTGATTTAATGTTGGTCGCACTTCAATTGGCGGATCTAATAAACCTGTAGGCCGCACTACTTGCTCTACAATTACACCACCTGATTGTTTTAATTCAAAATCACCGGGCGTTGCACTTACATAAATTGCCTGACCAATCACACCCATAAATTCATCAAAATTTAAAGGTCTGTTATCCATTGCAGAAGGCAGTCGAAATCCGTATTCCACCAAATTTGTTTTGCGTGAACGATCACCACCATACATAGCACCAACCTGCGGAACACTCACATGACTTTCATCTATCACCAATAAAAAATCATCCGGAAAAAAATCGAGTAAGCAAAAAGGTCGTGAACCGGGTTTGCGTCTGTCGAAGAAACGAGAATAATTTTCAATGCCATTACAGTAACCTAATTCCTTAATCATTTCGATATCAAAATTCACACGATCTTTTAATCGTTTTGCTTCAATATATTTTCCACTGCGTTCGAAGTATGCCACTTGCTCATCCAATTCTTCATGAATCTCATGCAGTATTTGCGGAAAAATTTCTTTAGGTGCAATATATAGATTGGCAGGAAAAATGGCGATATGTTCTGCTGTTTCAATACGCTTATTTGTATCCGGATTTATCACTTCCATTTCTTCCACTTCATCACCAAAAAAAGTAATGCGATATGTATAATCTGCATACGCAGGATATACCTCTACTACATCGCCATTTACACGAAAAGTACCACGACGAAAATCTGCAACAGTGCGGGCATATAAAGAAGAAACCAGTGCATGTAAAAACACATTGCGACTAATGATATCTCCCTTGGTTAAGCGGATAATACTTTCTTTAAACTCAGCCGGATTACCGATTCCATAAATACAAGAAACTGTAGCAACCACAATCACATCTCTTCTTCCACTTTGTAAACTGGATGAAGTTTTTAATCGCAATTTTTCTACTTCTTCATTTATAGATAAATCTTTTTCGATGTATGTATCCGTATGTGCAATGTATGCTTCGGGTTGATAATAATCGTAGTAACTCACAAAATACTCCACCGCATTATCCGGAAAAAATTGTTTGAATTCACCATACAATTGCGCCACCAAAGTTTTGTTATGACTAAGCACTAAAGTTGGTCGTTGAATCTGTTGAATAACATTTGCAATCGTAAATGTTTTACCACTACCTGTAACACCTAATAATACTTGCGCATGTTCACCCTCCTTCACTCCTTCTACCAATTGACGAATTGCATCAGGTTGATCTCCTGTCGGAACATATTGCGATGTAAGTTTAAAATCCATAGAAACAAAACTACAACTTTGACAAAAGGAAAATAGTTTAATACATTGTTGCAAAAAATAACTTTTAAATTTGCAAAAAAATACAGAGTATGAGAATTAAAGATATTGTATCCATCGGCGGCATGGCAGGTTTATATAAAATTGATGGACAAAAACCAAGCGGATTAATAGTTACCTCATTAACAGAAGGCTGGACAAAATTTGTTTCTAATCGTCAGCACATGTTTTCTCCATTAGAAAATATTTCCATTTATACAGATACAGATAATGTTGAACTTGCGGATGTATTGCTGGAAGTAAATAATAAAAAAGAAACAAATCCACCGGCAGATACAAAAGCAGATAATGCTGTGATACGGGAATGGTTTACGCAAATAGTACCTAACCACGATCAGGAAAAAGTGTATATCAGCGATATTAAAAAATTGATTAAATGGTTTGATATTCTTGATGAGCACGGTGTAATTGCAGGCGAGATTGCAGCACGAAAAGAAGAAGCAGAAAATTCAGAATCAGTTGATGAAAACAATAAAGAAGAAAGTGTTGAAGAATCAACAGAAGAAGAAAAGTCTGATAAGTAACAGTTAGAGTTTTACAAATTTTCCTGTAAAGATTTTATTTCCATCACTACATTGCAATACATAAATTCCGGCAGGTAAATTACTTACCTCCGCAGTTGCAATATTTTCATTTGTTATATACTGTTCCATTACTTTATTTCCTTGCAGATTAAAAACAGATAATGTAATCGCATGGCTGAATGCAGTTAATTGTAATTGCAAAACATCCTGCACCGGATTATTTAAAATCACTATTGTATTCACCACAAATTGCTCAACAGATAATGGAATATTGGTGGAATCTTCCAACACAGTTATAGCATCAATATAAATAGAATCTCCTGTTGCTTCATCATCATTATTTGCAGCATTCACTGCTACATAAAAAGTTACATCCCCTTCAGATGCTACCGGAGTCCATTCGAATGACCATGATTTAGAATCCACACCACTATTTCCAGGAAGGGTATGTGTAATATATTTTTTAAAGCCTACAAACTTAGTTTGCAATTCATCCGTGCGAATCATCTCTCCCATTTTATCACCTTCCAGATTTTGTGGTGATGCCTGAAAACCAAATCGCACGCCACCCGGATTATTTACGGTAACAGTAATTGTATAAGTTTCTGAAGAGAGATAACCGGATTCGGGAATATTAGAAACAACTAATCCATCCATTGGTTTTGCAGTGCCCACATGACAATCCGTTTGCGCACAAGTGGCGTTATCGCCAGGTGAACCTGTGCTTCCTGAGGGCGCACCATCCGGTTTACCTTCAATTTTAAAACCACTGATAATTAAAATTGTAAAACCAAGTATTGCAATACATGAATAAATAAATTTGTTGGACATTTTTTTTTGAGTTTGAATATGCATCGAAAAGGTGCAACAATTTTTATTGGTATAAAAATAATTGAGGGAATCTTACAAAGTGTTTACTATTTATTTTTCTCCCATTCTAAAATCTGTGCAGCGGCTTCTTTCGATTTTACTTTATGAATGATATGTGCAATCTTACCTTCTTCATCAATTATAAAAGTGAGCCGATGAATACTTTGAATTGTTTTTCCCATAAATAATTTATCGCCAAACACACCATATTTATTTGCGATTTTTAAATCAGGATCATTGATTAGTCGGAAAGGTAAATCATGTTTTTCTGCAAATTTTTTTTTGTTCTTTACAGTGCCTTTTGAAATACCAATGAGAATATATCCTGCTTTTTTTAATTGGGAAAAATTATCACGCAGATTACACACTTCAACTGTACAAGTTGGTGTAAGATCTCCCGGGTAAAAAAATAAAACTACTTTTTTACCAAGCGTACTTTTTAAATCAAATTTATTTTCATCCTGATCCAATCCACTAAATGCAGGTGCTTTCTTTCCTACTTTTAAATGTGTGATAGATTCCCGTTTCATCTTAAAAATTTGGTCGCAATTGCGAGGTTGTATAAAACTGTGTTATATGAGTTACGGCTTCTTCAATATCATCGGTTATAAAAAATAAATCCATGTCTTCAGGACTAATATTCGCTTCGTTATTCAACATCATTTTTTCAATCCATTCCAACAATCCATTCCAATATTCTTTTCCTATCAATACCACCGGCACTCGTTCGATTTTATGTGTTTGAATTAACGTAAGTGCTTCAAACAATTCATCCAACGTACCAAAACCACCGGGCATAAAAACAAATGCCTGCGCATATTTCACCAACATTACTTTCCTTACAAAAAAATAATTGAAATTGAAGAGTTTATCCTGATCAATATATGCATTATGCGATTGTTCAAAAGGCAATTCAATATTTAATCCCACTGATTTACCGTCTTCACTTTGCGCACCTTTATTACTTGCTTCCATAATTCCCGGACCGCCGCCAGTTATTATACCAAACCCTTCCTGCACTAATCTTCCGGCAAGTTTTTCTGCCGTCTTATAATACGGATTATCAGGATTTGTACGAGCAGAACCATATATAGAAATACACGGACCAATTTTATCCATGCGATCAAATCCTTCAACAAATTCAGCCATAATTTTAAACATGCGCCAAGAAGATTGTGCACTGAATTCTGTCCAGTCCTTTGCTTTGTATATTTTTTTACGTCTGTATTTTTCGCTCATGATAAGTAGATTTATTTATTGAAAGTAAATACAATAAAACAAATGTGATGATGCCGTTCATCAACAACAGTTCATAACCAAATTTATAACCATTCAACCATTCTACAGAATGTGCATTCAGGAAATAACTAAGCACCGGTGGAAGCAAACAAGCGAATGGAACCCAGCGATCTCTTACATTGCGTTTGGTGAGAATACCAAATGCAAATAATCCCAACAGCGGACCATAAGTATATCCTGCAACTGTAAATACTGCATTGATAACTGTATCATTATTGATGCGCTGAAAAACAATAATTACCGCCAACAATAAAATGGCAAATGCAATATGAATAATATGTCGGGTTGTTCTATTAGATTTCGATTCATGTTCTGCTTCAGTACTCTTACCGAGTATATCAATATAAAAAGAAGTAGTGAGTGTGGTAAGCACTGAATCAGCACTTGAAAATGTTGCGGCTGTAATTCCCAATACAAACACTATTGCTGCAAACATACCGAGATGTTCTAATGCTAATAATGGAAATAATTGATCAGTGTGTTCGGGTATTGCTATCTGTTGTGCTTTTGCATATTCAAATAATAATGCACCAAGAGCAACAAAAAATAAATTCACAAATACCAATACCACACTAAACCATCTGATGTTTTTTTGTGCTTCGGGTAATGTGCGGATACTTAAATTTTTCTGCATCATGTTTTGATCTAAACCCGTCATAACAATTGCTATTAATGCACCGCTGAAAAATTGTTTAAAGAAGAAATTCTTTTCGTGCCAGTCCCAGAAAAAGATGCGGGCATATTCACTGTTGCGTACCGTAGTAACTATTCCTGTGAAATTTAAATCCATTGCATTTGAAATGGCAACGATAGAAAAAATTACACCTAACAATAAAAACGAAGACTGCATAGTATCTGTCCACACCAATGTTTTAATTCCTCCTTTATAAGTGTAAAGTAAAATGAGTATGATGATAATGGTAACAGTAACTGCAAATGAAACACCCCATGCATCGAAAATAAATAATTGCAAAACCATTGCGGAAATATATAAACGAAATGCAGCACCAATTAATCGTGAAAGAATAAAATAAAACGATCCTGTTTTCTGTGATGCTAAACCTAATCGTTCACCGAGATAAGTATAAATAGAAGTAAGATTCATGCGGTAATACAAAGGCAATAATACTTGTGCAATTACTACATAACCCAACACATATCCAAACACAATTTGCATGTAGGAAAACTGTGTTGCCTCCACCGCACCGGGAACAGAAACAAATGTAACCCCGGAAAGTGAATCACCAATTAATCCAAAAGCAACGGCATACCACGGTGATACACGATTGCCAATAAAGTATGCGGTTTGATCTGCTTTGCGGGAGGTGTACCAGGAAATGGTAAACAGAAATAAAAAATAAACAATGATGATGATTAAAATAACTGTTGCCGACATGTGCTATAATGAATGCGAAAAATAGAATAATTATTTTCTTTGAAATAATTGGTTTTACACATTCACTTGCAGATGCAGATATTTCAAGACAAATATTTTCCTTCTATCGGCATGCGTCTGCCCATACCAAATGCTTTTGGAGAAACTCGTAATACAGGTGCAAACTGATAGCGTTTCCATTCGCTGCTGTTCACCATTTTTAAAGTGCGTTTTACAATGCTTGCATCAAAACCCATTGCAATAATATCATCCGGGCTTTTACTTTTTTCTATGTATTGAAATAAAATATTATCCAACACTTCATAGGGTGGCAATGTATCCTGATCTGTTTGATCGTGCTTTAATTCTGCACTCGGTGCTTTATGAATAATGTTGAAAGGAATAATTTCTTTAGTGCGATTAATATAGTTTGCAATTGCATACACTTCTGTTTTATATACATCTGCCAACACTGCAAGTCCGCCACACAAGTCACCATATAATGTTCCGTAACCCACCGCAGCTTCACTTTTATTTGTTGTGTTTAATAAAATATAACCATGCTTATTACTTAACGCCATCAGTATCATTCCACGAATTCTTGCTTGTAAATTTTCTTCTGTTACATCAAAGGGTTTTCCTAAAAAGGATGGAGTAAGTTCTTTTAAAAATGTATCGTACATGTTTTGAATAGGAATTATTTCATACGCTATTTTTAAATTCTTGGCTAATTGCAACGCATCATCCACACTGTGTTTTGATGAATAGGGTGAAGGCATTAATACTCCCTTTACATTTTCATTCCCCAATGCTTCGGCAGCAATAACTGCAACCAAGGCAGAATCCATTCCGCCGGATAAACCAAAAATTGCTTTATTGAAATTCAGCTTTTCAAAGTAATTCCGCACACCAGTAACCAATGCTTCATAGATCATTGGAATTTTTTCTTTCGTTTGCAAATTTTCTTTTAAATCAATTCCACTTGCAATTACTTTTTCCAAATCAAATACCTGCATCGCCTCTTTAAAAAAAATCATTTCCGAAAACACTTTTCCCTGCACATTCATAACCACACTTCCTCCATCAAATATTAAATCCGTTTGAGCTCCACTATGATTTACATAAAACAACGGCACTTTATATCGCTGCACATTTTCCCGCAACACATCTAATCTTCCCTGCGCATGTAAATAATCAAATGGTGATGCAGAAATATTTATCATTACATCCGGTTTCTCATGCGTTAATATATCCATCGGACAACTGCGATACATCGGATTTTCATTTCCTACATTCCACAAATCTTCACATATGGTAAGCGCAATTTTTTTCCCTTGAAATGTTATACAATGAAATTCTGTATTTGGCTCAAAATGACGATACTCATCAAAAATATCATACGTTGGCAACAGTGCTTTATGAATTACATCCTGCACTTTATTTTGATATATAAAAAAAGCAGAATTAAATAAATCTTTTCCTTCAATTTGTGGATTTCGTGAAGGACTGCCAACGATAACCGCAATATTTTCCGTTAATGATTTTATCTGTTCAATCACTGCATAACACTTATCAATAAAATCATCAAAGTCTAAAAAATCTCTTGGCGGATAACCACAAACTGCCAGTTCAGGAAATACAATGATGTCTGCTCCTTGCTGTTCTGCTGTTGTAATATTTTCAGCAATTTTCGAAAAATTAAAATCGAAATTACCGATATGTGTATTGATTTGTGCTAATGCTATTTTCATAAAAAAAAACCGTACAATTATAATATTGTACGGTTCAAAGTTAAATTGAAAGCAATGATTAATTAAAATAAAACACCAAGGCGTACACCAAATTGCTTTAACTGAATATTTTCACTTGTCATACTATTCTCAAATACATTTACAAAACCATTCTGAAAAAATACACCTGCTGTCAACACCGTAGTTTCAGTCATTGAATATTCTGCACCAAGTCCAAGAGTAAGACTGAGGTTAAACAAATTCCATTTATCTCCTGTCAGAGTTTCATCTTTTAAATTATAATCAGTATATAAATCATTCCCATTGGCATCCTCCTGATCCAAACGAGCTTTAATATTAATACCTGGTGTTAGTCCAAATTGACCATAATAGCGCATATAATTTACTTCATTGGTACGTAGCTTAATTGCAAGAGGAATTTCAATATAGCCACTTCGAATTGTTGAGTAAATTACATTTAACGAATCTTCCTTTTTTAGAAACCCCCCTGCTGAATTAATAATTAAACCTGATGAAAACACATAGTTATCACCCGGGCCTAAATTTCCTTCAAACAATAATCCATATTGAAATCCTATTTTTACGCCATCACTTTTAAGGTCATCACCACTAATGCCAAACCATGAAATAAGCGGTGAAGCAGTAAGTCCAAAACGGAAATTTTGTGCAGTAACAGAATACCCTGTGAGTAAACTGATAAAAAGTATTACAACAATTTTTTTCATAGTATATAGTTTTACCGGATTATTATGTCAAATTATAGCCACAAACTTAAAGTATTTTTATCTATTGCCGCAAGTGCAATTTGCATTTTAATATATTCTTCATGTGGCAATAAAAACAAAATAAAAACACCTGATGTTTCGAATATTCCTGTTGATGTTCATTTCATTCGTTTTGATCAGTCTTTAATGCAGGCTAATGGTAGAAATTATGTTGAAGTAATAGATTCTCTAAAAGAATTATATCCTGAATTTTTTACCTTATATACCAATAATGTATTAAATATTCCTTTGAAAGACAGCAGTTATAATATTTATGACACGTTGTACAGTTATATGATTTCTGATAAATACATGTTGCGCTTATATGATAGTGTGCAGCATATATATTCAAATATGAGTGATGTGGAAGCGGATGTGGCTAAAGCATTTCAATATTATAAATATTATTTCCCCGACAGTACATTACCACAGGTGTTTACATATATCGCTCCCTTTGTTTATCAGGTAGTATTGGGTGATGATGTGATTGGTGTGGAACTCAATATGTTTCTGGGTAAAAACTTTTCTTATTACAGTTCCTTCGCTGCCAACTTACCCAAGTATTTATTATATCGTTTCAGAAAAGAAAATATTCCTGTAAGTATTATGCTTATGCTTGCCGATGGTAGTGTTACTTCTTTAGGTGCTAATGCTTCTTTATTAGATGATATGTTGTATGAAGGAAAGCAGATGTATTATCTGGATTTAGTATTACCAAAAGTTGCCGACAGTGTAAAAATTGGTTTCAATAAATCACAAATAGAATGGTGCGAAAACAATGAAGCAGATATATGGAAATTTTTTGCAGGTGAAGAATTATTATTTTCAAAACGCATGCAGGATAAACAACAATATATTGGGGAAGCACCCACCACGAAAGGTATGCCGGAGGAATCACCGGGACGTGTTGCAATTTGGATGGGCTGGCAAATCATTAGAAAATATATGCACAACAATCCGAATATAACTATTCAACAATTATTTGCCGATACAGCGAGTTATGAAATTTTGCGGAAGAGCAATTATAGCCCGGGAAATTGAATGGTGAATGGTGAATGGTGAATGGTGAAAAATAATTTGCAATAAGCAATAAGCAATAAGCAAAAGGCAATTATAAATTATAAATGGTGAATGAAAGATCAGTGATGGTTTTTTTTAAACATGAAACTCGAAACCCGAAACTTTTTAGTCAATGTCAAAAGTCAATGTCCTCAGCTTTTTCATTGTCAACTGTCAATTGTCAATTTAAAAGGTGAATGGTGAAAAATAATTTGCAATAAGCAATAAGCAATAAGCAAAAGGCAATTATAAATTATAAATGGTGAATGAAAGATCAGTGATGTTTTTTTTTAAACATGAAACTCGAAACCCGAAACTTTTTAGTCAATGTCAAAAGTCAATGTCCTCAGCTTTTTCATTGTCAACTGTCAATTGTCAATTTAAAAGGTCAATGGTCTAAGTCTATAGTTAAAGTTTTTTGCCAACAGCCAAAAGCTAAGCGCCAATAGCTAAAAAGATACTCTTCAATTAAGTAAAAAATCTGCGGCGAGATGGAAAACAGGAATGCGCACTTCAAATAAAGAATTATCCGACTGACCTTCCATTAAATAAGTACCGTGCATTTTTCCCATTGGTGATTTTAAATTACAACCGGAAACATATTGATGCATACCACCGGGTAAAATTTCTGGTTGCTCACCAACAACTCCTTCACCTTCTACTTCACGATGTTCATGTATGGCATCGTAAATAAACCAATGTCGTGAAATAAGTTTTACAGCTTGAGTGCCTTTATTCTCGATAGTAATGCGATACGCAAACATATGTTCTCTATTCAGCGAGTTAGAATAACCCGCCTGATAAAAAGTTTCAACACTCACTTTTACGCCATTTGTAATATCGGTAACCATTATGTTTGTAAATATAGTACTTGTGTTGTAATAAACTTAGGAAGCCAAAAAATTTGACACAATTTCTAATGCGTGTTGTTTTGCTTTTTGCAAATCATCATTAATAACTACTTCATCAAACTTATACATATGTTGCATTTCCATTTCTGCACGTTGTAAACGAATAGCCAGATTTTCCGGAGTTTCTGTGTTGCGGAGAGTTAAACGCTCACGCAAAATTTCAAGTGATGGCGGTGCAATAAAAACGGATAAAGTTTTTTCAGGAAATTGTGCTTGCAATCGTATTGCGCCAAGTACGTCTATATCAAACACCACATGTTTTCCTTCATTCCATAAACGTAATGCTTCACTGCGCAATGTGCCGTAACGTCTGCCGGGATACACTTCTTCCCATTCTAAAAAATCATTTTGTTGAATATGCAAATCGAATTCTTCCGCCGACATAAAATAATAATCCACACCTTCTTTTTCATTTTCTCTGGCAGCTCTTGTTGTTGCAGAAACAGAAAATTTTAGTTGCGGTAATTGTTCCAGCAAATATTTTCCTATCGTGGTTTTTCCTGCACCGGATGGCGCTGTAATTATTACAAGTTTACCTTGCTTGCTCACAACACATTATTGAGTTGTTCTTTAATTTTTTCCAATTCATCTTTCATGCGCACCACACATTTTTGCATTTCAGCATGATAGGCTTTACTTCCAATTGTATTTATTTCTCTTCCCATTTCCTGAGTAATAAAACCTAATTTTTTTCCTTTCTCCGTAACTGCTTCCTTTAACACTTCTTCAAAATAATCACAATGCGAACGCAGTCGGGTTATCTCTTCAGTAATATCCATTTTCTCCAGATAATAAATTACCTCTTGCTCAAATCTATTTATATCTACTTGTTCCGCAGCTTGAGAAGATCGCAAATCTGTCATCAAACTATTTTTAAATGTAACCACACGTTCCGGATCCAACACTTCTATTTCAGCTAATATTTCACAGATAAGTTTATTGCGTTTATGCAGATCCACTTTTAATTGTTCACCTTCTGTTGTACGAAAATTTTGCACTGCATTACAAGCATCTTCCACTAATTTTTCAATTTGCTTCCATTGTTTTTCGGTTAGTTCTTCCTTGGTACTAGTAATCACATTCGGCAAGCGGAATATCAATTCAAAAATTTTGGTTTCATCTGCATTCAGCTCGCTTGCTAACTGCTTTAATTGCTTATAGTAATCTTTAATAATTACGGAATTTAATTCGCCATTTTTCTGATCATCAAATTGCTCGTATGCGATAATGCAATCAATTTTCCCTCGTACAATTTCACGGCTAATAATATTGCGAATATCCATTTCATGTTCTCTTAAAATAGTGGGCAATCGCAGATTCATATCAAACACTTTACTATTAAGTGCCCGCAATTCAATCACTGTATTTTTGCCATTCAGTTCAAACGTTACACGGCCGTAACCGGTCATTGATAAAATCATACTTAGTTGTTTATTTTTCTTGTTACTGTAGTTTTTTTCAGAAAGGTTTTACCAATTTCAAAACTCACTATGGCAACACCCGTGAAGATACATAATGATGCAATTACTTTAGGTAACGTCAATATATCAGTGCCTAATATTACGGCTACCACAGTTGCAATTACCGGTTGCATATAAATATAAATACTCACCAATGTAGGTGTTCCATATTTTAATCCAAGCACATTAAATACATAGGCTAACAAGGTAGCACCAAACACCACATATAACCATGCAGAAAAAATAGGTGTATCCAAATGCATCCAATCCACACTTAAAAATTCTCTTATACCAAATGGAAACACAATAAACCAACCATAAAAAAATATCCAGAGTGCAATTGTAAAAGGTGAATATTTTTGCATCAATGGTTTGGCAATTACCAGAAATATTGCATAGACAGCAGCATTGCCCACTATTAAAAGATCGCCGGAAACAGTGGATGTGGATTGCGTTTCATTTGTACCTCCCTGTACCAATAAATACACACCAAACCCACCGATAATAATCCCAATAATTTTTCGCCAGGTAACAGTTTCTTTCAATACAAACCAACTGGCAACCATTACCAAAATCGGTGTGGTAATCATAAGTAATGAAGCATGAATTTCACTGGTAAGACTCAATCCTTTTATAAACATTAATTGATTGGCTGCTACACCAAATAATCCACATAGAAAAAGCAGGAGATGATCTTTGCGATCCACTTTTTCACGAATAAAAATTTTATGAAAAATAAAGAAAAGCACTAAGGGAATTGTAACTCTGGTCAACACCAATCCAAAAGCAGGAATTACTTGCAATGCTACTTTGGCAATCACATAATTCAATCCATATAAAATATTGGCGGCAAGGATGTAGGTATGAGCTAATGGGGTGTTTGAACTATGCTTGTTCCACGGCATTGTAAGTAAAATATTTTTTAATTTGAAACAGGATAGTAATTATTATTGCAGAAGAAATCAATTGAATAAAATAATAATAATCCTTCATCCAAGGGCCAAAACTAATAAAAAACCTATCGGCTTTCTCTTGCCAATTTTCCGCAGTTAAACCTGTATTAATTGGTAACCAGATTTTGGAAAAAATTAATCCTATTGAGAAGAAAAGTATAATCCCTTGCTTTCTATTTTTCATAGTCTCAACTACTGGCATTATCCAAAATAATAAAAATTGTATCGCCATTGTTAAAAATCTGGATTCAGAATTTACAGCCAGAACTAAGTGCAAGAGGATTATAACTACAAACGCCAAATCCATTTCTTTAAGCTTCAATGATAAGTTTTTCCAAAACACAATTATAAAAAGCGCTATTGGACCGTAGTAACTGATATGGCCAATCAGAAATACTCCGGGCTTTTGTACTCCTCTTAAAAAGCTTAAATATGTATTGGATATTGCATTCATACTGTACAAATCCAAATCAGCAAATCTGTTTTTCCATGCCCACATCAATATTCCAAAGCCAATTGTAATTGCTAAAAATTGCAAGATAGATTTTATGTCGAAAGAAAAATTTTCAATTGCTGTAACTACAGGCAATTTCAAAATAAAAAATACATAAAGCAGCAGTATAGGTATAGATAAAAAAAGCCACTCCATTTCAATTGCGTTACTTGTATTTGGATGCATTTGCTTTAAAATAAATAATCCTGTTATCAAACAAACAATAGTAACTGCAATAATTCCTACACGATAGGCGACAGCAATAAATCTTGCAAATCGTTCTGTAAAATAATGTTTACCGCCAAGACAAGTAGCTACTAAAAGTAATCCGCAATATGCAGAAATTGGCCAGGTGAAAATGCCGGTGAAAATTGCCAAACATAACAGCCATATTTTACGGGTAAGCGCCGCATATACCATAACCCCACCAATTAATAAAGCAAGGGAATCTGTAAGTACCGGAATGAAATAAGTAAATTTTAGTACTGCAGTATTCATTATAAAAAGTGTACAAATAAAATAGAATGTGTAATCTGAATAATTTTTTATTCTTACAATTTGAAACAATAGAATTAATAATCCCGATATTGAAAGATAATTTAATAGAGTGAATCCTTTAATAATATTTTCATTGGAAATATCTGCATGCAAGAGTTGTAATCCACACCAAATTAATATAGAAGGTAAAGTGCGAAATGTATAATAGGAATCTAACTCTCGATTAAGAAGTATATCAGGAAACCCTTTGATAATTTTTCCATACACTGCACCATCAAATCCAAGTCCATCAAAAGAAAGCACATGTTCCAAAAAGAAAATAGCAACGATGCTCCATAAGGTCCATAAGAGCAGAATTAAAAATAAAGGCTTTCGATTCATGAAAGCAAAAGTAAGGAGTGGGTGGTGAATGGTGAGTTGTGAGTTGAGAGGAATCAGTGATGAATAATCAGTAGTGAATGTTTTTTGTCAATGGTCTTAGTATAAAGTCAAAGTTTTTTGGCCAAAAGCTAACTGCTAATAGCATCATTAAAAAACTTGCTCTCTTTGCGAAAAAACTTTGCGGGCTTTGCGGTAAAAAAAGTGAGTGGTGAGTAAAAAAATATATGATGAAATGTTTTTTTCGCCAACAGCAAATAGCTAACGGCCAATAGCTTTTTTTAAAAATCCAAACTCAAAGAAAAATACCAATAGCCTTTTGTCAGACCATTGATTTCAATTCCACGGGCACGATCCAAACGCAGAAAATATCCGAAGATGGTTGTGCGCAATCCCCAACCGAAACCGGCAACTACAGGATCACGGAAGAAATTTACATCTACATCTAAAGGTGGCTGACCAAAGTTTACACTATTGTATGGATTCTCTTGATTGAAAGGTGATTTACCTTCCCATGCTGTACCTGCATCAAAAAATCCTACTACCTGAAAGTTGCGGACAATCTGTGCTTTAATAGGTTTATTAATCAGATAACTGAAAACAGGAAAACGCAATTCACTATTAAATACTGCAAATGCATTTCCATTGCGAATATTTTGTTCGTAGCCTCGCACCGGTGTTCCCACCGTTTGAAATGCATAATTCTGTTCGTAATTTATTTGTGTGTTTTCATTAAATACAGGCGCTATCCAACTATCGACACCACCCAGATAATAAATCATTTTTTGGGTGCCGAATGAAAGTCCGCCAGCAATACGATTTGCCCAAATAAATGAACGATGAATTTTTTGATAATGACGGAAATCCACACCAATTACACCGAGATAACCATCATTAAAACTCACATCAATTCCCTGATCCGTATTCACAGAAAATTGTTTGTGAATTTCAAACCAAAATTTATAACGTGTACCATTTAAAATATTTGTCATTACCGGAAATGTATTATCAAATACATATTCCAATTTAAATGTTAGCCAATCCTCTTTATAATTCGGTTGATTCAAACTAAACGTATCGCCGGCAAGAAAAATAACTTTATCTGCACGATAGGAAACACTTCCCCGAATACTACGTGAAATATCAATTGGATACTTCAGACTTCCTTCTACAATATTTGTTTTATTTCTTGAATCAACAACAGGAAACCACACTGGTTGAAATGTATATTGTTCACGCTGATAATGATAATAATATGTAAGTCGTTTATCCCAGCGATGTTTTAAATCTTCATACTGCACAAAATATTCTCCTCCATCAAAAGTTGTTGGAAAACGAAAGCCACCGGTGAAGCGATAGTCTTCAAACAAATCGCTGATACTCATTGCCAGCAATCCACTTAACACTGGGTTTTCAAAAGTGCCGCCGGTGGTTGTAAAGTTTTGATATTTATTAATGAATAAGCCATTATCCAATTGTGTCAACACATACTCACTAGAAAATTTCAAACGATATCCCTGAATACGAGTTTGCTTAAATGCATTTTCTGTAATCAGATTATTCTTATCTTCTTCCACAGATTTATCGAGAGTAATTACTTCGCTTTCTTCCACTACTTTTTTTGCCGGTGGTGCAAAATCACTTTGGAATAACATACCAGTATTGAAAATATTTCCTGTTACTTGCGATTGCTTACTTGTAGTATCTGTATTTATATATTCAGTAACATTTGGCAATACAATTTCTGTTTGTTTGCTATTTTTTTTCTTATTTTTTTCATCAATAAAATTCCGATAACTGGTATTGAACAATTGCTCTTCTGTGGTGGCGCCAATTGCTTTCGGAACAGGTGCTATATAAAATCGAGTAGCACCATTGCTTCGAAACACTTCCAGAATTTTACCTGTGCGCATGCTTGCGTCATGCTCTAAAATATTTGTGGTATAATTAGAAATTGCAAATGTGTAAGCGGTGTCTTTATACATTTTAAAATAACCTATAGAATCAAAATCCGGTTGGGTATAAATTTCACTGATATCAAATTTCGGATTTACGATTGTAGAATCTTTAAAATACACTACTGTATTTGTGTGCGTATAAACTGTATCTAAATATCCTGCAAAGCGATTCACTATTCCATTCTGATCGCTGAGGTATGCAAAATGAGTTTTATCAATTTGTATAGGAGCAGATTCAGTTACATTATGTGTTTCAGTAATCTTTATCAGCACATCCGATTTTGTATTGTATTTATAAAAAAATAAATCCATATTCCCCACAGGTAAAATTGTATCAATGGTAGATGTCTGTGTTATTTTTTTACTGTCTCTGTTGGATGCAAATAAAATTCCTTCGTAGCCATTATCTGTTTTAATAAATCGTGGATTTGCATCATCATAATAATCGTTTGTGATTTGTTCGAGTCTAGCATTATTTAAATAATATACATAGATATCTGATTGACCTTTATTAATAGCGCTTAATACAATTGTTCTATTATCTTTTCCAAAAGATGCATCTGTAATTCTTTGAAACCTTGTAATTTCTTTTTCCTCTTTTTTCTTCTCATCTATGTTATAAGTCATCACAAAAGTGCGGGCACGTTTTTCATAAATCACTCCAACCACTTTTCCATCCGGACTCCATATTACCAAAGGATAATTTAAATCGGTAGCCATGATATGTGTTTTTAATCCACCCTTCTTTATTTTTTTTGCTTTCTTATCATCCACAGGTTGTACATACACTTTAAACTTGCCGAAATCATCAGTTACATAAGCAATATTTTTTCCATCGGGACTTATGCGTGCATTATGATAGGTAAGATTCTTTTTTGATTTTCGCTCTATCATTCTAGTTTCTTGAGGAACCTCTTTTCCTTTTGCTTCCTGTGCATATCGGACGCTGTAATAGGCATACCAATCAGCAATAGTTTGATTAACTGATGTGCCTAACACAAATAAAAATCCATTCTCTAAACTGCGGTTGATTCGAATCAGATATAATAAGTTTGGAATATTTGCTTCACCATATTTCTCGGCGATATAATACCAGAATGAATGTCCTGCAAACCGTGCATCATCGCCGGTGAGTTTACTAAATTTTTCAAATTTTCCGGACGTAATTCCTTCACGCAATTCATTATCTAATTCAGTACTCCATTCTTCACCGATATATGAAGCTAAACCATCAACAAACCAATCAGGTAAATTTAATAGCACTGCATTTTGAACAATCTCCTGTAAACTCCCTCCGAAAATCATGCTGCTTATCAGCATCTTTCCTAAGCCTTCACGAATTTGTGTACGCAGATGTTGATGGTCGCCATCAAAGTATAAGAATAATTTATTGCCGATAATTTTTGTATGACCACCAATATTATAAGTGATCTCGTTGCCTATTGCGAAATTGCTTTGATTAAAATCCGACATGGTATTATAAATCATCAGCTCAGGTTTCACATTCAGTTTATAATCCAACAGATCCTGAATTTCATCCAAATCATTCTCTGCCATTTGCGCCACAAAGCGACCGATGTTTTGTCCGCCCTGATTGAAATAAATTTTAAAATGATCGCTTTCATAAAACTGCCAAAGGAATTCTTTGTATTGCACACGATTTTGACCAAACTGCACCTGAGTGCCTTGGGCATGCGCATTTCCCACATAGAATACACTACTTATGAGAATTAAATAGACTGTTGTAAATACTTGTGATTTGCTCATTTTACTCACGTACCAAAATACGTAGATTTGCCCTAAAGTTCCGATTCTTCCACAAAAATTACAATGTAACGAAATTACCATGAGCCGTATTGCCAGTTTTACTTTCAATCCATTTGCCGAAAACACGTATATTATTTATGATGATACACTGCAATGTGTAATTATTGATCCGGGTTGTTATACGCCTGAAGAGAAAAAAGAATTAGTCGCATTTATCGAAAAAAATAAATTGAAACCGCAGTATGTGTTAAACACACATTGCCATATAGATCATGTGTTGGGCAATTATTTTTTATGTGATAAATATAACATTCCATTAGTGATGCATAAGGAGGAAGTGCCTGTGTTAAAAGCTGTGGAAACCTACGCTGACACTATGGGAATTGTGTATGAGAAATCTCCCGACCCTGAGCAGTTTTTAGATGGAGGTGATACCTTTTCTTTCGGAAATACAACATTCGAAATTTTATATACGCCCGGTCATTCACCTGCCAGTATTTGTTTTTATAATAAGCGGGAAGGATATATAATAAGTGGTGATGTGTTGTTTTTGGATAGCATTGGTCGCTATGATTTACCCGGCGGAAATCTGAATACTTTAATGCAATCAATAAATACACAATTGATGACTTTGGACGATATAGTAACCGTATATCCAGGTCACGGACCTGAGACAACTGTTGGTCGGGAGCGAAAGTTTAATCCGTTTTTGAGGGAGGGTATTGGGTATTGAGGAATTGTCTGAATTAGGATTTAAGGATTTTAGGATTTGTGTGATTTTAAAATAGTGTTGGGTATTGAATGATGAATGGTGAATGGTGAATAATGGCATTAACCCGAAACCTGAAACATAGAACTTGAAACATTTTGTACGTAGCCAATTGCAAATAGCAAACAGCCAATAGCCTTTTAATCAACGATACCTTTTTTTCATTGTCAACTGTCAATTGCCAGCTATTCCTGCAAATAAATCCTCTTCACACGCTGTGAGATTCCGGTGAGTACTTCATAAGGAATTGTCTGCATCCATTCCGAAAATTGTTGTAATGAAATATGCTCACCAAAAATTTCTGCTACATCGCCTTCTGCAATATTTTTTGCTCCAGTTATATCCACCATTATCATATCCATACACACTCGACCAACCACAGAATACAGATTGTTATTTATCCAAACTTTTGCAACACCATTTCCTAAACTTCTTCTAAAACCATCTGCATACCCAATATTTAATGTAGCGATGCGCATATTTTTTTCGGCAATAACACTTCTGCCATAACCAATACTTTCACCTGCATTAATATTTTTTATTTGTGTTACTGTAGTTTCTATACTGGAAGTAAATAATAGTTTTTCAGAAACATGTTTTGCAGGATCATCACCATATAAACCAATTCCTAATCGCACCATATCCATTTGTGCTTCCGGAAATTTACTGATACCGGGCGAATTTAAAATGTGGCGCATGGGAGCATAACCCATTTGTTTTTCCAACACATCACATGCAGATTTAAATACAGTAATTTGTTGCAGAGTAAATGCATCTTGTTGCATTTCATCTGCCGCCGCCAAATGCGAAAACACAGAAGTAATATGTAATTGTTTTTGTTGTAAAATATTTTTAACCAACTGCGGAATATCATCGGGCATAAATCCCAAACGATGCATACCGGTATCCAATTTTATATGAATGGAAATTGGTGAATCATTATAATTTTCATTTTTTAAAAAGGCGACAAACAATTGCAGAATACGAAAATTATATATCTCCGGTTCTAATTTATATTGCAGCATTTGTGCAAATGTTTCCGGTTCAGGATTCATCACCATAATGGGAAGATGCACTCCATTGCGACGCAACTCCACACCTTCGTCCGCATACGCAACCGCCAGATAATCCACACGATTAAAGGCTAATAAATTTGCTATTTCAGCAGTACCACTTCCATAAGAAAATGCTTTCACCATCACCATCATTTTCACTCCCGGCTGCAACATACTGCGATACACTTGTAAGTTATGTGCAATATGATGCATGTGAATTTTCATTACAGTTCCATGAGTGCGTTGTGTTAAAACATTACTTATTCGCTCCAACATAAAACGACGTGCGCCTTTAATTAATACTACATGATTTGCAATGGATTTCGGGTTTAAAATTTTGAAGCGCTTCTTCAGTACTTTTAAAAAATTCTGTATTACTTATCTCTGCAAATAATTGTTTGTGTTGAACTAAATCCTCTCCTATTCCGGTAAAATATTTTACATCGTGTTGTTGTAATAATTGCGCTACATGTGTATATAATTTTTCTTCATCTTCACCACTGCCATCCATATCACTTAGAATTACATGTTTCTGTTGTGCGCCATTTCCCGATTGTTGATTTAAATAATGCAATGCAATTTCAAGCGATGCGATATCTGCACTATACACATCATTTATCAAAGTGGAATTATGTAATCCTTTTTTTAATTCAAGTCGCATACTTACCGATGGTAAAATTTTCATCATCGGAATGAGTGCTTCAATATCAGCATTAAAAACCGAAGCTGCAATAAATGCATGCACTGCATTTTCTAATGAAGCTGCATCAGTAAACGGAATTGAAATGTTGTATTTATGTATTGCAGAATGTAATTCAAAATGTGTTTCACCTTTTTCTGTTGTTATATTTTTCAATTGCCAATCGCTATCATCAGAATGTTTACTCCATGTGATTTTTTTTGCAGATAACAATTGCATTTGATTATCTATCGCTGTAAAATCTTTGCAATACAAAACAGTTTCAGCATGCGTAAACAATTTTAATTTCTCCGCAATTTTTTCTTCTGTGTTTTTAAATCCTGCATTATGCGCTGAACCGATATTTGTAAAAATGCCAAACGTGGGTTGAATCACTTTTTCTAACTGTTGCATTTCATCGGGTTGAGAAATACCGGCTTCAAAAATGCCAAGCGTATGTGTAGAATTTATTTGCGCTACAGATAATGGAACGCCAATTTGCGAGTTATAACTTTTCGGACTTCTGCAAATATTAAAAGTGTTGCGCAATAAAAAATGCAGCCATTCCTTCACTACAGTTTTTCCATTACTACCTGTAATTCCAATTATAGGAATCTGCATTTGCTGCCGATGATAGGCCGCTAATTTTTGTAAAGACTGAATACTATTTTCAACTAAAATAAAATTGGAATCTGTAAAACCATATTCTATAAATCGTTCAACCACAAAATTTCTTACACCTTTTGCATGTGCATGACTTATGTATTTATGACCATCGTGTTGAGCACCTACAATTGCAAAAAATACACTCTTGTGGCCATCGGTAATATTCCTTGAATCTGTCAATAGCTGATCCACAATATCATTCGGTCTGACAAGCTGTCCATTACCTTTCAATATTTTTTCTATTGCTGTTATAGTATATTCCATGCACCTGTAAAAGTACGGTATTGCCCGAAACCCTTTGACTGTAAAGGGTGATTCCATTGTGTTTTTGATATGCTATTGCAATAGATTCCTGCCTGCACTTTTCTTATCTTTGCCCATCTGCTCAAGGAATGATTTTTGTCCAAATGCAGTTTTTTCAAAGACTTACTCGACTTATGAATTTTCTCTCTAAATCCATTTCAAAACTTTTTGGTGGTAATAAACACGAAAAAGATATAAAACTTATTGAACCTCTTGTAGGAGAAATAAATGCGTTTTATGAAAAATTGCAACCACTCACGAACGATCAGTTGCGGAATAAAACAAATGAATTTAAAGCTACAATAGCAGCATTTTTAAAACCTATTGATGATAAAGTAGAATCCATGCGTAGTCAGGCAGATGCTATGGATATGGATAGTGCGGAAGAAAAAGATGATTTGTATAAGCAAGTAGATGAATTGATAAAAGAGCGTGATAAAGAATTAGAAAAAGTATTGTTGCAAATTTTACCCGAAGCATTTGCGGTGGTAAAAGAAACAGCACATCGCTTTTCAGAAAATAAAGAACTTGTTTCCAATGCCACACAATTAGATCGTGATTTAACCATTCATAAAGATTTTATTCGCATTGAAGGCGACAAAGCAATTTACAGTAATACATGGGATGCAGCAGGTGGAACAATTGTTTGGAACATGGTACATTATGATGTGCAGTTAATTGGTGGCGTTGTTTTGCATCAGGGGAAAATTGCGGAGATGGCAACAGGTGAAGGAAAAACTTTGGTGGCTACTTTACCGGCTTATTTAAATGCATTGCCCGGATTGGGGGTACATATTGTAACTGTAAATAATTATCTGGCTTTACGTGACTCTGAATGGAATGCACCACTCTTTAATTTTTTGGGAATTACTATTGATTGTATAGATAAACATCAACCCAATTCAGAAGAACGACGCAAAGCTTATTTAAATGATATTACTTACGGAACAAACAATGAATTTGGCTTTGATTATTTACGTGATAACATGGTGCGCACTTCAATAGAAAAAGTGCAACGCAAACATCATTATGCAATGGTGGATGAAGTGGATTCCGTTTTAGTGGATGATGCGAGAACTCCATTAATTATTTCTGGTCCGGTTCCAAAAGGCGATATACAGGAATTCGGGAATTTAAAACCACGCATTATAAAAATTTATGAAGCACAACGCAAAATAGCCAACGTGTTTTTAACCGATGCTAAACGATTATATGCAGATGGAAAAACAAAAGAAGCAGGTCTTGCATTGTTGAGGGCATATCGTGCATTGCCAAAAAATACTGCACTCATTAAATTTTTAAGTGAGCAAGGTGCCCGACAATTATTGTTGGATACTGAAGGTGTATATATGGCAGAGAATAATAAGCGCATGCCTGAAATTGATAAGGATTTATTTTTTGTAATTGACGAACGACATAACAGTGTTGACTTAACAGACAAAGGCATAGAACTAATTACAGAATCGGGAGAAGATCCACACTTCTTTATTATTCCGGATGTGGGTGCAATGGTTGCGGATATCGAACGCAGTGAAAAAACGAAAGAAGAAAAAGTTGCAGAAAAAGATGTGTTGATGCAAGACTTCTCAATTAAAAGTGAGCGCATACATTCATTACAACAATTATTAAAAGCATATACTTTATTTGAAAAAGATGTGGAGTATGTGGTGATGGATGGTAAGGTAAAAATTGTGGATGAACAAACAGGTCGTATTCTGGAAGGCCGTCGTTATTCCGATGGATTGCATCAGGCAATTGAATCAAAAGAAAATGTGAAAGTAGAAGCAGCAACACAAACGTATGCAACTATCACTTTGCAAAATTATTTCCGCATGTATCACAAGCTTGCGGGTATGACAGGAACAGCAGAAACAGAAGCTGGTGAGTTGTGGGAGATTTATAAATTAGATGTAACTGTAATTCCAACAAATAGAGCTATAACAAGAAAAGATTTAGAAGATTACGTTTACAAAACTCGTAAGGAAAAATTCAATGCAGTAATCGCTCGTATTGATGAATTAGTGAAAGCAGGTCGTCCGGTTTTAGTGGGAACAACATCGGTGGAAATTTCAGAATTGCTAAGTCGTATGTTGCAGATGAAAGGTGTAAAACATAATGTGCTGAATGCAAAACAACATCAACGTGAAGCAGAGATTGTTGCAGAAGCAGGTAAAACAAGTAGTGTTACAATTGCAACAAATATGGCCGGTCGTGGTACGGATATTAAATTGGGTGAAGGTGTGAAAGAGGCAGGTGGATTGGCAATTATAGGAACAGAGCGACATGATTCACGTCGTGTGGACAGACAGTTGCGAGGTCGTGCCGGTCGTCAGGGTGATCCGGGTTCTTCTGAATTTTATGTATCGCTTGAAGATAATCTGATGCGCTTGTTTGGCTCTGATCGTATTTCAAAAATTATGGATACGATGGGTTATAAAGAAGGTGAAGTAATTCAACACGGCATGATTACAAAATCTATAGAACGTGCGCAGAAAAAAGTAGAAGAAAATAATTTTGGTGTGCGTAAACGTTTGTTGGAATATGATGATGTAATGAATAGTCAGCGTGAATTAATTTATCGCAAACGCAACCATGCTTTACAAGGTGAGAGATTGGCAGTGGATATTAATAATACACTGATGGATTTATGTGAGGAAGTGGTGGCTGCTTATTATCCCGATAAAGATTATGAAGGATTTACTTTGGATGTTATTCGCTACTTCAGCACTGAGCCGGAAATTAGTGCAAAGGATTTTGCAAATGATAAGCAAAATGTGGTTGCAGAAAAATTGTATCAAAGTATAAAAGCATTTTATAAACGCAAACAAAAAGCACAGATAGATAAAGTATTTCCGCTGATAAAAGATTTATATCAAACTCGTGGAGAAACTTTAGATAATGTAATTGTTCCTTATACAGATTCTCGCAAGGGAGTGAATGTTACTGTGAATTTGAAAAAAGCGTATGAGACTGAAGGTTGGGAATTAGCAAAAGCAATTGAACGCAGTATCACATTAATTATAATTGATGAACATTGGAAAGAACATTTGCGCAGTATGGATGATTTGAAACAAGCAGTGCAAGGGGCAGTGTATGAACAAAAAGATCCATTGTTGATTTATAAGTTTGAAGCATTTGAAATGTTTAAGAAAATGTTAAGTGAAGTAAATCATGAAATAGCCAATTTTATTTTCAAAGGAAATATTCCAATCCGTTCTTCAGAAGAAGTGAAACAAGCACAAGCACAACGCACTAACTTAAGTCACATGAAAGAGAGCCGTGAAGATGCAGTAAGTCGTGGACCGGGAGCAGTACGGACAAGTGGTGGTGAACAACAAAAACCGTTGGAACCTGTGCGAGTTGAAAAGAAAGTGGGTCGCAACG
The DNA here is from genome assembly GCA_016715425.1 of Bacteroidota bacterium. NCBI lineage: Bacteria > Pseudomonadati > Bacteroidota > Bacteroidota bacterium. The sequence goes on from JADKAC010000003.1 coordinate 143,983, forward strand.
ATGCATGCCCATGTGGAAGTGGTAAAAAATATAAAAACTGTCACGGAAAAGATGAATAGTACTGACGAAATATTTTTACTGCGCAATGCAATAGAACATACATTGTTGAAGCCGGATATTGTAATTGATCAAATTGAAAAGTTGTGTAAAGAAGCTGCGGAATTTGGTTTTGGGGCAGTATGTATTCCTCCTTATTTTTTAGATGATACAAAAGAATTGTTGGGCGAAACAAAAATTCAGATTGCAACCGTTATCGGATTTCCATTTGGATATAATTCTATCATGTCGAAATTTGAAGAGGCCGAAGATGCATTATCCAGAGGAGCAGATCATTTAGATATTGTATTAAATATTGCAGCAATAAAAAATGCAGATTATGATACGGTGAACAATGAAATGGAAATGTTTACCAAGTTAGTACATAGCGAAAACAAGATTATAAAATGCATTGCCGAAACGGGATTGCTGAATGAAATAGAAATTGATTTAGTTTGTAAACTCGCCAATGATTATGGTATTGATTATCTCAAAACATCAACAGGAATAAATGCCCCCGGAGCTGATTTAGAAACAGTGCGAATGATGCGGAAGGTATTGGATAAAAAAATAAAAATAAAAGCATCCGGTGGCATACGCACAAAAGAACAAGCAATCGCATTTTTAGCTTCCGGTGCAGATAGAATAGGCACAAGTAATGGTGTGGCGATAATGCAAGAAATTTGATTTGCTGTATTTAAAACTAGCCGTAAAGAACGCTAAGAGAAAAAAACGCAAAGTGCGCAAAGCAATTTAAAAAAGAATTGGCGGGACATCAACCTTGGAGAGAACCTTCCATCGGCTAATTGGCTAATCAGCTAATCAACTCATCAGCTAATTATCATTCGCACATTTTCACATTAAATCAATTCGTCTTTCAAATAAAATCCGGTATAACTTTCTTTGATAGTTGCAAGTTCTTCGGGTGTGCCTTCGGCAATTATATATCCGCCACCATTGCCACCTTCGGGACCAAGATCAATGATATGATCGGCAAGTTTTATTACATCCAGATTATGTTCTATAATTAAAACCGTATTGCCTTTATCCACCAAACTATTTACAACTTCCATCAACACTCGTATATCTTCAAAATGCAAACCCGTTGTTGGTTCATCTAAAATATATACGGTATTGCCTGTATCCTTTCTGCTTAATTCTTCTGCAAGTTTTACCCGCTGTGCTTCTCCACCTGAAAGTGTTGTGGAAGATTGTCCGAGATGAATATATCCCAATCCAACATCCTGCAATGTTTTTACTTTACGATAAATTTTCGGATGATTTTCAAAAAATTCTACTGACTGATCAACAGTTAAATTGAGAACGTCGGCAATATTTTTTCCTTTGAAATAAATCTCCAACGTCTCACGATTATATCTTTTACCTCTGCACTTTTCACACTCCACATTTACATCCGGCAGAAAATTCATTTCAATAGTTTTCATACCATTCCCATCACACACATCACATCTTCCTGCCTTCACATTAAATGAAAATCTACCTGCTGCATAACCACGAATTTTTGCCTCCGGAACTAATGCAAATAAATTTCTTATTTCGGTAAACACATCAATATATGTTACAGGATTGGAACGTGGTGTACGACCAATTGGGGCCTGATCTATTTCAATCACTTTATCTACATGTTGCAATCCTGAAATGCGAGTATAACGCAATGGTTTTTTATTCGATTTATAAAAATGATTTTGCATAATAGGAAACAACGTACTATTTATCACACTGGATTTTCCACTACCCGAAACTCCTGTTATACAAACTAATTTACCTAATGGAATATTGATTGTAACATCTTTTAAATTATGTCCTCTTGCCCCTTGCAAACTAATATGATTTCCATTGCCCTTTCTTCTGTGTTCAGGAACAGGAATTGTTTTTTCATTGCGTAAATATTTTGCAGTTAAAGAATTTTGTGCTTTAAAAACAACAGGCTCTCCGGCGGCAACAATTTTACCACCATGCACTCCTGCACCCGGACCGATATCAATAATATAATCTGCATGTTCCATCATTTCTTTATCATGCTCTACAACAAGAACTGTATTTCCTGTATCACGCAAATCATACAAAGCTTGTATCAATCTTTGATTATCCCGTTGATGCAAACCAATAGAAGGTTCATCTAAAATATAAGTGATGCCCACAAGCTGAGAACCTATTTGTGTTGCCAATCGAATACGTTGTGATTCTCCTCCGGATAAAGTACGTGATGCACGATCAAGTGTAAGATATTCCAATCCTACATTTTTAATAAATCCGATGCGTGCACGAATTTCTTTTAAAATATCTTTTGCAATAATTTGTTGTTTTGCATTCATGTGTTCTTCCACATGTTCAAACCAATCTAATGCTTCATTAATATCCAACTGTACAATTTCACTGATATTTTTTTCTGCAATTTTAAAATACAGCGACTCATTTTTTAATCTTGTTCCATTGCAACTATCACATGTTGTTTTCTCCATAAATTCTTCTGCCCAACGCCGCATATTTTCAGAAATAGAATCATTGAAACAACGCTTAATTAAATGTGTCAATCCGCCATGTTCCAAAGTGTACCAGCGATCAATATTTGCCATGCTCACTTCTTCTTCATCAATGGCATCTCTGCCTTTTGCATTGCCATATAAAATTTCATTCAATGCATTTTTCGGAATGTTTTTTATAGCCGTTGATAATGAAAATTTATACTTTCTTGCAATGGATTGTACTTGCTGAAATAATGTATTATCTCTGTAATCACCCAAGGGAACAATACCACCCGAATTAAGTGTAACATCTTCATCGGGAATCATCAGTTTATAATTGGTTTCATACACTACACCAAGCCCTTTGCATTTCGGACAAGCACCATAAGGCGAGTTAAATGAAAATGTATTTGGCGATGGTTCTTCATAAGAAATTCCGGAAGTAAGACACATCAATTTTTTACTGTAATTGATAATAGTTTCTTTATCATTTTCCTTTACCATTATCAAATCTTTTCCCGCACGCAATGCCTGAGTTACACTTTGATTGATGCGTTGAATATCATCCGCATCAGTTTTAAATCTGTCAATTACTATTTCAATATCATGCACTTTATATCTATCCACCTGCATCTTCGGAACCAGATCTTTTATCTCTCCATCAATACGCACTTTTAAATATCCCTGCTTGCGAATCTGCTCAAATAATTCACGGTAATGTCCTTTGCGGCCACGAACCACAGGTGCTAATAACACAATGCGTTTGCCTTTAAATTTTTTAATAATATTTTCTACAATTTGCTCTTCAGTAAAACGCACCATTTTATCACCGGTGGTAAAACTATATGCATCGCTTGCCCGTGCAAAAAGCAATCGCATGAAATCATAAATTTCTGTTACTGTTCCAACTGTAGATCTCGGATTTTTATTAGTTGTTTTTTGTTCGATAGAAATTACCGGACTCAGGCCTGTGATATTATCTACGTCAGGTCGTTCCATGTTGCCGATAAATTGTTGCGCATAGGAAGAAAAACTTTCCATATATCTGCGTTGCCCTTCCGAATAAATAGTATCGAATGCAAGCGAACTTTTTCCACTGCCACTTACGCCTGTAATTACCACCAAACTATTGCGTGGAATTTTAATATCAATATTTTTCAGATTGTGTACTCGGGCGCCGGTTACTTCTAGGTAAGGAATTTCATGTTCGGCAATTTCAGACGGGATATGTTTTTTATTTATCTTATTCACGTGTTCTCTCAACTAAACTTGATTAAAAAATTGCTGCAAAGTTACCGCTTTAAAAAGTGATTTACTTGATACGGCTGAATGTTTCTATATATATTGCGGTGTTTTTACAGTGAGTGCTTGCATCCATTCCACTTCAACAGAATATACACCGAAATCATCCACTACTTTTCCTTTAATGTGGTAACAACATTTTCCCTGAAAGCGATATTTTTTTGCCACCGGTGGAAAATGTATGGTATCTAACCAATGCCCATGTATGTCAACGAAGGTGCCGAAATACATTACATCACCTTTTATGGTAGCAGTGTATTTGCGGGTAACGTAATAAGCCACTATTTCTACTTTTTTGCCAATATGTTTTTCAAGATCGACAGCATTCACTAAGTTGTGATTTAATATTTCCTGATTGGCAATAAGTGCAAATGGTGATGTGAGTGGAAATCCTAAAATCTGAATTTCGTCCCAGGCATTTTGCAAAGTATCTTCAAACAATTCCGGGAATTGAAATACTTCACTTTTTTCCGGAGGAAATAATTCTTTTGCGGGAGAAGTTTTTTTTGTTTTGTTTAATCGCATATAAGCTTCGATTAATAACGTATGTTTTGGGATTTCTGTAAAACGAAATGCATTTATCTGAATTAAAATTTCTAATTGCTCCAATGAAATTTCTACCCGCAATAAAAAATCATCCAGACTTTTAAAACTTCCATTTAATAAGCGTTCATGTAAAATATTTTCAATCACTTTACTTTCAAAATTTTGCATGTGTTGAAAGCCGAGATAAATTGTATCACTATAAATTACAGTTTCATTATAACTTAAATTCACACACGGTGCTTCTATTTTTGCTCCCTGCATTTTTGCTTCATGCACATATAATTCCGTGCTATAAAATCCGCCGAAATTATTTATTACGCCCACCATAAATTCATGCGGATAATATGTTTTTAAATATAAACTTTGATAACTCTCAACAGCATAAGATGCACTATGTCCTTTTGCAAATGAATAACCCGCAAAACTTTCTATCTGATGCCATACATCTTTCATTAATTCTTCTGTATAACCCTGACTTCTACAGTTCTCAAAATACTTTTCACGAATGCGTTGAAACTCTTCTTTCGATCTATATTTTCCACTCATACCACGACGCAACACATCTGCTTCGCTCAATGTAAGTTTTGCAAAATGATGCGCTACTTTAATCACATCTTCCTGATATACCATCACACCATAAGTATCGGGCATAATATTTCCCATTACCTGATGAATATCTTTTCTGCTTTCCGGAAAACGATGCCGCTGAATAAATGTGCGCATCATTCCCGAACGGGCAACACCCGGACGAATGATAGAACTTGCAGCAACTAAGTTTAAATAATCGCTTGTTTTCAACTTGCATAATAGAGTGCGCATTGCAGGTGACTCAATATAAAAACAACCGATAGCATCACCAACGGATAATCGTTTATTTAATAGTGGATCTTTTTTAAATGTTTCTGTTTGTGAAATATCAATTGCTATATTTTTATTTTCTTTTACTAATTGAATGGTGTCTTTAATATGTCCTAAACCCCGCTGACTTAAAATATCAAATTTGTATAATCCAATATCTTCTGCCACATACATATCAAATTGTACTGTTGGAAATCCTTTAGGTGGTAGGTACGTTGGTGAATAATAATAAATGGGTTTTTCTGAAATTAATATACCGCTGGAATGTATGCTGAGCATGTTGGGAAAACGATAAATAAATTCACCGTAATTATAAATACTCTGCGCAATGCGATCCGGAATTTTTGCAGCATTAAAATTTTCTTCACCATAGAGTTTTATCAATGCATCAATTTCATTTTTCGGTAAGCCAAACGTTTTTGCTACTTCACGAATAAAAGATTTTTCTTTAAACTCCGAATACGTACCTAACAATGCTGTATGTTCATGTGTGTATTTATTGAAAATATATTCGGTTACATCATTGCGATCTTTCCATGAAAAATCAATATCAAAATCAGGGGGCGTTTCCCGAAATAAATTAATAAACCGTTCGAAATATAAATCGAGTTCAATCGGATCCACATCCGTAATGCGCAGACAATATGCAATTAAACTATTGGCGCCGCTTCCACGACCAATGCAGAAGTAACCCTGTCGTCGTGCATATTCCACCAGATCCCAATTGATAAGAAAATAACAGACAAATCCTTTTTTAATAACAATATCCAATTCTTTATTTACCCGATCCAGCAGTGTTTTATTTACTTTGCCATAACGCTTGCGCACTCCTTCAAAAGTTAATTGCAACAGCAGGTCCATATCTTCTTTTTCATTGCCGGTAAAATGCAGTTTGTTTTTATTGACACCAAATTCAAAATCGAATTGACAATCAGCTAAAATATTTTCTGCATTCTTTAATAAAAATTCAAAGCCTTCAAATTGTTTTTTTAGTTGATCATAATTATAAAAAATTTCTGTGGGTGAAGCAAGCGTGATTGCATCCAATTTTGTGATGATAGTATTGTGATTAATCGCCTGTAAAATGCGATGTGCATTGTGATCTTTTTTTCCACCAAAACTCACCGGATTTAGTGCTATTAACTTTTTTGTATAGCGTTTGTATTTTGAAAATTTCAACCGATTTAATTGTTCAGGTCGCACACCGATAAAATCATTTTCTTCCAGCACATAATTTTTATCCGCATTAAAAGGATAAATAAAATATGTATTGTCAATGTGCGGAGCAATTTCGGGCAATGCTTTTTTTGCAAGCAGATGTTCTGATAAAAAACGATTGAGTGCAGCAAGACCTTCATGATTTTTTGCAATGCCGATATACAATTGCTGATCATCATTTCTGAAATCAATTCCGGGCACCACATGTATATTTTTATTGCGGGCATGTTTCAATAATTCAAACCAACCGGAAGTATTATTAATGTCAGTAAGTGCAAATGATTTTATACCACACTCCTCAGCTTGTGCAAGCAATCGCTGAATGGATAATGTTCCGTATCGCAGACTATAATATGAATGGGTGTTGAGGTACATTTTTTTTTGGCTGTTGGCTATTGGCCGTTAGCTTTTGGCAGTTGGCTGTTGGCGAAAAACATTGACCATAGACTTTTTAAATTGACAATTGACAGTTGACAATTGACAATGAAAAAAGAGTTTCGGATTTCGGGTTTCAAGTTCCAAGTTTCAAGTTTCGGGCTTCAAGTTTCGTGTTTCCACTTTAAGGTTTTTCGATTCAACAGTTCAACAGTTCTACAATTCTCCAGTTCTACAATTCGACAGTTACACAATTATCACATTCGCACATCGGCTAATCGGCTAATCATCACATCAGCTAATCTCAATACCCGATACCCAATACTATTTCTTCACTCCATTAAAAGGATTAAACTCTCTGAAATGATATCCCAAACTACCGGCACGCATCACAGCATCTCGTCCATGTTTATTCCGCATTTTATCCATTGCCTGATATAATCGAATTAAGTGTTCAGAATCTTCCAAAAGATTTATCTGATAACCACCGCTTACCAATCCGCTGAAGCGCACACCAATCAATCTTACTAATGTGCGGCGGGTATAGAGTTTTTCAAACAATTCTTTCACTCGTGCTATCAGCGAATGATCAGTGGAAGTGTAGGGAATGCGACTTTGTGTGGTATGTGTTTCAAAATCGGAGTAGCGCAACTTTACTGTTATCACCGAAGTGAGTTTCCCTTCTTTGCGCAATTGGTAAGCAAGTTTTTCTGTCATAGCCACTAATATGTTGCGCAAGCGATTTACATCAATTGTATCCTGATCAAAAGTTTCTTCGGTAGAAATTGATTTGCGGCGGCTGTGTACTTCCACCGGTGTGTTGTCAATACCATTTGCTTTGCGCCAAATCGTACTGCCATTTTCACCCAGAATATTTTCCATTACTTTCATCGGCATCTCCTGAACCGTTTTAATAGTAACTATTCCCATGCGTCGTAATGTGTCGGCAGTTTTATCTCCCACCATCGGAATTTTTTTTACAGACAGCGGCGCAAGAAATGTTTTTTCGCAACCGTAATCTATTTTCATTTGGTTATTCGGTTTTGCCTGACCGGTAGCAATTTTCGAAACGGTTTTATTTTCTGATAATCCAAGAGAAATCGGCAGCCCGGATTCTTTAATAATTTTTTGTCGCAATTCAGTAGCATACATGTAGCAACCGAAGAAGCGATCCATGCCGCTGAGGTCGATATAAAATTCATCAATAGAAGATTTTTCATACGCCGGAACACTCTCTTCAATAATGTCGGTTATCAGGTCCGAGTAATGGGTGTAATGCTCATAATCACCACGAACCACAATAGCCTCAGGACATAAATTTTTTGCCATCTTCATCGGCATAGCGCTGTGGATACCAAAGCGGCGGGCTTCATAACTACACGATGCTACCACACCTCGGCCGCTGCTGCCACCCACAAGCACAGGTTTGCCGAGAAGCCGACTGTCTTTCAGTCGCTCAACAGACACGAAGAAAGTGTCGAGATCCATATGTACTACGGTGCGGGTCATAACTCACCCCCAGCCCCTCTCTTGGGAAGAGAGGGGAAAGGGTTTCGTTTTTTTTAATGTGAATTTTTCTGTTTCATATTTTTAAATCGTGTGGGTTTTCAACTCACCCCCGGCCCCTCTCTTTGGAAGAGAGGGGGGAAATGGGATTTTATTTTTAATGGTTTTTATTCTGTTTCATGTTTTATATCGTGTGGGTTTTCAACTCACCCCCGGCCCCTCTCTTTGGAAGAGAGGGGGGAATGGCGTTTGGTTTTTAATGTGAATCTTCTGTTTCATAGTTTATGTTGTGTGTGCTTTCAACTCACCCCCAACCCCTCTCTTTGGAAGAGAGGGGGGAAATGTGATTTGTTTTTTTTAATGTGAATTTTTTGGTTTCATCTATAATCTTGTGTGTGTTTTCAACTCACCCCCGGCCCCTCTCTTGGGAAGAGAGGGGGAATGGTTTCGTTTTTTTTAAATGTGAGTTTTTCTGTTTCATAGTTAATGTTGTGTGTGTTTTCAACTCACCCCCGACCCCTCTCTTTGGAAGAGAGGGGGGAAATGTGATTTGTTTTCTTTTATAAGTCTCTTTTATCTTTTTCTTTTTTATAGGAAGGGAGATTAGAGAGATACATTTTTAATTTTTCAAGTGTTGCTGACATACTTTTTATCTCTTCATTTTTTATCCTTAGAACTTGCAATCCCATTTCCTGCATTATTGTATCCCGGTTATTATCATACTCTATTTGCTGTAAATGAATACCTCCGTCTATCTCAATCACCAATTTTTTTTCTTCACAATAAAAGTCAGCTATAAAGTATCGGCTTTTTCCAATTTCGCCGGGATAGTAAACAGGATGCTGTCTGACGAATTTTAAACCCAAACAATTTCTGTTGCGGAGATTACCCCACATCAATGATTCTTCTGAAGTCATATTTTTCCGCAGGTGTCGTGCAAATTCTTTCGAGTTCATTTTGGTCTGTTTATTCAACCCCTCTCTCCCCAGAGCGGCAGCGGTGAATTATTTATTTAGAATTATTTGGCTGTGTTATTCGGGAGTTTTTTTATCACCCCTCTCTCCCAAAAGGGGCAGCGGTGAATTAATTATTTAGTTGTGTTATAAAAAAATAGCAACAAAAATTATTTTGGGTTATTTTCTAATCACCCCTCTCTTCCCAAGAGAGGGGCCGGGGGTGAGTTACTCCCGCTCCATCACATCCAGCCGTTGCTTCAACATCTGCACCTGCATGGTGCGAACTCACATCAAGCTCTTAACAACAAAGTATTACGTTCCGGCATTTCATCGTAAGTCTTCCCATTCAGAAGTCTTCCGGTTTTCTTTTTATTTGTGCCACCCCATTGCTTAAAAAAGAATTTTACTTTCTGCTGTTCACATTGCTCTTTGATTTCTAATACCCATTCAATATCCATAGGTCTTGCTTTGCGTCCGCTTTCACCGCCTACAATAACCCAATTGATTTTATCCAGATTCAAATTTGGCAAAGCACCAATCAATGGTTCACAGGATAAGAATTTTATGTTAGCGTTTGTTACTTTTAGAAAATCAATACGACTTATTACTTTCTCATTTTCAACCGACACACCCATCCATATATTTTCTGACCAATGCAGTTTATCGTGCAATTCAGCTAACCTTTCCGCTCGTTTGGTAAGTACCTGAAATGTATGCTGAGGATTTTTATTCATTACATCAAATACTTTTTGAATAAACTCCAGAGGAACATTTTTATGAAATAAGTCACTCATTGAATTTACAAATACAATCTTAGGTTTATTCCATGTAAAAGGAATTGTAAGTGCATCAGGATGCAATCGCAATTTAAATCCATCCGAGTATTTCTCGAGACCCATTGCCTGCAATCTTTTAGCCATTACTTCGGCATAACAATATTTACATCCGTCAGAAACCTTACTACATCCCGTAGTTGGATTCCAGGTCATTTCTGTCCATTCAATTGATGATTGAGCCATGATTAGATAAATTTAATAGTTGCGGTATAAGTAGTTTTTGAAGTAGATGTGCCATTTTTGTCAAGCAGAATAATTTCATTATTTCTAAACAATTCTTTAAATGCTTCTTTATAATTTTCTTTAATATAATTTGTTCCATAATTGTATTCTAAGTAAATGTCTTCGATTTTTTTGCCGTTAAGTTTTATTTTATTATTTCTTATAAAATTGATAAGATTAACAAGAGAATAATTGTTTAATTCAGGGAATAATGTGGGATTAAATAATAAATTTGCTCCGAAAAGGGGAACTCCATCATCTTGATAATCACTATATTTTTGCATAATTTCTTTAGCTCGAGTTATGGCAATATTTACTTTGGAAATGAAATAAAGGTAATGACTTGATTGCTCCCTATTTGGAAAGTTTATTCTAAATTTTAGAATCTTATAATTTCTATCTACAAAAATATTTTCAAATCTTTCTAATATAAATAATTCCCTTTTAGTTGGATTTTTTTCTCTCTCATAGAATTCTCTAATCCTATTAAGATCAGACTCAAATATTTCATACATATTTTTTTCAACTAATCTATTTTCTACTGCCGCACGAATTCTATTTATATTAAAAAGTATAAATAAATCTGACCCCCAGCTTTGTATAGTTTTAAGCAACATTTTTTTTGTATAACCATATCCTAAAGGGTCAATAAAAGTCAATGAGGGAACTCCTCTTTTTAAAATGTTATCTAAAAGAATCTCATCAGCTTCTTGTTGAAAAATTATTGGTTTGTGTGTTAAGTCGGCATAAAAATCAAGAGTTGTTATATTTTGTTTTAGCTTTTCAATCACATTCATATCTTGATCATTAAAAAATGTTTTTACACTCTTATCATAATCAATAAAAGAGCTTCCTTTGCTTTTATAAATACTATTTAAAATCTTTAATGGTGTTGAAGCATTCCCATCGTCATATTTGCCTGATCCGGCAAATAAATCAATGTAGGCTAACTCATTAATTGTTTTATAAGATTGCCCTCTTAACATAATTGCAGCCCAAGCTTTAAAGTATTCATCGAGAATTTCTGATTTAATTTCGGATGTCTCTCTTTGTGTTTTAAAAAAATCCTTAGGTGATATCCCAGCCATATTTATACTTTTATTCGGTTAATAAAATTAAATATCTCTTTCCATCACATCCAGCCTTTGCTTCAACATCTGCACCTGCATGCTGAGGTCGCCGATGAGTTTGTCGAGGTCGTTCTTTTTTACAGGCATATAGGTGGAGAGTTTACTTTTTACATACCATATTTCTTTCACCTCATCTATATCCACTTCTATCGGCGGGTAGGCTTCGTTGTCGCTCAGCAATATCAATTTGTGGTCGGTGTCTGCATGATTAATTACCCGCTTCACCAGCACCTGATCGGCAGTAACTATTACATGAATAAATCCCTGCCGCACATCACGGAAATGATTATCGCAAAAACGCCCGATTACACTATCGCCATTGTGCAGTGTGTCGGCCATACTATCGCCCTCAATCTGAAAGCAGCGGAAAGTGCCGTTGCGGTAATCTGTTCCAGGCAGTTTGAAAGCGGGCAACTCTTTATAATATTCCGGTTCTAAAAATCGGGTGGGATAACCGGCTGCGGCTTTGGTATCCACCATTACAATATTATCATCTCCGGCTTCATCCACCGTAACCACCACCGGACGATATGCTTCCGGCCAGGTAGCAATTACAGGTTTAGATAAGTCTGTATTCAGAAAATCATCCAGCGATATGTCAAATATTTTGACAATAGCCAACAATGTTTTATGTCCGGGGTTTGCTGTTGCCGATTCGTAATTGGCGATGGCGGTACGCCCTACTTTCAGCATATCAGCAAGCTCTTGCTGGTTCATGCGCCGTTTGCTGCGCAGGTGTTTTAGGTTGGAAGCAAAGTAACTCATAGATAAAATTTTTAATGACTTATTGATTATGTCAATTAATATGACTTTATTTGTCAAAAATAATGACATTTATGATAAATGCAATAGCTAATGAAAAAAAAATTAAAGGAAGAGGCGCTCAATTCAATCCTGCCAACAAATTTTTAAAGCAGCATATCGGTCAGGAGCATATAGAAGGATTGGATGAGGAATTGGAAACAGGCAGACGAACACAATTTTTTACCGAGCATCCAAAAACGATTTTGAATGAAGTGAAAAGTCCGGATGTGGGGATGATATGGTCTTTAAATCCCTATCAGGGTTGTGAGCATGGATGTGTGTATTGTTATGCCCGTAACAGTCATCAGTATTGGGGTTATAGTGCAGGATTGGATTTTGAAAGTCGCATCATTGTAAAACCCACTGCGCCTGCATTATTAGAGAAAGTATTTTTAAGTAAAACATGGCGACCACAACCAATTTCACTTTCCGGAAATACAGATTGCTATCAACCCATTGAAAAGAAAATGCAGATAACAAGAAGCATATTACAAGTGTGTGCGAAATATAGAAATCCTGTAGGCATCATTACCAAAAATCAATTGGTGGAAAGAGATCTTGATATATTAAAAGACTTAGCATCAGAAAATTTAGTGCGTGTAATTTTTAGTGTTACAGGCACAGATGAAAAAATTCGTTTGCAAACAGAACCTCGCACTGCCACCTATAAACAGCGATTAGATACAATGGCTCAATTATCAAAAGCAGGTATTCCGGTTGGGGTAATGGTAGCTCCGATTATTCCGGGATTAACAGATCACATGATACCCGATGTATTGCGATTGGCAGCAGAAAACGGAGCCACATTTGCCGGCATGACGATGGTGAGATTGAATGGTGCAGTTGCAGAAATTTTTACTGATTGGGTATTGAAAACTTATCCCGATAAAGCACAAAAAATATTAAACGGTATTCGTGCAGTACATGAAGGAAATTTAAATGATAGCCGTTGGGGAAAACGGATGAAAGGCGACGGAGTAATTGCCGACGCCATTCATCAGTTATATAGAATTTCGAAAGAGAAATATTTCCCGTTGAGAGATACTTTTCAATTTAATGTAAATGCATTTTGCAAAGCAGGTCAATTGCAATTGCCTTTTAATTATTGATTTTTAATTATTGTAAATACATTCAAATCAGATTGCTCAATAATTTTTAATAAATACATTGAACTTGCATAATTACTCATGGGAATTTCTATAAAATATTCTTCAGGCTGCATTTGAAAAGTATTTAGCAACTGACCACCCATTGTATATAATTGTATGTCCGCTTGTTGATTTGCTGAAGTACGTTTTACAAACAATGTATTATTTACAGGATTTGGATACACATTAAATAGTGAATTAGAAATGTTTTCATTATTTATTTCAGACTCATCATTCGTAATGCTATACCGCAATATTTCATCACAACCCGTAGCATAATTCAATTTAAAAATAAATACAGAGTCCGTTCCTGAAACACTGGTTAAATTGGCAGTATATTTTCCCGGAGTTGTTGCAATAGAACCATCAGGAAGTAAATAATGCGAGCCTTCACAAAATACATCGGTAACATATTTAATATACACTGTTTTTTGTTTTTGCAAAGTACAACTGTTACCATAATTCACTGTTTGCAAAATTGGAAATGTACCTTGACCGGAATAAGTATGCGTTAAAGGATTATATATTTCACTTGCAGTGCCATCACCCAAATCCCATGCAATAGTATTATAATCTCCCGAAACAGAAACATCATTAATTGTAAGTGTTTGACCGTTTAAATCAGGTGTAAAATCTAATGCAGGAATATTTGACGGATTAATAAAAACTTCATAAGTTTTTAAGGCTACGATATCGCCGGTAATCTTATCTGTAACTTTTAAATAAAATCTCAATGTACTATTGGAAGTATAATAATCCAAAGGAATTGACGACATATTAAATGTAAACTTTGTCGAGTTTTTTATCAAAACAGTGGCTGAATTTGTCCAGATAAAATTATAATTCGCCATTAGTGCGGATGATAAAGTTGCACCTGTAGTTGAATATAATTTCGCTTTCATTTTTAATTTACCTGAATGCGGTGCAAAGCATGGCAATGCACCTTGTAAATTAATATCCACCTTCATACTTTCTTTTAAATAATTTGGATTGCCGGGTAAAAAAGAAGATAGATATTCAATGATAGGGGCATTGTTTGGATCACTTGCAAGATTGTTCCATTCATTCGGGTCCACTTCTCTGTTCACACCTACATAATACAGTTCTTCATCATAATTCGTACTGCTTGCATCGCAAGGCGTTAATTCACCTGCATCATTATTATTGTGATAACGAATGTATTGATATCCATCTTGCTGCACTGAATAGTGTGGGAAGCAGGATCCATTTCCGGAATTTCTTCTATATGAACTTATTGCAGGTTTATTAAAAAATGCATTGGGATTTATAATAAGATTTTTAAATGAAATACCATCTACATAATTACTTCCATCAGGGAAATTCGGTAAAGACACACCTGCTATATCGCAAATAGTTGGCATTATATCAATAAGAGAGACAGTTGCATCTACAATACCGTTTTCAATCACTCCGGGACCTGAAAAAATTAATGGTACCCTCACATCCGTATCCCATAACGCCCATTTTGTATAATGCCTTTTTTCGCCAAGACTATACCCATGATCGCTTACTAAAATGATAATTGTATTATTATATATTTCCGGATATTGTTGAAGTGTATCCAATAATCTTCCAATTTGTACATCTAAAAATTTTGTAGCAGCAAGATAGCCCATCACATATTTTGCCCGTTCATTTTCTAACAGCATTTCAAAATTTTCTTCAGGACTTACAGATGCATCTAATACCGGCAATGTGGGTAATGAATTCAGATAGGCATTAAAAAACATTTCCTGATCTCCTGTTGTAGCCATAATTTGAGCAATACCATTTTCTGGTAAAGCATAAAAATCTGCCCACATTGTTTCAGGTTGTGGTGGCATTACAACACCATTGTATCCACTATCCATTGTAGATGAATTGTATGCTATTTTATCATCAAGTGCATTTACATAATAGGGTAAAAAATATTTTTCAGGTATTAATCGTGGTGTATGTGGTTTGTGAATTCCAAATGCCAGAAAAAATGATTTATCGCAAATATCTGCGCTCCCCATTCCCACGTCATTAATAAATTGCACTGCTGTATCTGTAATCTGTACATCTTGTAAATAACGTTCAAGACTATCCGGAATCATTCCCCAATCATAATCTGCATATTGCAAATACGATTCACTAATTGCCGTAAACTCCTCTGATTCAATTAAAGACGACATGCGATTCCAGGATTTAGTTTTTTCGCACATGGGCGTTGGACTTTTATCATAATCATTACCTGATTCCGAATGAAATACTTTTCCAATAGAATAAGTAAAATATTCACTTGAACTTTTTAAAACTTCAGGAAGAGTATATACAATTTCATTAGCATTAGCTTCATTAAAATTACTGCGGAATGCACCATGAAAATCATTATTATTATACACCTTAGTATATAAACAATCTTTGCCGGAAAGCATACTTGTGCGGCTCGGGCCACATCCTGGTGAGCTGCAATAAGCATTTGTAAATGCTACTCCACTTTCAACAATTCTATTAATATTTGGAGTTTCCACCTGAGGATGTCCTTCCAAATAATTTGTATAATCATTCAGATCATCAATATAGATCATTATAATATTTGGATGTGTTGGCATCTGACTAAAACCATTATGATTAAAAATTATAACGAATGTAAAAGTGCAGACAATGGAGAGAAGAGTAAAAAACTTCATTAAGTATAACTTTAATTATTAAAAAATTGAAAATCAAAAATAGTTTATATTTTGATACAGAAATCATTTCAAAAAAATTCTAAATTAATTATGATGGTTATAATTCCACTTTTGAAATTATTTTAAATATCAAATCTGTTAGAATCGGGAAAGCAATTTACGCATGATTTCTATATCCTTGTTTTTTCTGGAAGCATAATCTGCTATTTGATCATCAGCAATTTTTCCAACACCAAAATATTTGGATTCGGGATGTGCAAAATACCAACCGCTAACACTCGAAGCCGGATACATTGCCATGCTATCGGTAAGTTGTATTCCGGTTGTATTTGTTACATCCAACAAAGCAAACAAGGTTTCTTTTTCGGTATGCTCAGGACATGCAGGATAACCAGGTGCAGGGCGAATACCTGAATATTTTTCTGCAATCAGTTCTTCAGAATTTAATGATTCATTTTTTGAATATCCCCAAATTTCTGTGCGCACTTTTTTATGCATCAGCTCGGCAAATGCTTCAGCCAATCTATCCGCTAAAGATTTAAGCATTATGCTGCTGTAATCATCATGCTCGGATGCAAATTCTTGTAACTTTTTTTCAATTCCAATTCCGGAGGTTACTGCAAATGCGCCGATATAATCTGTCGGCTTATTTGCATTGTTTTCTTTCGGTTTAATAAAATCAGTTAGACAAAGATTTGGTTGACCTTTTGCTTTTTTTAATTGCTGGCGCAAGTGATGTAATGTTTTTATAATTTCATTCCCTTCTACATCAAAAACTATAATATCATCCTCAATAGCAGCACATGGAAAAATTCCGATAACTGCATTTGCAGAAATCCATTGTTCAGAAATAATTTGATTTAAAATTGCTTGTGCCTCATCGAATAATTTTTTTGCTTCATGTCCTACTAATTCATCTTCTAATATCTCCGGATATTTTCCATGCAATTCCCAGGTTTTAAAAAAGGGTGTCCAGTCAATGTATTCTGCAATTTCCCGAAGGCTATAATTTTCAAACTCTTTTGTTCCAATAAACTCCGGCGCTGGTACATTATAATTTTTCCAATCAATCTGATATTTATTTTTTCTTGCATCGGCAATAGAAATTAATTCTTTTGAAGTTTGACGTTGTAAATGTGCTTTTAATAATTGGTCATACTCATTTCGAATTTCATCAAAGAATAATTGTTTGTTTTCACCCAACACTTTATTGGCAATATTCACACTGCGTGATGCATCAATTACATGAATAACTGCTTGCTGATATTTGGGTGCAATTTTCACCGCAGTATGAATGCGGGAAGTTGTAGCGCCACCAATTAATAACGGTGTTTGCATTTCACGTCGTTGCATTTCTTCAGCTACATAAATCATTTCATCTAAGGATGGAGTTATCAATCCACTGATTCCAATAATGTCTGCATTAATTTCCTGCGCAGTATCCAGAATTTTTTCAGAAGAAACCATCACACCCAAATCAACAATATTATAATTATTACAAGCTAACACCACACCCACAATATTTTTTCCGATATCATGCACATCTCCTTTCACGGTTGCCATTAAAATGGTTGGTTTAGATGACACACTTTTATCATTTGCATCTTTATCCAAAGCCATAAGTGGTTCTAAATATGCAACTGCTTTTTTCATCACTCTTGCACTCTTCACCACTTGTGGTAAAAACATTTTTCCTGAGCCAAATAAATCACCAACTATATTCATTGCTTTCATTAAAGGCCCCTCAATTATCTCCAAAGGTTTTGCGTAATGTTGAACTGCTTCTTCCAAATCTATTTCTATAAATTCTGTAATTCCTTTTACCAATGCATGGCTTAATCTTTCCTCTAAATTTTCATTGCGCCATACATCTGTATTTTCTTTTACACTGCGTTGAGGTGATTTTAATTCTTGAGCAAAAGTTACAAGATGTTCTGTGGCATTTTCATTTCTGTTAAACAACACATCTTCAATTTTTTCCAGAACATCTTTCGGAATATCCTCATAAATTTCAATCATACCTGCATTCACAATTCCCATATCCATTCCTGCTTTTATTGCATGAAATAAAAATGCAGAATGCATAGCTTCCCGTATTCTGTTATTTCCCTGAAATGAAAATGAAATATTGCTAACACCGCCGCTAACTAATGCACCGGGTAAATGATTTTTAATCCATTCTGTTGCACGGATATAATCCAAGGCATAGCCATTATGTTCTTCGATGCCAGTTGCAACAGTTAGAATATTCGGATCAAAAATGATATCAGTAGAATTAAAATTTAATTTATCAATTAACAAATTATAAGCTCTTTCGCAAATTAAAATACGTTTTTCAAAATCTGTTGCCTGACCATTTTCATCAAACGCCATTACAATAACTGCGGCACCTAATTTTTTTGCAAGTGCTGCATGTTGTAAAAACATTTCTTCACCTTCTTTTAATGAAATAGAATTTACAATTGATTTTCCCTGCAAGCATTTTAAACCGGAAACAATTACTTCCCATTTGCTGGAATCTACCATCACCGGAATTTTTGCAATATCAGGTTCGCACATAATTCTATTCAGAAAATCTATCATCATTTTTTCTGAATCAATCATACCTTCATCCATGTTCACATCCAGAATTTGTGCACCATTATCTACCTGTTGTTTTGCAACACTTACGGCTTCATCTAACTTATCTTCAACAATTAATTTTTTAAATTTTTTTGAGCCGGTGATATTCGTTCGCTCACCCACATTTACAAAATTGCTTCCTTCAAAAATGGTGAATGCTTCAAGCCCACTGAACCTTGGAAGCTGTGGTAAAACAGGTGGTTTTCTCGGAGGATATTTTGCAGCTATTTCCGCTAAATATTTTATATGTTCAGGAGTAGTTCCACAACATCCTCCAATAATATTTACCCAATTATTTTTTAAATATGCTTCTACATCATTGCCATTGGTCTCCGGTGATTCGGTATATTCACCAAACTCATTTGGCAAACCTGCATTTGGATAAGCACTTACAAATAAATCTGTTTTATGCGCAATGGTTTGAATATGTGGCGTCAATTGTTTTGCACCCAATGCGCAATTAAAACCGACACTTAATAATGGTGCATGAGAAACAGAAATTAAAAATGCTTCCGGTGTTTGTCCGCTTAAAGTTCTTCCACTTGCATCTGTTATAGTTCCCGAAATCATAAGGGGTAATTCCTTTCCTGTTTCTTCAAACAATTGCATACAAGCATAAATCGCTGCCTTTGCATTGAGTGTATCAAATACAGTTTCGATTAATAGAATATCAACACCGCCATCCATCAAACCTTTAGCTTGCTCATAATAAGTGTCAGCCATTTCATCGAAAGTAGTAGCACGATATGCAGGATTATTTACATCGGGAGAAATGGATAATGTTTTATTTGTGGGTCCTAATGCACCCGCAACAAAGCGGGGTTTATCCGGTGTAAGTATGTTATAATTATCAGCTGCTTCACGGGCAAGTTTTGCAGCACTTACATTTAGAGTATATACAAAGGATTCAAGACCATAATCTGCCTGCGAAATACGATTGGCATTAAATGTATTTGTTTCAATGATATCGGCACCAGCTTCTAAGTATGAAATATGAATCTCTTTAATAATAGCAGGTTGAGTTAAGCAAAGAATATCATTATTCCCTTTCAAATCTTTTGAATGATTAGCAAACTTTTCACCTCTAAAATCAGATTCATCGAGTTGATGTTGTTGTATCATCGTACCCATAGCTCCATCGAGTATGAGAATTTTTTCAGACAGTAATTTTCTAATATCTTTCATTGGCAAGCCGACAAATATAATGGAGCTACTATAGAATAGCTATTCGGTTATGAAAATGTAAAATATTTTTAAATAAAATTTATTTTTTTAACCAATTTTATTTTGAAGAAGGCTTATCCTGCCAATACAAATAATGATACACTCTAAAAATTATCATATAGATTATGAAGCCTGATTTTTTATTAAATAATTATCATTTTGATAAGTGTTCACCATTGCTAATTTATGGTGACAGATTCACTTATCCAATTCATAATAAGTTTGATTTAAAAGTCCTACTCTCAGTGCAAACTCTTTGTGCATGTGGGTTTGTAAATAATAATCTAGTGACAAACCGCTCCAACCACTTGCTTGCAAGAATGAAAAAATAAGTCTCTCTTTGTTTCATGAAATCAGAGAGATGCAACTCGCATTCCAGCCCATGCATCTCACATTCATTTCCAACCGTTCTTAAATTCTTTACTAACCATTAATTAAAAATGTAAAATGCTAAAAAATTTTCTACTATTATTAGTGATGCTGATGACCTTCGGTATTGCCTTTAGCCAGGAAGCACATCGCAATTGCGGCACAATGACTATGGATGCTGAGTTGAAACTCAACGATCCAAATTATCTACTTAACCGACAGCAAATCGAAGAATTTACTGCCAAGTTTGTTTCAGAAGATGCAGGAGCAACCAGAACAGTTATAACTATTCCGGTAGTTGTGCATGTGGTTTATAATATTACTGCTGAAAATATTTCTGATGCAGCAATTAATTCTCAAATTCAAATTTTGAACGAAGACTTTAGAAGAATGAATGCAGATGCAGGATCTACACCGGGTTACTTTTCAGGTATAGCTGCTGATGTTGAAATCGAATTCTGTCTTGCCACTATTGACCCAAGTGGAAATCCAACAACAGGTATTACAAGAACTTCCACAACTAAAACATCTTTTAGCACTACCGGTAATCCGGTTAAATATTCTACCTATGGTCATGCTGCTTGGGATAGAAATAGCTATTTAAACTTATGGGTGTGTGATTTAAGCAGCGGACTTTTAGGGTACGCTCAATTCCCTGGTGGATCTGCAGCAACTGATGGTGTTGTAATTGACTATAAATATTTTGGTGGTTCTGCTTATGCAACATCTCCATATAACTTAGGTCGTTCAGGTACACATGAAGTAGGTCACTGGTTAAATCTCTATCATATTTGGGGTGATGATGGCACCTCATGCGCAGGAACTGATAATGTTGCTGATACTCCAAATCAAGCTAATGAAAATTATGGCTGCCCTTCCGGATCTCTGGTTTCATGTTCCAATGGTCCTAATGGTGATATGTATCAGAACTATATGGATTACACCGATGATGCTTGTATGAATTTATTTACTGCAGGACAGAAAACCCGTATGCAAGCATTGTTTGCTCCGGGCGGTTCCAGAGAAAGTTTATTGTCTTCTGCTGGCTGTGGCGGAGGTGGAACACCTTCTTGCTCAGTTCCTTCAGGTACTTCTACAACAGCAATAACAGAATCATCTGCATCTCTTAACTGGGGTTCAGTATCAGGTGCAGTTGCCTATAATGCTCGTGGTCGTAAAGTGGGTGATGCAACTTGGACAGAAGGTTCTACTGCAGGATTAACTATAAGCTTCACCGGATTATTAGCAGGTACTGATTATGAATGGCAAGTTCAAACTGATTGTGGTGGCGGTTCTGTTAGTGCTTACACTACTTCTATTTATTTTACAACAACAGGTGGAGTTGGTGGATGTGTGGATTTAGGAGAGCCTAATAATACAATTTCTACACCTTATACTCTTTCTAGCGGAACAACATACAATGCATTAATTGCAAGTGGTTCTGATCTTGATTATTATAAGTTTACTACTACTTCACCGAATTCAAAAATCAAGGTTACCTTATCATCACTGCCTGCAGATTATGATGTAAGATTATATGATAATAAAAAGAATCAAAAAGGTATTTCTGAAAACAGTGGTACATCTAATGAAACCATAATTTGGAATACCAGTGCATCTGGAATTCGCTATGTATATGTTTATGGTTATAGCGGTGCTTATAATGCTACTGATTGTTATGATCTGAAAATAGAAGTAAGCAGTTCAAGCTGGAGAACAGATGGCTCTGAAATATTTGCTCAGGAAGAATGGGATAATGCTATCGTAAATATTTTCCCAAATCCTGCTTCTGATAAAATAAGTGTAGATTATTATTCAGTACAGGAAACAGGTGTTACAATGAAAGTGTATGACCTGTTAGGAAATCTTGTAAATACAATTACAGCAGATGTTGTGGAAGGTGAAAATTTAATTGGTGTAGATGTGCGCAATTTATCTGCAGGCATTTACATCGTTGAAATCAGCAATGGTAAATCCAACTACACAGATAAATTTATAGTAGAATAATTTTATTCAAATGCATTAAAAAAAAGCGGTCAGTGATGATCGCTTTTTTTTTGCTTTCCATTGTTTGCATATCAAATTATATCTCAAATAATTTTTGAGTATTTGAAAAGTGTTTTGAAAATAAATATCAATGTATTAGAATAAAATTCTAATTGCACTCTGATTTTTAATTCGTGACGTTAAAAAAAATTCTCTTAATGAATCCAATTCACACTTTAATTCCTTACCTCACCTAAAATAAATTTTATAATTGCAAATTGATAAAATCAATATGTGACAATTTTGAGCCATTTGCGTTTGGTTTATATAAAAAAAATAGGAACTTGCACTTGCGAAAAATATTTCGTTACTTATTTAATGTAATACAACATTAAAAAATTACATCCTCTACGGATGATTGGAATTGAAATTTTTTATTTAATTAAAACAAGAAAAAATGTTGAAAAAAAATTTACTCGCTATTGCATTATTGCTATGCATAAGTAGTGTATTCGGACAGGAAATGCGCAACTGCGGAACTATGGAAGTTGATGCAAGATTATTAACTGAAGATCCGGGCTATGCACTGAATCAGGCGCAGATTGAAGAATTTACGCAAACTTATAAATCCTCTGAAACGGGTGCAACACGAACGGTAATTACAATACCTGTAGTTGTGCATATTGTGTATAACAATGCATCAGAAAATATTTCTGATGCTGCTGTTTTATCTCAGATAGAAATACTAAATGAAGACTTCAGAAAATTAAATTCTGATGCGGGTAGTGTACCGGCATTATTTTCCGGAGTAGCTGCTGATGTGGAAATTGAATTCTGTCTTGCATCAGTTGATCCGGATGGTAATCCTACTACTGGAATTACAAGAACATCTACTTCAAAAACTTCTTTTAGTACAACTGATTTGATGAAATATAATACCTACGGTCATGCAGCCTGGGATAGAGATAGCTATCTCAATATGTGGTCATGCGATCTTAGCAGTGGCTTATTAGGATATGCGCAATTTCCAGGTGGCCCTGCCGCTACAGATGGAGTTGTTATAGATTACAACTATTTTGGTGGTCCTGCATATGCTGCATCTCCTTTTAATTTAGGAAGATCAGCAACACATGAAGTTGGTCACTGGCTAAACCTGCGACATATTTGGGGTGATGCATCTTGCGGTACTGATTACGTTTCAGATACTCCAACACATAATACTGCTAATTATGGTTGCCCAAATTATCCGCATTACAGTACTTGTTCAGGTTCTCCGGTAGAGATGACTATGAATTATATGGATTATACCGATGATGCTTGTATGTATATGTTTTCAGATGGTCAGAAAGATAGAATGCAAGCATTATTTGCACCCGGTGGATCAAGAGAAAGCCTATTATCTTCTGAAGGATGTGGCGGTGGAGTAGCACCTACTTGTGATGTTCCCGGAAGTACTTCTACAACAGGTATTACTGAAACAGAAGCAACACTTAACTGGGGTAGTGTAGCCGGGTCTGTAGGTTATAATGTAAGAGGACGTCAGGTTGGAACTGCAACCTGGACAGAAGGTTACACCACAGGAACTTCAATAAACTTTACAGGGTTAATTGCTGATACAGATTATGAATGGCAAGTACAAACAGATTGTGGTGGTGGTGATTTGAGTGCATATATTAGTTCTATATTATTTACTACTTCAGGTGGCGCAGCAACTTGTACAGATATTCAAGAACCAAACAGCAGCACAGGTACTGCAGGAACAATTTCCACAGGTGTTACTTACAATGCATTAATTGCAAATTCCTCTGATGTTGATTTTTATAAATTCACAACTACTTCTCCGAATACAAAAATTCGTGTAACGATGACTTCTTTACCTGCTGATTATGATATGCAATTATTAAATCAAAAAGGAAAGAAAAAAGGTACATCACAAAATGGTGGCACATCCGATGAATCTATTGTTTGGAATGTAAACAGTTCCGGAACCAGATATGTGTATGTGTATGGTTATGGTGGTGCTTATGACGTAGCCGATTGTTATGAATTAATAGTAGAAGTAAGTAACTCAAGCTGGAGAACAGATGGTTCTGAATTATTAGTAGAGCGAGTTTTGGATAATGCGATAGTAAACATTTTCCCTAATCCTGCCTCTAATACTATGCAGGTAAATTATTTCAGTGTTCAGGAAACAGAAATTACTTTGAATGTTTATGATCTGCTTGGCAATCAAGTTCAAACCTTACACTCGCAAGTAGTGCAAGGTGAAAATCTGATTAAAGTGGATGTCAATACAATGGCTGCCGGTTTATACATTGTTGAAATAAGCAATGGCAAATCAAGCTATACAGAGAAATTTATGGTGGAATAAATAGTGATTAATTATAATTCGAAAGGGCTACTGCTAAAAACGGTAGCCCTTTTTCTTTGTATTTTTGAACGGCACCTTGAGAAGATATTATGTTTGAAAATTTAGATGTATTAAAAACTGAAATTGAAAATTACCCGATTACGAGTATAGCTGACTTGGAACAATTTCGTATTCGTTTTCTGGGGACTAAAAATATTTTGAAGGATGTATTTTCTACAATTAAAGATATACCTGCCGATCAGAAAAAAAATTATGGTCAACAGGTAAATGCATTAAAAGAAATTGCAGAAAATAAATTTGAATCATTTAATACGCAGTTAAATTCAAAACAGAAAACAGATAAAATTTTTGTTGACCTCACTTTGCCTGCGGATATAAAAAATCCCGGTGCCCGTCATCCAATCACAATTGTAAGAGATGAATTAGTGGATATTTTTTCTCGCATTGGTTATGTTGTTATTGAAGGTCCGGAGATAGAAGATGACTGGCATAATTTCACCGCATTAAATACACCTGAAGATCATCCTGCAAGAGATATGCAAGATACATTTTATATTCAGACAAATCCGGATATTGTTTTGCGCACACATACTTCCAATGTGCAGATTCGTGTAATGGAAAATACGAAACCGCCATTCCGTGTAATTGCTCCGGGAAGATGTTATCGCAACGAAACAATTTCTGCAAGAGCGCATGTAGTCTTTCATCAATTAGAATTATTTTATGTGGATGAAGGAGTTTCATTTGCAGATTTAAAACAAACTCTTTCTTATTTAGCTAAAGAATTATTTGGTGAGAAAACAAGTATTCGTTTGCGTCCCAGTTATTTCCCCTTTACTGAACCAAGTGCAGAATTAGATGTGAGTTGTTTTGTTTGTAATCAGGCAGGATGTGCAATTTGTAAATATAGTGGTTGGGTAGAAATTGGTGGAGCGGGAATGATAGATCCGCAAGTGTTGGAAAATTGCGGAATAGATTCAGAAAAATATACGGGCTTTGCTTTTGGAATGGGAATAGAACGCATGGCAATATTGAAATTCCGTATCAACGACATTCGTTTATTTACTGAAAATGATTTGCGCTTTTTAAAACAATTTGAAGGAATTTAATTGATGTGTTGATTAGCTGATTAGCTAATTAGCCGATGGGTTTATAAACTAATTTGAAAAGTAAAGAATCTTTTAAAGTATTGAATGTTTAATTAGCTAATCAGCTAATTTGCTAATTCTTTTAATTAATAAAAATATGCCTTTTAATCTTACTGACTCAATAAACTATGCATCGAAAATGACTCCTCGTCGTTTGATGAACATGAGTAAAGTAATTGCATCCTATTACTATAGTAAGTTTACAAAAAAAACTGTGCAGTGGGGATTGCCAATTTCACTTTCTTTTGAGCCAACTACATCATGTAATTTGCGTTGTCCGGAATGTCCAAGTGGATTGCGTGCATTCACACGACCTACAGGAATGTTGGATAAAGATTTTTTCAAAGAAACAATGGATGAGTTGGGAAAAGATCTGACGTATTTGATTTTTTATTTTCAAGGTGAGCCTTATTTAAATCCAAGTTTTTTAGAGATGGTAAAATATGCATCTGCTAAAAAAATATATACAGCAACAAGCACCAATGCACATTACTTAACTGATGAAAATGCAAAGCGCACTATTGAAAGTGGATTGGACAGATTAATTATTTCCATCGATGGAACGACACAGGAAGTGTATCAGCAATATCGCAGAGGTGGTAAGTTGGAAAAAGTATTGGAAGGAACAAGAAATATTATTCGTTGGAAAAAAGAATTGAAATCGAAAACACCAAATATCATTTTTCAATTTCTTGTTGTAAAACCAAATGAACATCAGATAAAGGATGTATATAAACTTGCAGAGGAATTAGGTGTGGATGAAGTGCGATTGAAAACTGCACAGATTTACGATTATGAAAATGGCAGTGATTTACTCCCCACTATTGATAAATATGCACGCTATAAAAAGGGAAAAGATGGTAAGTATTCTATCAAAAATGAAATGACAAATCATTGCTGGAAATTATGGCATAGCTGTGTAATTACTTGGGATGGTGCTGTTGTTCCTTGTTGCTTTGATAAAGATGCCACGCATAAACTCGGTGATTTAAAACAAACATCCTTTAAAGAATTATGGAGAGGACCTGCATATCATAATTTCAGGAGTGCTGTTTTAAAAAGCAGAAGTGAAATTGATATCTGTAAAAATTGTACAGAAGGAACAAAGGTGTGGGCTTGATTAATTGAGATCTATTATTTTATAAAAATAATTTTTATCCCCTTGTTGAATTTTAATTAAATGAAGACCAACAGGCAAATCCATATATTTTTCATAGGATTGTTCTACAACATTTTCCTGAAAAATAATATTTCCATTTAATGCATAAACAGATAGTAAATAGGGTTGAAAATAATTAGCATTCATTTCAATTTTTAATACACTATTTTGATATGTCAAAAATAAATTTGATTGTTGATCTGTATTTTGAATATCTACATAACTCTCTTTACTGCCGGTTAAAATAGCTGTATTGATTTGTTCTTCATAACCATAATCTTTAATAGTTAAGGTTACATCTTCTTTATTCATCTGGCATCTAATCCATCCATAATTATATTCTCCATCTGCATTTTTAAGTTTAAAGCAAACATATCTTTCATCATCAAAATCCAACCAAAAACCATGATCCCAGATATATGTTGAGAAGATTTCTCTGTAAGCAATAATCTGATTATGATCCCCTTGAAAACTCATTAAAACATTCACCGGATAACCTGCTGGTTTTGCATAGATGAATTCCCGGGTAAAGGAAGTGGAATAAGCCCATCCAATTTGTAATTCTATTCCTCCAATCTCATTACCATTAATTACATTCGGTTCTATTTTTTTTTTGCGACAAATGATAAGTCTTTCATCAATTGGAATTATTTTATGTGGATGAAGGAGTTTAGCAGATTTAAAACAAACATCTTTCTTATTTAGTCAAAAGAATTATTTGGTGGCAAACAAGTATTCGTCTGCGTCCCAGTTATTTCCCTTTTACAGAACCAAGTGCCGAATTAGATGTGAGTTGCTTTGTGTGCAATCAGGCAGGATGTGCTATTTGTAAATACAGTGGTTGGGTTGAAATTGGAGGAGCAGGTATGATAGATCCACAAGTGTTGGAAAATTGCGGAATAGATTCAGAAAAATATACAGGCTTTGCTTTTGGAATGGGAATAGAACGCATGGCAATGTTGAAATTCCGCATCAACGATATTCGTTTATTTTCAGAAAATGATTTGCGATTTTTAAAACAATTTGAAGGAATATAATTGATGTGACAATTAGCAAATTAGCTAATTAGCCGATGGGTTTATAAACTAATTTGAAAAGTAAAGAATCTTTTGAAGTATTGATTGTTTAATTAGCTAATCAGCTAATTTGCTAATTCTTTTAATTAATAAAAATATGCCTTTTAATCTTACTGACTCAATAAACTATGCATCGAAAATGACTCCTCGTCGTTTGATGAACATGAGTAAAGTAATTGCATCCTATTACTATAGTAAGTTTACAAAAAAACTGTGCAGTGGGGATTGCCAATTTCACTTTCTTTTGAGCCAACTACATCATGTAATTTGCGTTGTCCGGAATGTCCCAAGTGGATTTGCGTGCATTCACACGACCTACAGGAATGTTGGATAAAGATTTTTTCAAAGAAACAATGGATGAGTTGGGAAAAGATCTGACGTATTTGATTTTTATTTTCAAGGTGAGCCTTATTTAAATCCAAGTTTTTTAGAGATGGTAAAATATGCATCTGCTAAAAAAATATATACAGCAACAAGCACCAATGCACATTACTTAACTGATGAAAATGCAAAGCGCACTATTGAAAGTGGATTGGACAGATTAATTATTTCCATCGATGGAACGACACAGGAAGTGTATCAGCAATATCGCAGAGGTGGTAAGTTGGAAAAAGTATTGGAAGGAACAAGAAATATTATTCGTGGAAAAAAAGAATTGAAATCGAAAACACCAAATATCATTTTTCAATTTCTTGTTGTAAAACCAAATGAACATCAGATAAAGGATGTATATAAACTTGCAGAGGAATTAGGTGTGGATGAAGTGCGATTGAAAACTGCACAGATTTACGATTATGAAAATGGCAGTGATTTACTGCCCACTATTGATAAATATGCTCGCTATAAAAAAGGAAAAGATGGAAAGTATGCCATTAAAAATGAGATGACAAATCATTGCTGGAAATTATGGCATAGCTGTGTAATTACATGGGATGGTGCTGTTGTTCCTTGTTGCTTTGATAAGGATGCAAAGCATAAACTCGGCGATTTAAAACAAACATCTTTTAAAGAATTATGGACAGGACCTGCTTATCACAATTTCAGAAGTGCTGTTTTAAAAAGCAGAAGTGAAATTGATATCTGTAAAAATTGTACAGAAGGAACAAAGGTGTGGGCTTGATTAATTGAGATATTTTTTTATCCCACCGCACCCACCACTCCCCATTTATTTTTCTTTTTGGTAATATGTAATTGGCATTTTGCAGAACCAAGTTCTTTAGAATTTACAAGCCAACTCATTGTATAATCACTCTCAGAATTTTGAAATACTTCTTGCACAGATAGCGCATCAATGTCCGTTAATTTAAAATTTATAAATGCATCCGATTGGATTTCATATCCGCAAAATAATTCATCAATAAATTGTTTTGTATTTCCTTTTAGAAATGCATCGTGTTGCTCTGTTCTATAATCTGCATCTGTATGCTTTAATACCTTATTATAATTATGTGAAATAACCGCTTTCTCAAACTTTGAAATAAATTTTTCAAGCTCTACTGGTGTTTGACTTGTTGCTATGAATACATTGCAAACCGTCAACAAAATTAAGGCGCATTGTTTTGTCATATTTCCTGTATGTTTTATGTGATTGTTATTTGAAACACTTTAACTTTAGCTTACTAAAATTACGATAATGAAACAGTTTACTCTTCTCTCACTTATCTCCTTATTTATTATTACGGGTTGCAACAGAATAAATCCTGATACAATAATGCAGGAAACATTACCCATGCAATCAGATTATAAATTGATGACGCTTGCATATTATACTGATGCACCGGACAATGATGCGATATGGTTGCGCTTTTATGAAACTCCGAGAATTATTCCATTCAAAAAAAATGCAGAAGGATATGAAGCAATGAAAGCATTGTTGGATGTAAATTCAAAAAATAATATTCCATTACGTGTTACTTTAAATACAGATTTTCAAATGACTGCTGTACAAGCTGCAAGTGATGTAGAAAAAAAAGAATTTGAGAAACGCTATCAACCTGAAGGATCACCAAGAACAGATTTACAACCTGTGCTTCCCGATGTTGAAGACCTGCATATTATTTTCGATTATATGCGTGATCAAGGTTGTGCAACAGGTTTATCTGAATTAGATTATTGTATCCCTTTTCAATATGTGGTTGACGGATGTTATGCAAGAGCGCATAAGATGCGTCAGGTGTTAGCTGATAAATATGGATTTGATTGTCAAAAAGTGTTCAGCTATGAAGATCCATCTGCATTTTTAGCTGTGAATACCGGCGAGTGTTGTGTGTATTGGTGGTATCATGTAGCGCCATTGGTTACAGTTTGGAATGTACAAAAACAACGCATTGAAAAATATGTAATGGATCCAAGTATGTTTGATACATGGGTAACGATTGAGCAGTGGACAGGTGCACAGGAAGACCCCACTTGTTCTGATGCTGCAGAGTTTGGTTATTCTGAAATTACACCTTCTGCTATTTATAGCCCGGGTGGAGGAACTGACCCTTCTTATTATTATACAAACTGGACACTTTCCTATTATGCAGATTTAGAAACATGTGATTGACTTTTTAAATTGACAATTGACAGTTGAAAATTGACAATTGACAATGAAAAAACAAAGACCTGACTTTTGACTATTGACAAGAAAATGTTTTAAGTTTCGTGTTTCAAGTTTGGGGTTAAAAAAATTCATCATTCACCACTCACTTTTCACCACTCACCATTCACCATTCACAAAATCCCTCATCCCTTCATTTTATCTCCCACTTTTGTTTTCAGCCAGCGGATATCTGCAATTTGTTTTGTTTCATCAATTTTATCCATCAGCTTTTCCAGTTTTGCATTTTCACCTTTTTGCATGCGACCTAATTTGTCAATAAATTTTACAAGATTAGAATAAGTGGTTTTCATATTTTCACTCAGCGTTTTATTTCTTCTGAGATACACACGAAATGATTCCAATGCACTTTGCAGCGGCATCAGTTCGTTTAATTCGTAATATATTTTTATTTGTAAGCTTCGGCTATCCAATGCATAAAAAATATCTGTGAATTCTACTTTATTTAATAACTCTAATGCTTCGCCATGTTTCCCTTTATAAAATTGCAAGTAAGCGAGATTATAGTTATGTGCATTGTTTCTAAATTTTGGATTTATCGCATTATTATATTGTTTTATAAATTGTTCTGCATAGGCTGTATCGCCCGCCCGCAATGCCACTACCACAATATTTTTATACGACCATGGAGATAAAAATCCTTCTTCGTATAACACTTCTTTTTCAATTGCTTTTTTATATAAGTTCAATGATTCAGTAAGGAAATTCATATCACCAGCATTAATTTTCCGGATGCAATAATTCTGCGCATACATATACATATCTCTTGCTTCGGGTTGCGGAAATTTATCGGCATGTGCAACTAATAATGTTTTTAATTTTTTAAAATGTTCTGCATTATCAGACTCTAAAAAAGTCATTAAAATTTGATAGTAAATTGAAATGGAAGGATAGGATGTGTAACTATTTTCAGATAAGTGCGATGAAATTTCTTTCAGCAAACGCAACTCATATTCTGCTGCAACAAGTTTCTGCCGGTTAATCAGTTCGCAAGAATATTTTAATTTGATAGAGAGATAAAATAAATCTAAACGGTCTGCTGCTTTTTGTAAACTCTCATCATAGGCTCTTGTTTTCTGGCGATCAAAATACACATTCATTTCCGACTCCACTAAATATTCTTTATAAAAAAATGCAGCGTTGCGATAAGGATAATTTTGAAGTGCAACTTTGCTTTTGCGCATTGTTTGTTCATACAGTTTATCATCATCCCAACTATTATATACCGACATCAAATTACAATACCCTTCAATTTCCTGTTCATTAAATTTATTATAGCGGATAAATTGTTCGGTGAGTTTTACTATATCACTCATCATATAACTCAACTTCTTTTCATCCAGAACTAATCCTGATTTTTTGTTATTAAACAACTCCTTTCTATCGAGCTTAGAAGATGTAAACTCCGGACCGAATTTTTTAATATAATTGAAAAGCAAAATCAAATCTTCGTCTTTATTAAAAAAGGGGGAAGCAATAAATTCTCCGAGTTGAGTAAGTTCCTTTTGGCTGAAATGCCTCAGCAGGCTTATCATTTTACTGTTCTGCATAATTTTGTCAAATACCGATTGAAAATTAAGTTCTTTTTTGGAAAAGTTGTTTCCAAGTCTTAAAAATGCATACTTTTAATTTGCATCTAAGTATTGACTTTCAATTGTTTAGAATAAAACCGGACTAATAATTAGTAGATATCCGGGTAAACCAATTCTGGAAATGACGGAAACACAGCAAATATGTATTTTTTATTCCTTGATTAACCATTCAATTTTACATTGCCAATGAAACCTTTAAAACATATTCTCCTTTTACTGCTTATCACTACGGGACTTTTCCCACTAAATCAGATATATAGTCAAGCTCCCCAGGCAAATCCGGATACAACAGGTGTCTGTCTGGATGGTGTAGTTACAATAAATGTTTTGGCAAATGATGAGGATTCTTCCGGTTTAGGAATTGTGTTGGAAGACATAATTATTGAGCCCCTATATGGAGATGTAACTTATTCCTCTGACGGTACTGTTGAATACACTCCCGATGGTGTTTTTGTAGGAACAGATATTCTTATTTATGAAATTAAGGATGGTGCAGAATTATCGGATATTTCTACACTCACTATTTATGTGCAGGATGCAGCAGCATGTGTATGGCCGGGCGATGCAGATGATAATGGTATTGCAAACAATTTAGATTTATTGTATGTAGGTCTATTCTATGGAAATATAGGGCCTTCAAGATATACTTCTGAGATAGAATGGAACAGTAATTATTGTGATGCATGGGATGAAGAAGTAGGTGTAACTATTCCATTAAATCCAAAATTTGCAGATTGTAATGGAGATGGATTTGTGGATGCAAATGATACTGTTCCCATTTTAGAAAATTATGGTGAGCTGCATTTAAAAACTACAGAAATTTCAGGCGGCGGCGATACACTTCCACCTTTGAGTATTGCATTTTTTACAGATAGTATTGAAGTGGGTTCTACTGTTGTATTACCCATCATTTTAGGAAGTATTGATTATCCTGCCACCAATATTTTAGGAGTTGCTTTTACACTGGAATACAATCCGGATTTTATTGTTGATGGCAGTATTAGCATAAATTTTAATACAGGTTGGTTAAAGTCTGATAGTACTGATATAATTAGTTTAAACAGAGATGATACCACAGGAAATCTTGCTGCAAGTGTGGTGCGCATTAATCATACTTCTGCTACCGGATATGGGCCGATTGGTACAGTAAGTTTTGTGATGGAAGATAACATTGCAGGTAAGATTACCGATATGAATAGCAGTGTGTTTACTATGTGTCCCACCTTTCCCGAACTGATGAATGATGCAGGTGAAATTCGTGGTGCGGAAACAATGCATTTAACATGCGATTCGGTTATTGTGTATCAGATATTTAATGATATACCGGATTTTAATACAACCAATATTCATATTTATCCTAACCCTGTAAGCAACTATTTATTTATTGAACCGGATATGCAAATTGATAAATTAGAGTTGATGGATATGTATGGAAAAACACTTATTTCTTTCAACAATGTTTCAAATGTAATTGAAATAGATATCAGAGAATTTACTTCTGGAGTTTATCTTTTAAAAATTCAAAAAAACCATACGCTGTTAATTGAAAAAATAATTATACAACACAACTGATATGAAAAGTAAAATTTTATTTACCCTGTTTATTTTAATTGCGATATTCAATTTTCAAAATGTAATTGCATCTGATTGCGATGCAGATTTTGAAATTGCATCACAAGAATTAACCATAGATGGTTGGGCTGTAACTTTCGCTAATCTCTGTGAAGCAGATGCTGGAGTTGGTTCTGTTATTTGGGATTTTGGTGATGGTACTTCTTCTACAGAATTTGAGCCGACACATATTTATTCTGTTGCAGGCGAATATGATATTTGTGTTGTAATGCTTTCCTTAGATGCGTCATGTGTTGATGAAAGATGTGATTCATGGGATATTGGCGAAGCAGATGGAGATTGTCAAGCCGATTGGGATTGGGAGGATAGCGGTCTTACTGTTTCTTTTAATGATGACTCCGATGATGGCGGTTCTACAATTATAACTTATCTCTGGAATTTTGGTGATGGTACCACTTCTAGTGAAATAAATCCTGAACATATATATGCAAGTGCAGGTGAATATGAAGTTTGTCTTTCTATTATTACTGCTGATGGTTGTTATAGTACAGAGTGCGATGATGTGGATGTGGAAGGTGGTGGAAGTGGTGGTGCTTGTTCTCCATTTTTTGAAGTGAATGCAATTACCCCATTAGCTACAGGATTTAATGTAGAGTTTTCAAATATGTCAACCGGTGGCGATGCATCCACACCTTATGTATGGAGCTTTGGTGATGGCTCAGAATATTTTACCGGAGAAGATGCAGAACATTTATATACAATTCCCGGAAGTTATTTAGTATGTGTTACTATGGGCAGCAGTGGATCAGATTGCTTTGAACAGTTTTGCGATGAAATAATTTTAGGTGCCAACGATTGTATTGATACTGCATTAATAAATAATTCAGTTGATTGCGGAACTGTAATTGATCCGGTGTGTGGTTGTGATAATAACACTTATGATAATGCATGCATTGCTGAAAATTATTTCGGTGTAATGTTTTATGTGGATGGCGAATGCAGTGCAACAAGTATTGAAGAAGAGCTTATTAACGGATTAAAAGTGTATCCCAATCCTGCAAATAATACCATTGCAATTCACACAAATACTTTAGATAATTATAATGTAAGTCTGCGCAATATGTTGGGAAATATTGTAGCTCATTTATCAAATGTGAACTTACAAGAAACATATAATCTCGATGTGCAGCAAATTCCTGCCGGCACATATTTATTAATCATTGAAAATAACGGAACGATAGAAAATCGCACTGTTATTATTCAACATTAAAACAACAATTATGTATAAAATTTTCGCAACTCTCCTCGTATTATTTTCTTTTACCAATCTCTTTGCAATCTCAGATTGCGATGCAGATTTTGAATGGGAAATCAGTGGTTATAATATTACTGTTCTCGACGACAGTGATTCTGATCTCGGTGCAATTGTCAGTTGGTATTATACAATTGATGGAGAATTTGTTTCAGATGATCCTGATTTTGAATACACATTTTTAGAAGCCGGTTTGCATGTAATATGTTTAGTTATAGAAACTTCCGGTGGATGTGTGGACGACAGATGTAGAGATGTATTAATTGTGGAAGATGGAGTAGATTGTTTTGTTGATTTCGGTTTTGAAGTGGATGGAATGACAGTTGAATTTGGTGCCGAAACTGACCCTGAAGATTTTTTATCTATCTATTGGGATTTCGGTGATGGCACTGGTACTTATGATACAGAACCTGAACACACATATAGTAGTGACGGTACGTATGAAGCTTGCGCAACCGTAGTTTCCCTTGATAGTTGTATTGCAGTTGCTTGTCATGCGGTAGTTATTGAAGGTGTCGGAATTGAGTGTAATGCTTCTCTCGATATCTGGGCACTTGATGGATTAAGCGTACATTTTTATGGCTCTGTTGAACCTGATTTTGAAGAAGTAACATATACATTCGAATATGGTGATGGAACATCAGAAGAATTTTTAGGAAGTAGTGATGGAGAAGACCTATGGCATGAATATGCAGAAGATGGTTTTTATGAAGTGTGTTTAAGTATTGAAACCGGAAGCGGATGTACTGATGAAACTTGTATTGAAATATTTGTAGGTGATTCAATTGGTGTTGATTGTTTTGCTTCATTCGATTATGAAATAGATGGAACAACTGTATATTTTGAAGCCGAAACAGATCCCGGTCCTGGTGATGTAATTGCTTATGATTGGGATTTTGGTGATGGTACTTATACCGGTGGAATGGATACTATTCATGAGTATGAACCGGGTGAATATCTAGCTTGTGTTACAGTAAGTTTTGCTACAGGATGTGTTGCTGAATACTGTGAAGAAATTTTAGTTCTTGGTGCAGGTGATGCTTGCGAAGCATTTTTTAATATCACTTCTATTGTTCCTGATGGTGATGGTTGGGTAGTACATTTTAATAATGAATCTGATGTAATTGGTGGCGATATTGGTTCTGTATTTTGGGATTTTGGTGATGGTACTTATGCCGATAGTTATGATGCAGAACATTATTTTGAATTGGATAGTATGTACGAAGTTTGTGTAACAATTACTTCTTCCGATACTGCATGTACGGATACCTATTGCTTTGTATTAATACTTGGCGATGTGGGAACTGGTGGCGACTGCGAAGCAACTTTTGAATATGAATTATCCGGAGGTAATGGAAGCTTCTTTTCCACTTCGGATGCATCTTCAGATATAATTGCATGGGCTTGGGATTTCGGTGATGGCACTTACGGTTTTAGTGAAGACATAGAACATACTTTCGATGAAGGCGTGTATGAAGTTTGTCTTGCAATTGTAACTGCGGATAGTTGTGTTGATTCCTATTGCGAAACTATAGTTGTTGGAGATTCAACTATGCCTTGCGAAGCATATTTTATTGTAAGCAGTATTACAGAAACAGATGATGGTTGGGTTGCAGAATTTTCCAATATGTCAGGCGATGCATATGAAGGCAATGCATGGGATTTTGGTGATGGCGGAATTTCCGATGGCGAAAATCCCGATCATCTTTATACTACTGAAGGATATTATACTGTGTGTTTAACAATTGGCTCAGCAGGTACTGATTGTTTCGATCAATTTTGTAAAGATATTTTTATCGGTGATTGTTTTGATGCGAGTTTAGTGGATACACTGTTTTCTTGCACAGAAGAATATGATCCCGTTTGCGGATGCGATGGTGTTACCTACTCCAACGAATGTTTTGCTACATACTATGGTGGTGTATTAAGTTGGACTGAAGGCGCATGCGGAGCTACAAGTGTAGAAGAAGAAATGATTATGGGTGCAATTACCATCATGCCTAACCCTGCAAATGGAATTTTCAAAACCGAAATAAATCTTGCAACTACTCAATTCATGCAAATTGATTTAATGAATATAAATGGACAACAGTTGCAAAATATTTATACCGGACAATTACAAAAAGGAATACATACAATTACAACCAATGTGCATGCCCTTCCCTCAGGATTATATTTTCTGCAAATAAATGATGGTGAAAGTTTGCACACAGAAAAATTGATGCTGCTGCAATAAATTAATAATAGAATAGTTGATTTCGTTTTTCACTAAAAGTAACGTTGCGTTTTGTAGCGTTACTTTTTTTTTGGCCGAGTCACTTGAAAAGGACTCGGCGTAAGTCTAAGTTTTTTTAGTTTCCGCAGGGTTCTTGCCTCCATTTAAAAATAAATAATCTGCAAAACCCTGCGTAGTTATTCTTCCGCCCTACCCTTCATTTTCTCTCCAGTATTAAATGCGTTATTTACCGATTCCATTTCTTTTAATTCTGCATCCGTAAATGGCACTGCAACAATACCTGTAAGATCAGGTTTGCCCGCATTAATCCATGCTGTTAACAAAAAACTACCGAGGTCAATTATGGTCTCACGCATGCGACGTTCCACCATATTATTTAATACTCTATTATATTCCAAAGTATAAGAACGACTATAAACTCTCACAGTTGTATTTCCTCTTGCTTCGTAACTATATTTTTGATCGGATGGAAATGTTTTGCTCAATTCTTTTTCTAATAACAACACACTATCGCTCATCTGATGACTCTGCAAAACAATCTCCCAAATGCGTTCATTAACGTCGGGAATATATTCTGCTTTGCCTGCGAGATAATCAAAATTTTCACCTATCATTTCAGGAATTCTCGATTCCCAAAAACCATGAATGCCATGTTGATCTGTAAGCTGCCCGTTATAATTTTCTGTGCAATGCAATGGCACATGTGCATCTGCAATATAGTGTCCGATTTCTGCTGTATTGCGCAAAATATTTTTTACATCTTTCTTTTCAAACGATTCAGTAAGCCAATACATCATACGCTCTACATGCCAGGGAACTATGCCATACGCCTGCAAACTATCTTCTGTATATTTTTCTACCGCATCAAACCAATTGCGTGGTAAATTTTCAAATGGATACACACCGTAATGATCAATATCTAAATAATGTTTTGGTGCTTCATTCGCAACAGCATATCTTCTTTTATCCGGATCAACTGAATGTTCAGCTACATAATCAATATGTGGTTTATAAAATGCAAACAATTCTTCGGGCAAAGTAAATAGTGCCATTTCATTTATGCGTTGATGTCCCCAAAATCCCCAGGGTGGATTTGTACTTTGCACTTGTAACAGACAAGTGATTATAAACAGTGATGTAATAATTTTTTTCAAGATAAGCTGTTTATCGAATCTAAAATTATTGTGCAAGTAAATTTAATTTCTTCTTCACTAATAATAAGTGGCGGTGCAATGCGCATGCAATCATCTGCAAATAAAAACCAATCTGTCATTACACCATTTTCAATACACTTTTGCACCACTTTTAAATTCAATGTGGTGTTTTCAAAATCAATTGCTATCAGCAAACCACTATTGCGCACTTCCTTTATTTTCGGATGTATTAAAAACGATTTAAATAATTGCGCTTTACTTTCTGCTTGTTCAAATAATTTCTCTTCCACTATTACTTTTAAAGAAGCTAATGCAGCAGCACAAGAAACCGGATGTCCACCAAATGTATTGATATGACCTAACACCGGATTATGCGTAAACGTCTGCATCATTTCATGCGATGCGATAAATGCACCCAGCGGCATACCACCACCAAATGCTTTTGCCAAAACCAATACATCGGGAATTACATGCTGTTTTTCAAAAGCAAATAATTTTCCTGTGC
Organism: Bacteroidota bacterium; assembly: GCA_016715425.1. NCBI lineage: Bacteria > Pseudomonadati > Bacteroidota > Bacteroidota bacterium. The sequence continues at coordinate 183,009 of JADKAC010000003.1, forward strand.
GTCCACAACCTGTTTGTATTTCATCAAAAATTAATAGTGTGTTTGTTGCTTTACAACGTTTTCGAATTGCTTGCAAATAATTTTCATGAGGCAATATTACACCTGCTTCTGCCTGCACAGCTTCCATAATTACGCAAGCAGTTTTTTCGGTAATATTTTCAATTTGATCAAACACATTAAAATCTAAAATACGGTTGTCGGGGATTAAAGGACGAAATGTATTTTTTCTTTCTTCAGTATTTCCTAAACTCAATGCACCTGCAGTGGAACCGTGATACGAATTTTTAAAAGAAATAATCTCTGTGCGACCTGTAACTCTTTTTGCAAGTTTTAAAGCGCCTTCAATTGCTTCACTTCCTGAGTTGACATAATATACCGATGATAAATTTTCAGGCAATAGATCTGTTAAATATTTAGCCAACTCCACCTGAGGTGATTGTATTAATTCACCATATACTAATAAGTGTGTGTATTTATCTAATTGTTGAATGATTGCATTTTTAATTGCGGGATGATTATGCCCGAGATTAGAAACTGAAATCCCTGCAATGAGATCCAAATAAATTTTTCCGTCAACATCAAAAAGTTTACACCCTTCCGCTTTCACAATTTCCAATGCTAAAGGACTTGGACTTGTCTGTGCAACATGTTGCAAAAAAAGTGTTCGCAAATTCATTCTGTAAAACTGCAAAAGAAATTTTAAGCCATCTGTGATTTGTGAAAAATAAATAGCCACGAATGCACGAATAGTATTTGAATACATCTATTAAGTAGTAATACCATTCGTATTACTCTTAGTTATCCTCTTTTATGAAATAAAAAAAAGGCTTGCTGTATTAGCAAGCCCTGATATTTATTATAAATTATTACAGTTGATTTTTATTACTGCATAATTCCATAACTGCGTTTTACAAATGCAGTAAGATCATTTCCTTTCAACATACCTTGCGATAATAAAGCAAGATCATGTAATTGTTTTGCAGCAGCTTCCTGTGCATCACCTTCTAATTTTAAAAGTTTGCTTATCAACGGATGATTAGAATTCACAACCAAATTATATTGATCCGGCATTTGCGCTGCGAAATCCATTCCGTTATACATACTCATTTCTTTCATGCGGCGCATCCATTCACTCTTGGTAATTGAAATCGGATTATCTTCCGGTGATTGTGGAGTCATAACAACAGTTGCTGCATTTTGATCTGCAAATTTTCCAAACAAATCTTTCACTGTATTTTGTTCTTCATCCGAAAGTATAGATTCGGTTTTTTCATCCTTATCAATCAGCATATCGGGTGTGTCGGCATCCACACGTTTGAAATGCACATCCTTTAATTTCTCTTCAATGAAACTGATAAAATGATTATCAATAACTGAATCAATTTTCAACACATCATAACCTCTGTTTATCGCTGCATCTATATACACATGATGCTCTGATTCGTTGGCAGTATAAAGTGCAGTAATAGTATTATTCTTATCTGTTTGATTTGGTTTGATATGCTCTTTGTATTCTTCAAAAGTGAAATATTTATTTTCTGTATTTTGCAACAGACAGAATTTTTCAGCCTTCTCAAAAAACTTCTCATCTGTGAGCATTCCGTATTTTACAATCACACTAATATTTTCCCATTGTTTTTCAAATTCAGCTCTGTCTTTTTTAAACAGCGACTCTAATTTCTCCGCAACTTTTTTAGTGATATATGTATTTATCTTTTTTACATACGGATCACTTTGCAAATAACTACGGGAAACATTTAATGGAATATCCGGTGAATCAATTACACCGTGTAATAATGTGAGCCATTCAGGTACAATCTCTTTCACTTCATCAGTTACAAACACCTGATTGCTGTATAACTGTATTTTATTTTTCTGTGCTTCAAAATTCTTTTTAATTTTTGGGAAATATAAAATTCCGGTTAGGTGAAAAGGATAGTCCACATTCAGATGAATCCAGAACAATGGCTTTTCGCTATAGGGATATAATTCATTATAGAAATTTTTATAATCTTCATCATTCAATTCAGCAGGTTTACTTGTCCATGCAGGATGTGTGTTGTTGATGATCTTATCTTTTTTAATTTTTTTCTCCTCATCGCTTCCTTCTTCCTTCAACGTTTCTTCTTTAGTACCAAACTTTATTGGTATGGGAAGAAATTTGCAATATTTATTCAGTAATGTTTCAATACGAGCATCCTCCAAAAACTCTTTTGAATCGGAATTAATATGCAGAATCACATCTGTACCTCTTTCCTTCTTATCTGTTTCTTCTAAAGTAAATTCAGGATTGCCATCACACTCCCATTTTACAGCGGGTTCATCCTTAAATGATTTGGTAATCAATGTTACTTTATCAGCAACCATAAATGCGCTGTAAAACCCAAGACCAAAATGTCCGATTATAGATTTACCATCTTCTAATCCTTTAAATTTTTCTAAAAATTCATTGGCACTGGAGAATGCTACTTGATTGATATAACGCTTCACTTCATCGGCAGTCATCCCAATACCTTTGTCGGAAATGGTAATTGTTTTTTTCTTTTTATCCACTTTCACTTCAATCGTTAAATCTCCGAGTTCGCCATGTACATCACCTAATGATGAAAGTTTTACTAATTTTTGAGTGGCATCTGTTGCATTGGAAATCAGCTCTCTGAGAAATATTTCATGATCGCTGTAAAGAAATTTTTTAATAATAGGAAAAATATTTTCCGCCTGAACGGCTATAGAACCTTTTTCAACTGACATAATTATTTATTTTAAACATTCTGTTCACAAAGCCCTTGCCATGCGGTTTTGTGCTGACAAATTGTCGGCGATATAAGCTTTGACTTATTACCTTTGCAATAATTAATTTTTCTTATTTTTAAGAGCATGACATCTCCCAATACTATAAAAAATCAACCTGAACTCGACCGTATTCATTTACTGCTGAATCAGATAAAAAGTAATTATACCAATAATGTAATCAGCATTGATAAAGATGCAAAGGAAATAGTAAAGCTTGCCAAAGAAATAAAGGATAAAAATTATGAAGGTCTCGCCAGAATTGAGCAAGCATTTTATGTATGTACTTCAGTAAATAATTATCAAAAATCCATTAAGCTTTGTGAAGATGGATTTAAATTAATGCGCAGTGATTTTAAAAATTTTTATCGCCCGTATTATCATTTAAATATTGGTCGCAATTATCAGATGATGGGTAATCAGGTAAAAGCACAAAATGAATATCTGCGTGCAATTGGGTTATTGGATAATAAGGTAAATATTACCGGCGAAGAAAAACGATGGCTAGCTGCTTCATTATACAATGCATTCATTTTATTTAATCAAGGTGGTGTTGAATTTAATCAGGAAGAATTTTTAGAACGAGCTTATACCTTATATAAAGAGATAGATGAAAAATCGGGATTAGCAAATTGTTATAATTCATTTGCAGTAAAACATTTCAAGAATAATAATGTCGAAAAATCACTTGAATATCTTTTAAAATCTTATGCATTGGCAAAAGAAGGAAAAGCCAACACATATTTATGTATTTATAGTTCTAACATAGGATTATTATATGCACAACTTGGTAATAAAATAAAATCAGAAGAATATTTTCAAACCGCCAAAGAATTAAATGAACTATTAAAAAGCAAGTATCATATCGGGCACATGTATAGTCAAATGGGTGCTGCAAATTATTGCTTAAAACATTACTCTATCGCAATTGAATATTTATTAAAAGCTGAAGAAATTTTTATTGGATTGGGGGTTGAACAATCACTGGGAAGTGTGTATCAAAAACTTGCCGATACCTATTTCCTGATGAATAATTTCGAAAAAGCGTATCAATATGAAGTTAAGTATTGTGAAATGGTAAAACTCCATTTTAATGATGAAAAATTAGCTGCTATTGCAAAAGCACGCAACATGTTTGAGATGGAGAAAAAAGAAAGAGAAGCGGAATTGTTGAAACAAAAAAGTGAACAGATAGGAATTTATGCCAAGCAATTAGAAACATCAAATTACGAACTTCAACACTTTGCCTACGTAGTCTCTCACGATTTACGGGAGCCTTTACGCATGGTGGGTTCGTATGTAACTTTACTTGAGCGCAATTTACAAGGGAAACTGGGTGTGGATGAAAGAGAATTTATGGGATTTATTCTTGACGGCACCAAAACTATGAATCAACTTATAAGCGATGTACTCTCTTATTCTAAAATAAATTTTATCAGCGAAAAGAAAGAAGTGGATTTAAATGATGTATTTATTAAAGTAAAAAAATCGCTGCGCACTCAAGTGCATGAAATAAATTCTCTCATCCACTGCATGCGTTTACCTATTGTGCTTGCGGATGAAACACAAATGTTTCAACTGCTGATGAATCTGCTTGGTAATGCTATGAAATATAATAAAAACACGAAGCCTGAAATTTGGATAAGTCATTCATCGGATAAACAATTACATCACATTATTATTGCTGATAACGGCATTGGTATTCCTGCGGAATTTCGTGAGCGCATATTTTTAATATTCCAACGCTTGCATGCAAAAAACGAATATTCAGGAACTGGAATTGGTTTGGCGATTTGCAAAAAAATTATGGAGCAGTTAAATGGTGAAATTTGGGTGGAAGATGGCACGCATGGCGGATCAGATTTTCATTTAACCATTCCTGTTATGCATACTAAGGAATGATAATAGCGTTATTGCTTTTCAAATAATTTACTATGAAATTTTTTCGATTAATAATTTTTACAATTTTTATTATGCTTGTAATAACATCCTGTACAAGCATCAAACCTTTGGAATATCGTGGACATTCTGATTTTACAATTTCCAATTTATCAGGTACTCCAACCATTAAAACAGATATTCAATTATACAATCCCAACAAATCGGGAATTAAATTAAAATCTACAGAGATAACGGTGTTTGTCAATGCAAAAGAATTGGGAAATGTAATACTTACAGAACCGGTAAAAATAAAAGGACAAAGCACTTTTACATTGCCTTTTATATTTACTACCAGCTATCCAAAATTAGCGGCAGTTGCAATTTCTGATCTCGGTGGATTTTTAAAAGGCGATGATGTTCCTTATAGTGTGGATGGATATTTCATCGTTCAGAAATTTCTGTATAAAAAGAAAATTCCTTTTACGTTTGATGATAAAGTGAAGAAAACAAATTTGAAATTTTGAATGAACAATGTGAGAATGTGCAAATGTGCAAATGTGAGAATGGAATTAGCCGATGAGATGATTAGCCGATTAGCAGATGGGTTTAATGTGAAAATGTGAGCATGTGCAAATGGGAAAAAGCGAAGGCTAATGGCTAAGGCAAAAGCTTGTTTATATTAAAATTGAAAATCAATAGCCCTTGTAAAGAGCATACTCATTATTAATTACTCATCACTGATATTTAATTTACCATTTAACATTTATTATTTACAATTGCATTTTGCTTATTGCTAATTATTTATTCACCACTCACTACTCGCCATTCACTACTTTTACTTTTTGCAGATAATTTGCCGGCACCGACACTTTTAATATTTGATTAATTGCATCAATACGCACAATAAAATGTTTTTCATTTTGCACATCCAACAATTCACCTTCACAATCTTTTAATGGTCCAAAAGTGATTTTTACTTTTTCTCCCGGAGCAAAATCTCCGGCAACAGATTCCATGTGATAACCGGTTTCAATAAAAGTGCGAATAGTTTCAATCTGTTCATTGCGGATAGTTGCATATTTGCCTTCTACACTCACAAAATTTACCACACCTTCTATCATGCGAATACCTGTAAAATCATCAGGACTAATATGCGCAAACATATATCCATTAAAAAGAGGAACAAGCACTTGCTTTCGTCGGTCGCTCCATTGCCGCATCGTTTTTATAAGTGGTAAAAAAACTTCATATTGAAACTTCTCCATACGCTCCAATACTTTTTTTTCAGTACGTGATTTCACATAGAGCACATACCATTTTTTTTCTGAACTGTATTTTATCAGTGCGGGATTTACATTTGTTTTTGCAGCCATACTTGGTTCAGGAAATTCTGGTTACACGTCCGTTTTCTAACTTGTATTGTTGTTTGCTTTCTTCACATTCAGCAATATTATTTGCATCAAATTGCAAACGATGTCCGAACTCGCTCATCCATCCAATATGTTTTGCAGGATTACCTACTACTAATGCAAAAGGTAATACCTCTTTTGTAACCACAGCACCCGCACCAATAAATGCAAACGCACCAATATCATTACCACAAACAATAGTTGCGTTGGCACCAATACTTACACCCTGATGTACATGTGTTTTTGCATATTGCTCTCTGCGATTTACCGCACTGCGTGGGTTAATTACATTTGTAAAAACCATACTCGGCCCTAAAAAAACATCATCATCGCAAATTACTCCGGTATAAATAGATACATTGTTTTGCACCTTTACATTATTGCCCAAAACAACACCCGGAGATACCACTACATTCTGCCCGAGATTACAATTGTTTCCGATAATACAATCCTGCATTACATGACTGAAATGCCAGATTTTTGTGCCTGCACCTATTTTACAACCTGCATCAATTACTGCGGTGTCGTGTGCAAAATATTTTTCTTCTTCCATAATTACTATTAAAATGCAATGGCCAAAAATACATAATTGCAACAGGACACTTACCTTCGCAATGCATTATAAAAAAAATTTAAAATATTAAAGTGCAGCAATCAAGAAATAAAATACGGATAGCAATTTTCGCATCGGGCAGCGGAACAAATGCAGAGAATTGTATGCAGTATTTTGCTCAGCATTCCACAATTGAAATTGCATTAATTGTTACAAATAATTCAGAAGCAGGTGTAATTGAACGAGCTGAGAAATATAATGTGCCCATCTGTATTTTTGAGAAAGCAACATGGAAAAATCCTGAAATAATAATTACAGAATTACAATCACAAAACATTCATTGGATAGTATTAGCAGGTTATTTAAAATTAATCCCGGAGAAACTTATAGAAGAATTTCCTCAACGGATAATTAATATTCATCCTGCACTATTACCGAAATATGGAGGGAGAGGAATGTATGGACACAAAGTGCATGAAGCTGTATTTAACAACAAAGAAAAAGAATCGGGAATTACAATTCATTTTGTAGATGAACATTATGATAATGGCGATATTATTTTTCAAAAGTCATTTCCAATTTCCGAAACAGATACACCGGAATCCATAGAAAAAAAAGTGAGAGAATTGGAGTTTGCTTATTTACCGGAAGTTATTGAAAAAGCTGTTTTAAATTGACAGTTGACAGTTGACAATGAAAAAAAAGTTTCGGGTTTCGAGTTTCAACTTTCGTGTTTCAAAATTACTGTTAACCAGCCATCGCCATTAGCCTTAGCTATCGCTTTTTTTAAACAATTCTACAATTCTACAATTCTACAGTTCTACAATTCTCCATCCATCAGCTAATCGGCTAATCAACAAATCAGCTAATCATTTTTGTTTCGTAGCTTTGGAATAACACAAAATGCTTTTAGACAATTTCCATCGCAATCATAATTATTTGCGGATATCATTAACGGATAACTGCAATTTTCGCTGTACGTATTGTATGCCCGACGAAGACATGCAATTTCATCCGGAGGATAAGTTGATGCAGGCAGATGAAATATTTTCTTTTGCAAAAATTTTTACTGATTTAGGTGTAAATAAAATCAGATTAACAGGTGGCGAACCCTTGGTGAGAAAAGATGCAGAACAAATAATTACCCAGTTAGCTACTTTAAAAACTGATCTCTCCATTACCACAAATGCATTTCTAGTTGACAGATACATTAGCACATTTCAGAAAGCAGGAATGCGTTCACTCAATGTGAGTTTAGATACTTTGGATGCAGATAAATTTGCAATGATTACCCGCAGAAATAAATTCAATACCATTTGGAATAATATCGAATTATTATTAGCAGCAAATTTCCATGTGAAATTAAATTGTGTGGTGATGCGTGGCGTAAATGATGCTGAAATTAATGACTTTGTACAGCTCACCAAAAACTTGCCATTGCATATTCGCTTTATTGAATTTATGCCATTCACGGGTAATCATTGGCAACATGAAAAAGTATTTACTTACCATCAAATGCTGGAGACAATTGCCAATGAATTTGAGTTTATAAAATTGCAAGATGGAAAGCATGATACTGCAAAAAAATATAAAGTATTAAATCATGCCGGCACCTTTGCAGTAATCAGTACCATGAGTGCTCCTTTCTGTAGTTCTTGTAACCGCATGCGATTAACTGCAGATGGTAAAATGAAAAATTGTCTATTCTCCAAAACAGAAACCGATTTATTATCTGCATTGCGCAATGGAGAAGATATAGAAAGTTTAATCAGGAAAAATATTCTTGATAAAAAGAAATGTTAGGCGGACAGTTTACTCCGCAATTTCAAGAAATAGATGCAGAAGAAATTAAAAACCGCAGTATGATTTCCATCGGCGGATAAAGAAAATGTTGTAATATGATATCAGTTGAGGAAGCATTGCAGATTATTCGGAATAACACAAGTCCATCACTTATTGAAACTGTGCCTACACATAAAGCAATTTTGCATGTACTTGCCGAAGACATTTTTGCACCCATGGATATTCCACAATTTAATAATTCAGCAATGGATGGTTATGCATTTCGCTTTACTGATTTTTTTAATAATTATCTTATAGTAACGGGTGAAATTGCTGCGGGAGATGCTGCAGATATTGCCTTGCGGACAGGTGAAGCAAAACGTATTTTCACCGGAGCAAAAATGCCGCCGGGTGCAAACACAGTGGTGATGCAAGAGCATGTAAAAACTGATGGCAGTAAACTCACAATTGAAAATAGAGAATTACAACAAGGTAGTAATGTGCGCTTGCGTGGCTCGCAAATACAAATGGGTGAACTTGCAGTTTCAAAAGGATTTTATTTGAATGCAGCAGCAATTGGATTTATTGCTTCTATGGGTTATGATAAAATTTCTGTGTATCGCAAACCGAAAATTCATATCATAGTTACCGGAAATGAATTGATGGCGCCGGGTGAAAAATTAGTGGATGGAAAATTTATGAATCCAATTCCATTATGTTATTAGCAGCATTAAATGCGGTGCATTTTCATAATGTGCAATTGCATTATGTAAAAGATGAAACTGTTGCTCTTTCTCGTTTATTAGAAACACTGCATTCACATTGTGAACTGATATTAATTACTGGTGGAGTTTCTGTTGGCGATCATGATATAGTTACGAAATCAAAAGAAAATCCGCACTTTAATGTGCTATTTCATAGAGTAAAACAAAAGCCGGGCAAACCAATTTTATTCGGAAAATATTATAACACTGCACTATTCGGATTACCTGGTAATCCTGCATCTGTACTTACTTGTTTTTATATGTATGTAATTCCGTGGTTATATCAATTTTGTAATATGCCGCATACATCATTACAAACTGCACAATTGCCATTGAAAAATAATTATTCAAAAAAAGCAGGATTAACACATTTTTTAAAAGGAAAAATTTCTGATAATACTGTTGAAATTTTACAACGACAGGAATCTTATATTTTAAGATCGTTTGCAGATTCTGATTGCTTAATAATTGCAAATGAAGAAAACACGAATTACAACGCCGGCGATTTAATTACTGTGCAGTATTTACCTTTTACTATTTAGCATGGAAATCATTCTATTTTATGTGCTATTATTTGCCGTTGCATTTTTATATGCATCTGTCGGACATGGCGGCGCAAGTGGTTATCTGGCATTGATGGCATTATTTGCATTTGCACCTGAAGTAATGCGACCAACGGCATTGGTATTAAATATTTTTGTTGCATCTGTTGGCGCATATCAATATTATAAACACGGACACTTTAACTGGAAATTATTATGGCCTTTTGCTATTGCATCTGTGCCTGCTTCTTTTATCGGCGGACTGATAAATTTGGATGCAGATTTATATAAAAAAATTCTCGGTGTTTTTTTATTGATTGCAATTATCCGAATGATTTATTCTATTCAAAAAAAAGATGGGGAATTAAAAAAAATTCCAATATTACTTGCACTTATTATCGGTACAGTAATCGGAATATTATCAGGAATGATTGGTATTGGTGGTGGCATTATTTTATCACCAATTATTTTGTTGATGGGATGGGGAAATATGAAACAAACCGCTGCTGTTTCCGCTGTATTTATTTTAGTGAATTCTATCTCCGGACTTTCAGGTCAGTTAATCAGCGGCGTTACGTTTTCAAATAATATGTGGTGGATGGTTGCCATTGCTTTTGCAGGTGGTGCAACAGGCGCATACTTCGGCGCACGACATGCAAAACCGAAAATACTTTCTTATCTGCTTTCATTTGTATTGTTAATTGCAGCAGTGAAGTTGTTGTTTGGAGTTTGAGGAGGTGAATGGTGAAATTGTAGAACAGTGTAGAACTGTAGAACTGTTGAACTGTAGAACTGGAAAAGGCGAAAGCGAAGGCTAAAGCAAAATACAAAGGTAAATGAATGAGCAATGAGCAATGAGCAATAGGCAATAGGCAATAGGCAATAGGCAATTGTAAATTGTAAATTGTAAATTATAAATTGTAAATGAAAAATCCGTAATTATTTTTTTCATTGTCAATTGTCAACTGTCCATTGTCAATTTCCTAAGTCAATAGTCTAAGTTTTTTTTAGCCAATAGCTAACGGCCAAAAGCCAAAAAAATATGCAAATAAATCTTCTCTCCGGTCCTCGAAATATTTCTACTGCAATGATGTACAGTTTTGTCCAGCGCAAGGATACCATTGTGGTGGATGAACCCTTGTATGCGCACTATTTAAAAATCACAGGATTACATCATCCGGGTAGAGAGGAAGTGATGGCTACGCAAGAACAGAATGCAGAAAAAGTTATTCAAAATTTACAAGAACAGAATGCAGAAATTGTATTTGTAAAACACATGACCCACCATCTTGTGCAAACAGATTGGAATTTTTTATTAGCTGCAAAAAACATTATTCTCCTGCGTCATCCTGCTAAAGTATTTCAATCTTATCATAAAGTAATTGCGCATCCTTCAATTGATGATTTGGGAATAAAACAAAGCTTTGCGTTGTATCATTATCTATCTGTACACAATGCGCATTTTATAATTGTTGACTCTGATGATGTTTTAAAAAATCCTGAAATCTTATTGCGAAAAATTTGCAGCAGTTGTGAAATTCCATTTGATAATAATATGCTGGAATGGAAATCCGGACCAATAAAAGAAGATGGTATCTGGGCAAAATACTGGTATGAAAATGTGCATCAATCAACAGGATTTTCTGCTTACTCTCCTGCTATTATTTCTTCTGAAATAGAAAATGAACCGACAGTAATTGAATCAATGAAATATTACAATATACTTTTGCAACACGCAATTAAATAATTACAAATGCAACAACAATACAATCCAAAAAATGAACAGATATATGTTTGGATAGGAGATAAATTATTTCCAAGACATGAAGCTAAAGTTTCTGTATTCGATAGTGTAGTGCAAGGTGGTGATGCTGTTTGGGAAGGACTACGAGTTTACAACGGCAACATATTTTGTTTGAAAGAACATCTCAATCGTTTGCATGATTCTGCACATGCGATGCTATTTCAAAATATTCCTACAAAAGAGTTCATTCAACATGCTATTAATGAAACCTTATTGGCAAATGGAATGCGCAACGATGCACATATCCGATTGACATTAACTCGTGGAGAAAAGATTACTTCAGGAATGGATCCGAGATTAAATCAAAAAGGCTGTACTTTAATTGTGTTGGCAGAATGGAAACGCCCTGTTTATGGCGACAATGGAATTAAACTAATTACATCATCCGTGCGCAGAAATAGTCCGCAGAATTTAGATTCAAAAATCCATCATAATAATTTAATCAATAATATTCTTGCGAAAATAGAAGCCAATATTGCAGGTGCAGATGATGCATTGATGTTAGATAATTTTGGGTTTGTTGCCGAGACAAATGCATGTAATATTTTCATGATGCGCAATGGTAAAATATATACTCCACATGCAGATGCTTGCTTGCCGGGAATCACTAGAAAGATTGTAATTGAAATTGCTAAAGAAGAGAATCTGCATCTCACCGAAAAAAATATTTCACTTACAGAAATGTACACTGCGGATGAAGTATTCACTACCGGCACAATGGGTGAATTAGTTGCCGTAACAGAAATTGACGGCAGAAAAATTATCAATAAAAATGGAACACTGTTGTTGCAACATTTGCAGGAAGCGTATCGGAGAAAAATTAGCAGATTTGATGATTAGCCGAATAGCTGATGGATGGAGAATTGTAGAATTGTAGAATTGTAGAATTGTTTAAAAAAAGCGATAGCTAAGGCTAATGGCGATGGCTGGTTAACAGTAATTTTGAAACACGAAACTTGAAACTCGAAACCCGAAACATGAAACCCGAAACTTTTTTTTCATTGTCAATTGTCAACTGTCCATTGTCAATTGAAAAAAGGATATTCCACCTTCGTTAAAAACAACGCATGTGCGGGAGCTGATAATGCATATTTAAATCTTTTGCCTTCTTGAATTCCTTTTTCAAATTCTTGTAAGGTCATCCGCTCTTCTCCTATTTGTAACATAGCGCCAACAATTAATCGCACCATACCTCTTAAAAATCTATTGGCACTGATATAAAAAATCCAGTCGGTATCATTGGTAAAAATCCATTTTGCTTCAGTGATATTTACTATTGTAGTTTTCGAATCTGTTCTGCTTTTACAAAAACAGGGAAAGTCATTATACTTCACTAAAATTTCCGCAGCTTGTTTCATTAACTCCGGATTCAATTTATAAAATGGTTTGTAGTAATACAGTCCATAATCAAACACATCTTTTCTGCTGCTCAATCTGTATTCATAAATCCGTTGTGTGGCATCATATCTTGCATGTGCATTTTCCGCAACTTCAAAAATTTTCAGCACAGAAATATCCGGTGGAAGAAACGCATTTATCCGCAATAAAAAATTATCAGGGAATTCTGCTTTCGTATCAAAGTGTAAAAAAATTGTGAAGCATGCACTCCGGAATCTGTTCTGCCACAACCCAGACAATGAATAGCATCACGCAAAATAGTTTGCAGTGCATCATCTATTTTTGCTGAATGGTAATTCCGTTTGGTTGAATTTGCCAGCCGTTATAATTTGTTCCTCTGTATTGTATTTCTAAAAAATAGCGCAAGGCTTAAAGATAAAAACATACATGTTTTAAACTCTGATATATTTTTGCATTACATTCGTGAATCTATAATTACATAACATGATACAAAGAATTCAATCTGTTTATTTGCTTGTTACCACCTTGCTTTTAATAATATTTATTATGTCTGCATCGGCTGCAAACGACTTTATGCTGTATTACCCAAAAGAGAACATGCTGCTATTAATCATGACGTTCGTTATTGGCGGCATCACACTGCTGAATATATTTCAGTTTAACAATCGCATGCGTCAAATTACTATTTGCAGATTCTTAATTGTTGCAATACTTCTTCTACTTATAATCACATATCTGCGCATAGAAAAAACAGTCCCGGAATTCACCATACTTTGGGGATTCTATATGTTACCTGCCGCAATGGTATCTCTTTATCTGGCAATGCGATCTATTCAACGTGATGAGAAAGTGGTGCGTGATATGGATAGGTTGCGTTAATAATTACGCATTCAAAACATGTTGCCAATCCTTTTAAATGTTTTACAGAATGGAGTGATAAAAATCATTTCAAAAAATTCTGCTAAACAAGAAGATTTTCGATAGTCACATGATCTTATATTTAAGCCGTATTAAGGTTAATGAAATGTCAATTGGAAACACAAATTATCAATTATCCAATTTATTTACGCTGATTCCTGTTCTTTACTTTCTATTGTAGAAGATAGCCTTTTTCACAATTCTTTTTAGTTATTGATAATCAGCGATTAGCACTGATTCCAACCCCTGTTTTTATGATGTTTTAATGCAAAAGCCAATTAATTTTGGTTTAACAATTTTTGATCTATACCCCTTATTTAATTCGCCGAATCATGTTGATGAATTCTTTACCGGGTGAAATTAAAAATTAGCTATCCTAACACACACACAAAACAGTACCCGTAATGAAAACTCTTTTTTCAACTTTGCTTATTGCATTATTTGTTGCGAACTCCTTTGTTTCTTATAGTCAAGCTGTGGGAGATTATAGAAGTGTAGGATTTCTCTTTGCAATTCAATGGAATAATTTAGCTACTTGGGAACGATATAATGGCACCAATTGGGTTGTTCCTACAGCCGCACAAGGTTATCCCGGGGAAAAGACAGGAACCGGAGTTGTTAGTACACAAGCATTTTCTAATTTAGTCTAAATGTAACCCCTGCCAATCCAATCGGCAGTTTGGTTATTATTGCCCTTAGTAGATTTACGTTTGGTAACGATGCAACAAGCCGAACTTTAACTGTTACCGGAGGAATTACAAATACTGGAGCAGGGGCGGGTGGTATTTATGTTGGAAATTATACTGCTACTCATCAATTAAACGTTGGCGGCAATTTGATTAATAATGGGGATTTTGATTTATACAATATAACTTTCTTTTATACTGCTAAATGCAATATCACTTTTAACGGAAGCAGTAATCAAACAATTTCAGGTATCGGCGGCACAAACGATTTCAATCTTATTACAGTAAATAATACCGGCGCTGCAAACAACAATATTGTAGAAGTTACCTCAACAAATTTCACAGTACCCGCAGGTTTTCTAACTCTTACTGATGGAATATTTAAAGTATCAGGAGCCTTTACTTTAACCAATACATTTTTTAATACAACCAATTATACAATACCTGCCGGAACTGGCTTATGGTTGAATAATGGAAATATAACCGTGAGTGCTCAGGCAAATTCAATTACCATGAATGGTTTAATCCGTGTTACTGCCGGAAAATATAATGTGGGCACTTTAGCAAATCATGATTTGACTTATGGCAATAATTCAGAATTAACAATGGAAGGCGGACTATTAAATATTCAGGGATTTTTTCATGGTGCTGCAACAGGTAATAATAATATTTTCACCATGAGTGGCGGCACAATGACAGTTGGTATTACCTCATCATCCAATGCCACTTATTCCGCATTCGATTTGCGCACAACAGGTTCTACTTTTAATACAAGTGGTGGAACAATTATTTTGCAAAACGCAAATACAAATACAGGTTTAGCTTATAGAAATGCAGCAAGCACTTATACAATTACAGGCGGAACTGTGCAGTTTGGTCTTGCTACTACAGGAACTGGCGCAAGCGATGATTTTGATGTGGTGGATGGTACTCGTTTCCCAAGTATAACTATAGTAAAAAACACCAGTACCCCAACGGTTAAACTACTTAATACCGCCAATGTGTATGGTAATATTTTAATTAATACAGGCACTTCATTATTGGCAAACAATCAAACAATTAACCTCGCAGGAAATTCATCAGCTATTGGCAACTGGACGAACAACGGCACCTTCACTCCCGGAACACAATCCGTGAATTTCATCAGTTCACATGGTGTGCAAACTGTTGGTGGAACATCATCAACTACTTTTTACGATGCACAAATAAATGGCTCAGGTATTTCACTTGCAGTAGCTACTACGGTTTCGCATGCACTTACACTTACTCTCGGTAATGCAACACTTAATACATACAATTTAAGTTTAACCCAAAGTGCAACTACCGCAGTAAGTGGAGGAAGTGCCACTTCGTATGTTATTACAAATAATTCCGGTCGTTTTATCCGCAATATTAATTCCGCTGCAAGTGGCACTTATGATTTTCCGATTGGCAGTGTTGGATATTTCAATCCCGCAAAAATGTACTGGGCTGCTGCTCCCGGTGTTACACAAATCAGTAGTCATTTCAGCATTACTGTTCTTACTAATCCTTCAAGTCTTACTGCCAAATTATATGGTGGTTCAGAAGATACTCCTGTTACTTCTTTTCTGAATAATGGCTATTGGGATTTTACTGCAACCGGCAGTACTTCCAATTATGATCTCACACTTACCAGTGGAGGTGTAACCAATATGGGTACATGGGCAGAAATGCATGCTATCTTCCATAATACATCCACTGCTTCTACCGGCTGGGGATTAGATGGAACACCCGGCACACCAGTGGATGTTTGGGCAGGAGACCCAACTTCAACCACAGGTTATGGTGGTATCATTTCTCCAAAAACAACAAGTCTAAATACGTTTGGATATTTTGGTATTGGTCGTTCTGATAGTGCCTATGTGTTGCCAATTGTTTTGACAGAATTTGATGCGGTAAATATCGGTTTGGCAAACTTGCTTACTTGGACTACCGCCACCGAATTAAACAATGATTATTTTTCAATAGACCGCAGCAACGATGCCCGCACTTTCGAAAGTATTGGTATCGTTAGTGGTGCAGGTAATAGTTCTGCATTATTGCATTATCAGTTTACGGATGAAGCTCCTCTTTCAGGTATAAATTATTACCGGTTGAAACAAGTAGATTTTAATGGCGACATATCTAACAGCATAATTAGAAGTGTGCTCAATACATCCACTATTGCTATAAATATTTATCCCAACCCGGCAACGGATTTTATAACCATTCAATTTGTAGGACAAGAACAAACCAATGTGTCTATTGCATTACTGGATCAAACAGGCCGACAAATACAACTGCATTACATTGGCGATATCGCAGAAAATCAGCTTGTACAATTGCCTGTTTCAGATTTGCCGGCAGGTGTATATTTTATAAAATTGATGCAAAACAATGCGCCTGACATCTACAGATTTATAAAACAATAAAAAAAAATATGGTCTTCCCCGCATCACGATAAATACAATTTGATGCTATAAATTCCGGCTTTTTTACACCCTAAAAAATTCACTTGTCAGGGAAATTGCAGGCTTTTCATCTTGCTATGTACAGCATAATATTTTTGTGCTTTTAAAAAGCAGCTCCCATTCCAGTTACAATACGCTGATTTACAGTGAAAATTTACAATTGTTTTTAGGCAGCTTCCATAAATTCCTGTTAACTTTACACTTGTCACACAACTATGCACTAAAACATCATAGTATATAGTGTTTGAAAATTATATTTGTATCCTTACTCATAAAACTATTTTGAATATGAAACTCTCTACTTCCTTCTTCGCATTTTTAGCTGTTTGTTTATTCGTGCCTTTATTGGGTTTTGGGCAGGTGGCAGGAGATTATCAATCTACAGGCGGTGTAGGAAATTGGAATGATCCCACAAAATGGCAGGTATTTACAACAAGTTGGGTTTCAGCTACAGAATATCCTGGCCAAAGTGCAGGAACAGGTGATGTTACAATTTTAAATACCTCTACAATAACTATTAATATTTCACCTAATTATGCAATTGGAAGTATAACAGTAAAAGGCAGCTTAAGCTTTGATGGCAATGCAAGCAATAATTTGGTTGTTACGGGTTTAGTAAAAGTAACTAGTGGTAAATCTTTTATTGTTGCCTCAGGAACGGGAAGTATTAATACGCTCACTATAGGTGGAAATTTAAGTAATAATGGTACAATGGATATGTATTTATCCCCTACAAATTATTGCGATATTATATGTAATGGATCAAGCAATCAAAATTCAAAACACTGCATCAGACTTACATGATGTAACAATAGCAACTACAAGTGGCGCAACTGTTACATTTACAACAGTACCCACAATTAATGGTGATCTAAGTGTTACTACCGGAACATTAATTACAGGCGACATCACTTTAGCGTCAGGTAAAAACTTAAGTGTTTCTGATAATGCGACTTTAAGTCTGACCGGGACTTCAATGGTTACAGTTTCGGGTACTGGTACTAAAACTTTTGGGACAACAAGTACTGTAGATTATTCCGGTGGTGGTGCACAAGCAGTTACTGCAGAAGATTACGGCAATCTAAATTTTAGTGGGAGTGGTTCAAAAACATTACCTGCGGTTACAATAAATGTGGCGGGTAATTTCACAACTTCAGGAAGTGGCGGTACATCCGCAGCGACAAATCCTATTAATATAACAGGTGATGTTTCCTTGAGTGGGGGTCCTGCTGCATTTAATGCCGGCTCTGCAACTATTACTGTGGGTGGTAGCTGGAATAAGGCTGGAGCAAATTCTTTTACACAAGGTACTAGTACAGTTATATTCAAAGATTCACCTGATATTGAAGTAATCAGTGGCGCTTCTACTACATTTTATAATCTTACAATAGATGGCTCCACTATCAGTCTTGATAAGAAGATAGAAGTGCAGAATACATTCAGTCTATTAAATGAAAATCTAATACTAAATAATTTCAGCTTAACATTAAGTAATGCCACCGGCTTATCCGGAGGAAGTAGTTCATCGTATGTTGTTACCAATGGAACAGGGCGGTTTATAAGGACTATTGGTGGTTCAGGTAATTATCTCTTTCCAATAGGTTCTGATGCTGGCTATAATCCCGCTGCTATGACTTGGAGTAGCTCTCCGGGTGCAACGCAAATTAGCAGCAATTTTAATAGTACTCCATTAATAAATCCAACAGGATTAACTTCCACTATTTATGGAGGAAGCGAACCCACTCCAATAACACAATTTTTGGATAACGGTTATTGGGATTTTACGGCAGATGTCACTCCAAATGTTTTTGATTTAACTCTGGTAGCAGATGCAGTAAATAATATGGGAGCTAATGATAGTTTTCATTCTATTTTCCGTAGCCCTAACACTGGAGCATCGGGTTGGACAGATGCAGGTACTTCACCTGTTCCATCCGCATTTTCTACTTCAACCATAACATTACAAATGTCAGGTGTAACTTTTATGAGATTTTACGGTATCGGCAGATCAGAAGAATATATTTTACCAATCGTATTAGTAGATTTTGATGGCTCAAACGTTGGTAATGCAAATGTGCTGAACTGGACTACTGCTACCGAATTAAACAATGATTATTTTACTATCGAGCGCAGTCTGGATGGCAAGAGTTATGAAGAGATTGGAACAGTGGCAGGTGCAGGACAAAGCAGTACTTTATTGAATTATGAATATACTGATGCGCAACCGTATTTAGGAACAAACTACTATCGCTTAAAGCAAACCGATTACAATGGTGCTTTCGATTACAGCAATGTAATCAGCATTAAAGTAAATGGCAATTTCGAAATGGGTTATCCTTATCCCAACCCGGTTGTGAATAATGTCAGCATGAATATATTAAGTGCTAACAGCGGCATTACTTATCTCCGCATATTTGATATGACAGGTCGTGAAATGTATGCAGAAAAAATTGCTGTCAACGAAGGCTTGCAAACCTTCGCTATCGACATGACCAACTTCGCAAGTGGAATGTATATTTCTGAAATTGAAATTGATGGAGTTTCTTATCGGAATACGATTTTGAAATAGTAAATGGCTTTTGGCCGTTGGCTGTTGGCAATTGACACATGGACAGTTGACAGTTGACAGTGAAAAAGAGTTTCGGGTTTCAGGTTCAAAGTTTCGAGTTTCAAATTTCGAGTTTCGAGTTTCAAAATTACTGTAAACCAGCCATCGCCATCTGCCTTAGCTATCGCTTTTTCCGATTCGGTTCTACGATTCTACAGTTCTACAGTTCTACTGTTCTACAGTTCTACGATTCTACAGTTCTACAATTTTTCAATTATCTGAATCACGCCTGCCTGCCCGGCAGTCCGTCTAAAAACCTCCGTTAAATTTTAAAAATACTAATTCCGGTTTTCTATAACTTATTAAATTTGATGGCTCAAACGTTGGTAATGAAATGTTTTGAACTGACTAATTTCTGAATTAAACAATGATTATTTTACTATCGAGCGCAGTCTGGATGGAAAGAGTTATGAGGAGATTGGAACAGTGGCAGGTGCAGGACAAAGCAGTACTTTATTGAATTATGAATATACAGATGCGCAACCGTATTTAGGAACAAACTACTATCGCTTAAAGCAAACCGATTACAATGGTGCTTTCGATTACAGCAATGTAATCAGCATTAAAGTAAATGGCAATTTCGAAATGGGTTATCCTTATCCCAACCCGGTTGTGAATAATGTCAGCATGAATATATTAAGTGCTAACAGCGGCATTACTTATCTCCGCATATTTGATATGACAGGTCGTGAAATGTATGCAGAAAAAATTGCTGTCAACGAAGGCATGCAAACCTTAGCAATCGACATGACCAACTTCGCAAGTGGAATGTATATTTCTGAAATTGAAATTGATGGAGTTTCTTATCGGAATACGATTTTGAAATAGTAAATGGCTTTTGGCCGTTGGCTGTTGGCAATTGACAATGGACAGTTGACAGTTGACAGTGAAAAGAGTTTCGGGTTTCAGGTTCAAAGTTTCGAGTTTCAAATTTCGAGTTTCGAGTTTCAAAATTACTGTAAACCAGCCATCGCCATCTGCCTTAGCTATCGCTTTTTTCCGATTCGACAGTTCTACGATTCTACAGTTCTACAGTTCTACTGTTCTACAGTTCTACGATTCTACAGTTCTACAATTTTTCAATTATCTGAATCACGCCTGCCTGCCGGCAGTCCGTCTAAAAACCTCCGTTAAATTTTAAAAATACTAATTCCGGTTTTCTATAACTTATTAAATGTGATTTAATCAGTTTATTGAAATGATTTTTTATAAAAATAATTTCTGTGCTGAAAAAAATAATTCGGTATATCGAAGCTAAATTCGTTTGCAGAGGTGCAAATAATAAAATGAGTTTCTTCATTAAGTATCTAAACAATTCTTTCTTATCAATTATATTAAATAACCTGCGTAAATTAAATGCGATGAGCATAAGTCCTACATCAGCACTTGCCCGTTTAATTCCCCGCTTAGTAGTGATGTAATAGAAGCCCCATTGCCTTTTTATTATGCCATATGGGTGCTCTACTATTTCTTGCCGTTTGCGATATAAACCTGCATTGTTCTGGATATTAATTTTATTTTGATCAACATAATTTTGATATTCACTTCTTTCTATTACACGACCTCTACTTCCTGTATTTTTTGTGCAGTTATTTAATGCAGGACATTCATTGCATGCCGTAGTTTTAAAGCGCTGCATAAGTATAGGTTCGGTGTGCTTTCTGCCCCGTGCATTTCTGTCTTTTTTATACCAGTTGCCGTTTGTTTTTAGTACTTGATTTTGCGGACAAGTGTAAGTATGTTGTACTGCGTCGTAGATAAATTCTGAAACATTGTATGCAGGTTCTGGAATCATAGATGCGGAAGATTTATCAGGTATAGCCACGAGTGTTTCAATACCCATTTCACAAGCTGTTTTTAATTCGCTACCGGCGTGATATCCTTTATCATACAGTGCTGTAATATCATTTGTTTTTAAAATTGTTTTCGCCCTGCGCAGCATACCACCCATCGCTTTATTGTCATTAGTGTTGGTGACTTTATAATCAATAATTAATTTGTTTTTAGCATCCACTGTTGTCTGCACATTGTAAGCAACTTCTATGATGTCATTACGGGTAATCATCTGCCGGCTGTCGGGGTCGCTCAGCGATATTTGTAGCTCGCCAGTTTGTTTTAATTGATCGGTAAGTGCATGATAAAATTCTTTTCTGTTTTCGTGTTTTGAAATTTGTTGTTCTATTATTTTTTGATTCTCTTGTTGTACATCATCTTTATCATCATCAGCCTGACGAAGCGCATCTGTATATTCAGCAAGTTTGTTATCTATGTATTGCAGATGGCGTTCAATTTTCTTTTGGTTGAAATTGTTTTTCTTACTGTTTTGAGCACGCAGTTTTGTGCTGTCGCCGGCAATTAATTTACCGCCGATTAAATCAAATTCTTTTGCAATGCTTACGGTGTATCTGAAAACTTTGCGAATAGCTTTTTCATTATCTCTGCGGAAGTTTGAAATTGTATTATGATCTGGCACAAGTTGTTTCATAAGCCACATTACTTCGATGTTGCGTCTGCACTCTTTTTCCAACACTCTTGATGAGCGCATGCTGTTGAGATAACCGTAAATAAAAAGTTTAAGCAAATCCTTTGGATTGTATGCAGGGCGACCTTCAGTATTTAGTTTCTGCACGAAACCAAAATCTTCTATTATAATGCTCTCTGCAAATAAATCAATTAAACGAACTTCATTATCAAAGCTGATAATTTGATCTAAACTTTCATTAAACAATACGGCCTGATTCCTATTTGTTCCTTGTATGTATTGCATATATAAAATTGCAAATCATAACTTATAAATTGAAGTTACTATTCAACAAAAATGTGTGGGTAGTTTTTAGACAGTTTGACGGCTGGCAGGGATTACACGGATTAATGGATTTCACGGATTTTTAAAATGCTCGAATTGCCATCGCTATTTGCCATCGCTATCGCCTTTTCCGATTACACAATTACACAGTTACACGATTCGACAGTTCTACAATTCTACAGTTCTACATCCCTCTGTTAATCATTTCCATTTGCACATTCTCACATTCTCACATTCTCACATCAGTTCTCCGGGCGCATTTGCGGGAACAACAATACTTCCTGAATGGATTTGCTGTTGGTCATAATCATTGTCAAACGATCAATACCAATTCCCAAACCGGCTGTTGGTGGGAGACCATATTCTAATGATCTTAAAAAATCTTCGTCCAACACCATTGCTTCTTCATCACCACGCTTACCTAATTCCAATTGTTCTTCAAAGCGAAAGCGTTGATCCATCGGATCATTTAATTCGGTGAATGCATTACACAATTCTTTACCGTTTACTATTGCTTCAAACCGTTCAACCAATCCCTCTTTGCTGCGATGTTTTTTTGCCAAGGGACTCATCTCAATCGGATAGTCGGTTATGAATGTAGGTTGAATTAAAAACGGCTCGCATTTCTCGCCAAATATTTCATCAATTAATTTTCCTTTCCCCATTGTTGCATCAATAGGCACATGCATTTTTCTGGCAGCTTCATAAATTTCTTTTTCATTCATCGCCGAAATATCTACACCTGTAAATTCATGAATTGCTTCAAACATAGTATAGCGTTTCCATGGTCGTTTGAAATCAATTACATTTTCTCCCACCGTAACTTTTGTATCACCTGTTGCGGCAATCGCCACTTGCTCAATCATCTCTTCCACCAAGTTCATCATCCACTCATAATCTTTGTAGGCCACATATAATTCTACCTGCGTAAATTCAGGATTATGAAACCGGTCCATGCCCTCGTTGCGAAAATCTTTTGCAAACTCAAACACACCATCAAAGCCGCCGACAATTAATCGCTTCAGATATAATTCGTTTGCAATGCGCAAATACAAAGTCATGTCCAATGTATTGTGATGCGTCTTAAACGGACGAGCTGCAGCACCACCATAAATGGGTTGCAGAATTGGTGTTTCCACTTCCAGATATTCTTTATCCATTAAAAATTTGCGAATGGTATTTACAATTTTTGCACGGGTGATAAATATTTCACGCACATGCGGATTCACAATTAAATCCACATAACGCATTCTATACCGTTGCTCCGGATCCGTAAATGCATCAAACACATTTCCATCCGCATCTGTCTTCACAATCGGCAATGGCTTTAATGATTTGCACAACAATTTTAATTCAGTTACATGAATAGTTGTCTCACCGGTTTTAGTGGTAAATGCATATCCTTTCACACCAATAATATCACCGATATCCAAATGCTTTTTAAACACTTCATCATACAATGTTTTATCCTCTTCTTTACAAATATCATTTCTGCTGATATACAATTGAATGCGTCCTGCCTGATCCTGAATCACGGCAAAAGAAGCTTTACCCATAATGCGCTTACTCATTAATCTGCCGGCAATGGATACATTTTTAAAATCCGATGAATCGGTTTTATAATTCTCTAAAATTTCTTTGCTGGAAACATTCACATCATAACCTTCTGCAGGGTAAGGATCAATTCCCATTAATCGCAATTGGTGTAAACTTTCTCTTCTTATTAATTCTAATTCGTTCAACGACATTACATTTTTATTTAGGTGGGTAAAATTACACAATCAACCCTATGATACTGATGAACAATTGACAGAAAAGCCCCACAAAAGCAATACCTTTACCGCCTTGCAAAAAAAATTATGATTTCGAAAGAACAAAAAATAACAATCACCACTAAAGAGGGTGCACCGATAGATGTACCACCCGAAGGTTCACTGGGTTTACTTGCATTAGGATATAAAGGTTTAATAGCATGGCGGGAAGCGAGAGCCAAATTCGCAAAGACGATGAAAGAAAAAAATGCGAATGAAAAAGCCGAAGAAAAAGCGAAAGCAAAACCGATAGAAGGAAAGAAAAAAACTAAAAAATAAGCGGAAGTGCAATGGGAAAAAGATTAGCAAAAAAAGTATTATTAATTGGATGGGATGCGGCAGACTGGAAAGTAATTAATCCATTGATGGATGCAGGCCACATGCCCACCTTAGAAAAATTAGTAAACGGTGGAGTAATGGGAAATCTGGCAACTTTAGATCCGCCTTTATCACCCATGTTATGGACATCTATTGGCACAGGAAAAAGACCATATAAGCACGGCATCCATGGATTTACAGAACCCGATCCTTCGGGAAAAGGAATTCGCCCGGCATTTATTACATCAAGAAAAGTAAAAGCGGTTTGGAATATTTTAAATCAACATGGATTAAAAAGTCATGTAGTGGGATGGTGGCCAAGTCATCCGGCAGAGCCAATTAATGGCACTATGATTTCCAATTTATACCAAAGAGCTACCAAGCCTATTAATGAAAAATGGCCGATGGCTGAAGGCACCGTACATCCTGCGGAGAAGGCAGAAATTTATGCGAAAATGCGTATTCATCCGGCCGAGTTAACGCCCGCACATATTTTACCTTTTGTACCTACAGCAGCGAAAGTGGATCAGGAAAAAGATAAACGATTGGGTATGCTGGCAAAGGTGATTGCTGATTGCAGCACTATTCAGGCAGCAGCTACTTATATTTTAGAAAATGAAGAATGGGATTTTGTAGGTGTTTACTTCGATGCTATTGATCACTTCTGCCATGGCTTTATGAAATTTCATCCACCTCAGTTACCCGGTATGCCGGACGATTTATTTGAAACCTATAAAGATGTGGTGATAAGCGGATATAAATTTCATGATATGATGTTGGAACGTCTGCTGCAATTAGCAGGTGATGATGTTACAGTGATGCTAATTTCTGATCATGGATTTCATCCCGATCATTTGCGTCCGATTGCGTTGCCAAAAGAACCTGCGGCTCCGGCTTATGAGCATAGTCCTTATGGTGTGGTTGTATTAAATGGTCCGCATATAAAAAAAGATGAAAGAGTGTATGGTGCAAGTATTTTAGATGTAACTCCTACACTACTTACATTATTTGGATTACCTGTGGGAGCGGATATGGATGGCAATGTAATAGTGAATGCCTTTGATGAAAATATTACCGTAGAACAAATTCCAAGTTGGGATGATATTAAAGGCGATAGTGGTGAACATCCTGCCGATAAACAAGAAGATCCGTATGCTGCTCAAGAAGCATTGGAGCAATTAATAGAGTTGGGCTATGTAGATAAACCGGATGAGAATATTGAGAAGGCAATTCAGAAAACGGTGAATGAAAATAACTACTACTTAGCGAGGTCTTATATCAATGGAAGACAACATAAACCTGCGATTGAAATACTCACAAAACTGTTTGAAGAAAATCCGGATGTTACCCGCTATGGAATGCGTCTGGCTACCTGTTATCAAACATTAAATATGATAACTGAATGCAGAGAAGTATTATCAAAAATAAAAGCAGAAACAGGTAAGGATTCTTTGAGTATGTTGGTGATGGAAGGCAATCTGCTGATGATAGAAAATAAACCGAAAGAAGCATTAGCCATTTTTGAAAAAATAGAAAAAGAAGCACCTGCATCAAGAATTAATATGCAGCTCGGCAGATCATATATGTTGCTGAAGCGTTGGGCAAAAGCAGAAAAAGCGTTCCGTAAAGAATTGGAATATGACCCCCGAAGTGCATCGGCATTTCATGGACTCGGCATTACATTATTGCGCAGAGGAAAATACGAAGATGCATTAGAACAGTTTTTGAATTGTGTGGGATTAATGTATCATTATCCGGTGGCGCATTATCATATTGGCGAATCATTGTATTATATGAAAATGTATCAGGAATCTGCCGAAGCTTTTGAAGTGTGTTTGAAAATGGCACCGGGAATAAATAAAGCAAGAGCCTGGTTAAATAAAATATATACCGAGCATTTAAAAAATCCGGAACAAGCAAAAGCACATACAAAAGAATTGCAGGATAATTTAAAAGGTACTATCACAATTGTAAGTGGCTTGCCAAGATCAGGAACAAGTTTGATGATGCAAATGCTGGAGAAAGGTGGTCAGGAAATATTTACCGATAAGTTGCGTACTGCGGATGAAAATAATCCTAAAGGTTATTACGAACATGAAATGGTAAAATCCTTAGGAAAAAATAAAACTTGGTTAGGTGAGGCAAATGGTAAAGTGGTGAAAGTGATTTCACATTTATTATTCGAACTTCCCACGCAATATGAATATAGAATTCTATTTATGGAGCGTAACATGGATGAGGTGTTGATGAGTCAGGCAAAAATGTTGGTGCGTTCCGGAAAAATGAAAGAGCCTACAGTTAATTTAAAATTGATGCAGGCATTTAAACTAAATCTCACAAGGGTAAAAGCATGGGCACCTATGCAAAGCAATGTGAAAATATTATATGTATCACATAATAATCTTATTCAAAATCCTAAAGCAGAATTAGAAAAGATAAATGCATTTATGGGTGGTAAGCTGGATATAAATGCAATGGCAAGTGTAGTAGATAAAAATCTGTATCGGGAAAAAGTATAAACTAATGTCAGAGAGAAAAGTAAAATATTATTGAAACGATTGGCTGCATATTCAGTGGCTTCTATCGCATTTGTTGCAATACATGAAGATGCTCAGGCATTTGTTGTTTATAATGATTTGGATCCGGATTCACTGGTATTGGGAAATGATACAATCTTACTCGATATAGATGGAGATGGAATAAATGATATCAGGTTTTGGATAGAAAGTAAAATCAGTTCTATTGAAAGTTCAGGTGGATTAATGGTGCCTTATCAATATAGGTTTGCCTATGGGCAAGGTATCAGCGTCAATGCGATTTTGGGAAAACAAAATACTTTAAGTAGTTATGTAATTAACTCCGCTTATATTTTTGAATCCGGAGATTTAATTGCGGATACAATTCCAAAATTTACTGCCAAAGCAAGATTAGCAGGATTTATATCTGTGGATGGTTCTGTAGTTTATGAAGGCGGTCCATGGTCAGGCACAGATAACAGTTATCTGGGAATTCGATTTAAAATTTCTGGTGCGACACATTTTGCATGGATAAGATTAAGCGTTGCGGAAGGAGGAAGTAGTATTCAATTAAATGCACTCGCCTGGGATAATCAGGTGGATGCTGGTATAGTGGCAGGAACAACAGTTGGCATAGCAGAAAATTCGGAATTAACTGCAATTAATATTTTTAGCAATCAAACTTCAATCATAATTCAATCAGAAGAGTTTTTAGAAAATGCCACTTGTAAAGTAGTTGATATAAGTGGTAGGGAAATTTATACTGCAAGTATTTCCGGCTATAAAATGAGATACCTGCCCAAACATTTCCGAGCGGAATTTATATAGTTGTTATCGAATCCAAGAATCACTTTATTACAAAAAAATATGGCTGAGCAAATAATTTATTGTGTAATATGTAAGTCAATTAAAAATCTAAATAAAAAAATAATTAGCATACTTATATGCTTGCAAAAAATTTCATTATTTTAGCCCTCGAAATTTCATTCATTAATTAATCATTAGATATCTATGAGAAAAAATTACGCTAAATCAGAAAAAACAAATTTAAAATTAGCTGCATATTCAGCTATGGCCGGCGCATTCGCCTTAACCGGAGCAGCTGCCAGCGCTCAAACGGAAATTATTTATACTGACATTGATGATGTTACATTAAATTTTGGGGAATTTTCAGTGTTGGATATTGATGACAACGGAGCATTAGATTTTTATTTTGAAGCTTACGGTAACACAGCAACCACAGCACCAGAATGGTCATGGGTTAAATTGTTTGGCTACTTACCTACAGCCAGTTATGGAAATGCGAATAACCAATTCGTTGGTTATGTAGGACCGGCGCTGCCTTACGGTAGTGCCCTGAACGAAGGATCAGCTATTGATTCTGGTGCTTCTTTTATTGGAACTAATGCTTATGGTAATGTAGGTTTTCTTGGTTCTATATATAGCGGCGCTACATATGGACCATTTGCAAATCAAACAGATAAATATCTTGGAATCCGTTTCGACATAGATGGTGAATTACATTATGGCTGGATAAGAATGGATGTATCTGTTGGCCCTGTTTCAGTAACTATTAAGGATTATGCTTACCGTTTAGGTGCTGACGAAGGAATTGATGCTGGTCAGACAGAAGTTGAAGTTGGAATTCCAACAATTGATGCAGCTAAATTAAATGTTTACAGCTTTGGCAATACAGTGAACATTGCAGTAAATAATTTAAATGCAACAAGTGCAACAGTTAAAGTAGTAAATGCAGTTGGCCAAACAGTTTATAGCAACGACTTGAATCAATCAGGAATGCGCATTAATCTGGAAGGTGCTGCTGATGGGGTTTACTTAGTAAATATTGTTGCTGATGGCGCAATACTTAACAAGCAAATTTTTATTAATAATTAATTACAATTTTTTAATACAAATAAAAAGCGTCCTGAAAAGGGCGCTTTTTTTATGCCTTCAATTTTAAAAATTCATTTCATTAAAACAGATTTAATTTCTTAATTCAAGATTTACCTTTGCAAAATATAAATAGCATAAAAAAAAGAGGATCGTTAAATCCTCTTCCTTAAAACTTGTATAAAGAATAATTTTATTTTACTTCTTCGCTTGTTGTATCTGTACTTTCTTCAGAAGGCTTTTCTTCAATAACTTCCGGAGCTTCCTCTGCTTTATCTTCTTCTTTCTCAGCAACTATTTCTTCTTTCTTTTCAACAGCTTTTGGAGCAGAGGTTTTTGAGGTAGCAGCACCACGACGAGTTCTTTTCTTCGTAGCAGTTTTGCTATCCTTCAACATACCTTCATTGTAATCGACCAATTCGATGATACACATTTCAGCATTATCTCCCGCTCTGTTATCACCTAATTTTAATATACGAGTATAACCTCCATTTCGAGTTGCAATTTTTACTGAAATATTGTTGAATAATTCAGTAACTGCTCTTTACTCCTCAACGAAGCAAAGACAGTACGGCGATTGTGCGTAGTATCTTCTTTTGCCTTAGTCATTAATGGCTCAATATACACCCTCAATTCCTTTGCCTTAGCCAATGTTGTTTGAATGCGTTTGTGCATCAACAAAGAGGTGCCCATATTCATCAGCATTGCCTTACGGTGACTGTAAGTTCTGCCCAGGTGATTTATTTTATTACCGTGTCTCATCTCAAATTATTTAATAGTGATGTTTCCCAACATCTGTTAATATTCTTCTTCTAATTTAAATTTTGAAAGGTCCATTCCAAATTGCAACCCTTTATCTAAAACCATTGCTTCAATTTCTACTAAGCTCTTCTTACCAAAATTTCTGAATTTCAATAATTCGTTAGTATCATACTTTACTAATTCAGCCAGACCATTAATTTTTGCGGCTTTCAAACAATTGTATGCACGCACTGAAAGATCTAAATCTTCCAAAGGTGTTTTCAATAATTTACGAATATGCAATGTATGCTCATCTACAGTTTCCGTTTCTTTTTCATGTACGGTATTGAAAGAAATATTTTCATCAGTAATCAACATCAGGTGCTGAATCATAATTCTTGCAGCTTCCTTAATTGCATCTTCCGGATGAATAGTACCATCGGTTTTTATTTCAATCAACAGTTTTTCAAAGTCTGTTTTTTGTTCTACCCTCGTATTCTCTATAGTGTAGCGTACATTTTTAATTGGAGTATAAATCGCATCAATAGGAATAACACCAATTGCTTCTTCAATTAGTTTATTTTCTTCTGCGGGCATATATCCTCTACCTTTTTGAATGGTAAGTTCCACATCCAATTTTACAAAAGGCTCCATGCGACAAATAAGCAAATCGGGATTCATTACCCGGAAATTATTTGTGTGCTTTTCTATATCCCCTGCTTTGAACTCTTCCTTGTCTTTAAGTGAGATAAATATTTTTTCAATTTGATTATCATCCCCACCTAATTCTTTTTCAATCGCACTTGTTTCAAATTCAACACTATCTCAGTGATATCTTCCATCACACCATTTATAGTAGAAAATTCATGATCTACTCCACTTATTTTTATTGCAGAAATTGCATATCCTTCTAAAGAAGAAAGCAAAATGCGTCTTAATGCGTTGCCGACAGTAACACCAAATCCGGGTTCCTAAAGGTTTGAATTCGAATGTACCTTCAAAGTCTGTTGCTTTTTGAAGAGTAATCTTATCGGGGCGCTGAAATGCTAAAATTGACATATCGTATTTTTAATTTTTATAAGATTAAATTACTTGGAGTATAATTCCACGATCAATAATTCCTTAATATTTTCAGGAATTTGATCACGTTCCGGTACATATTGAACACACCTTTTTGTTGATCAGAATTCCATTCCAACCAAGGATATCTTGTACCTCCGGGTTGTGCATTTCTTATCACTTCCATATCTTTTGATTTCTCCCTTACTGTAACTACATCACCCGGCCTTAAGCTATGTGATGGAGTATTTGCAATAGATCCATTTACTTCAATATGTTTATGATTCACTAATTGGCGTGCAGCCCGACGTGTTGGCGCAATACCTAAACGAAATACGGTATTATCCAATCTTGCTTCTAATAATTGAAGCAATACTTCACCGGTTGCGGCCTGGCGTCTTGCTGCATCAGAATATGTTTTAGCAAACTGACGCTCCAAAACACCATAAGTGTATTT
Source organism: Bacteroidota bacterium (assembly GCA_016715425.1). Classification (NCBI taxonomy): domain Bacteria; kingdom Pseudomonadati; phylum Bacteroidota; species Bacteroidota bacterium. Next base: position 214,177 of record JADKAC010000003.1, read on the forward strand.
TGCTTTTTGTTTTTCCTTTAACTGAAGGCCAAATTCAGATAATGATTTTTTCTTTTTGGACAAACCATGCTGTCCCGGTGGATACTTACGTTTATCAAACGACTTATCATATCCGAAAATCGGTTCAGCAAATGTTCTTGCTTTTTTGGTTCTTGGTCCTGTATAACGTGCCATGTAATATTGATATGATTAATTAATTATACTCTTCTTTTCTTAGGTGGTCTGCATCCGTTATGTGGCATTGGAGTGATATCCCGAATTACGGAAATATCCATTCCTGAAATAGCCACCTGACGAATAGCTGCTTCACGACCTGAGCCCGGACCTTTTACAAAAAACTTCTACTCTGCGCAAACCGGCGTCGTAGGCAGTTTTTGCAGCATCACTTACAGAAATCTGTGCTGCATAAGGTGTATTCTTCTTTGATCCTCTGAATCCTGATTTTCCGGAAGAAGACCATGAAATTGTTTGACCACTGTTGTTTGTAAAAGTTACAATCATGTTATTAAAAGTAGCATTGATGTGTACCTGTCCATCGGCATCTACCTTTACTACTCTTTTTTAGTAACCTTTTTTGATGATGTTGTTTTAGCCATTGCTATAGAATAATAGTTTTAAAATATTAAAGTTGTTATGGATTATCCTTTAGGTGCTTTCTTCTTTCCGGCAACTGTCTTTTTCCTACCCTTTCTGGTTCTTGCATTACTCTTGGTTTTTTGTCCACGAACTGGTAATCCTTTACGATGACGAACGCCCCGGTAGCATCCAATATCCATTAATCGTTTAATAGATAATTGCACTTCAGAACGCAAAGCACCTTCCACCTTAATTTCATTGCTGATAATATTACGGATTGCATTAATCTCATCATCATTCCAGTCTTTCACTTTCTTGCTTTCTTCTACATTAGCTTTCGCCAAAATATATTTAGCTCTGGTGTTGCCAATTCCGAAGATATAGGTAAGGCCAATTATGCCTTGTTTATTTTTTGGTAAATCAATACCGGCTATCCTTGCCATAATTTATTTTTTAACCTTGACGTTGTTTAAATTTTGGATTCTTTTTATTGATTACATACAGCACACCTTTTCTGCGCACTATCTTGCAGTCAACACTTCTTTTCTTAATTGATGGTCTAACTTTCATTACGTTATTATTTATATCTGTAAATAATTCTTCCTCTTGTTAAATCATAAGGCGACATTTCTATTGTTACCTTATCGCCGGGTAGAATGCGAATATAATGCATACGCATTTTTCCCGAAATATGAGCTACTATCTCATGTTCATTTTCCAATTTCACTCGGAACATTGCATTTGATAACGCTTCGGTTATTACACCGTCTTGTTTTATAAGTCCTTGTTTTGACATTAATGCGTTACCTTTTCTTTACTCTTGTATAAATTACTGTTTTTCAATTCTGCTTGTTCAATTGGATCAAAACTGGAAAGCAAATCTGCCTTGCCCTTTTTAACCGCTATTGTATGTTCAAAGTGCATACTCACTTTTTGTCTTTGGTGCGAATGGTCCAGCCATCATTTTCCTGCACTACTCTGGAGGTACCCATATTCACCATTGGTTCAATCGCTATCACTAATCCTTCCTGCAATCTTATTCCTTTACCTCTGGCTCCAAAGTTCGGTACTTCAGGTTCTTCATGTAAATCTTTGCCTATTCCATGACCTACTAATTCACGCACAATTCCATAACCATTAAACCTTTCTGCAAATTCCTGAATTGCATAACCGATATCTCCTATTCTATTTCCTATTTCTGCTGCTTCAATTCCTTTATAAAGAGATTGTTTTGTTACTTCTGCCAGCTTCACCACTTCATCGCTAACTTCACCTAAGAGAAAACTATAAGCAGAATCTCCGTGAAATCCGTTCATATAAACTCCGCAATCAAGCGAAACAACATCACCATATTTAATAATCTGGCCGGAAGGAATACCATGCACAACCACATCATTTACACTGGTACACAATGTACCGGTAAACCCATTATATCCTTTAAAGGTTGGGATTGCACCATTATCTCTAATAAACTCCTCCGCAATTGCATCTAACTGCAAAGTGGTCATCCCGGGTTTTATGATACTTGCTAAATGTGCCAATGTATCCGATACTAACAAAGAACTTTTTCTGATGAGTTCAATCTCATCTGTTGTTTTATAAATTATCATTCTTAAATACTCACAGGTGAACTAGATCGTCCCTTTATACGACCAGATTTCATCAGGCCATCATAATGCCTCATTAACAAATGACTTTCTACTTGTTGTAATGTATCCAATATTACTCCCACCATAATTAGTAGTGAAGTGCCTCCAAAGAATTGAGCAAATTGAGGCCCTACTCCAAAGGCAGTTGAAAATACCGGCATAATGGCAACTAAAGCCAGAAAAATTGAGCCTGGTAATGTAATTCTGGATAACACATTATCAATAAATTCCGATGTTTTTCTTCCTGGTTTCACACCGGGAATAAACCCACCATTCTTTTTTAAATCGTCTGCAATTTGTGTTGGATTGATAGTAATCGCTGTATAGAAATAAGTAAATATCACAACCAATAGTCCATAAATAATATTATAGGTAACTGATGTAAAGTCGTTTAGCTGCAAAATAAAACTACTTTGTGAATCAGGAAAAAACGTTTGCACCGTTCCAGGAATAAACATTAAAGCCTGAGCAAAAATGATGGGCATAACACCGGCAGCATTTATTTTCAAAGGAATAAACTGACGGTTTCCACCATATTGTTTTGCTCCAACAATTCTTTTAGCATATTGTACCGGGATTCTACGTGTTCCTTGAACCAACAGAATACTTGCCATAACAACTACAACAAGGAAAGCAAGTTCTAATACAAATGGTACAAGTCCTCCTGTATTTTCATTCACACGAGTAATAAATTCATTACCCAATGCAGCGGGTAACCCTGCAATAATTCCAACCATAATGATAAAAGAGATTCCATTTCCGATACCCCGGTCAGTAATTTTTCTCCCAGCCACATAGTGAACAATGTTCCTGTTGTTAACATAATTACACAAATGAACCAGAACAGAGGATAGGAAGTCATAATGAAATTAGCCCCTCCTGAAGATTCTGCCATTGACTTTAAATAAATAAAATATCCTGAGGCCTGGAATGCTGTTACAATTACAGTAAGTACTCGGGTATATTGGTTTATTTTTCTTCTTCCACTTTCACCTTCACGTTGCATTCTTGCGAAAAAAGGAACAGCTATTCCTAACAATTGCATTGCAATTGATGCGGATATATAGGGCATAATTCCTAAAGCAAGAATAGATGCCCGGCTAAAGCCCCTCCTGCAAATAAATTAATCAACCCTAACAAACCGCCGGAGCCGGATCCTTGAACTGCAGTTTTATAAAGGTCTGCATCAATACCAGGCAATATTACATAAGATCCAAGGCGATAAATAAAAAATCAACCCTACGGTGAAGATAATTCGCTTGCGCAGATCTTCGATATGCCAAATATTCCTTATGGTTTCTATGAAGTTTTTCATTCTTACTTATTCAATCACGTTTGCGGTTCCACCAATTGCTTCAATAGCTGCTTTTGCAGCTTTACTATAAGCATGTGCACTTACTTCCACTTTTGTGGTCAACTGGCCATTGCCCAAAACTTTTAATCTTTGGCCTGCCTTAATTATCCTATTGGCAAATAGCATTTCCGTATCTAATTTGGTAATGCTAAATTTATCCGATAATTCCTGAATCTGTTTAAGGTTCAACTCCACATAATCCACTCGGTTCAGATTTTTAAATCCACGTTTAGGAACTCTGCGTTGCAATGGCATCTGCCCACCTTCAAAATGGTGTTTCTTTTTATTACCTGAACGTGAGTTTGCACCTTTATGACCACGTGTGGAGGTACCACCTGTTCCTGATCCTTGTCCACGACCCACACGTTTACGTGTTTTGATGGATCCTTTTGCCGGTTTTAAATTTGATAAATCCATATTAGGCTTTTTCCACTTTTAATAAATGTTGTACACTTCTTATCATCCCCATCACCTGTGGTGTTTCTTCAAGTTCAACTGAGTGGTTTAATTTTCTTAAACCCAATGCTTTCTCAGTTGCCTTTTGATTTTTAGGTCTGTCAATAGTGCTTTTAACGATTGTAATTTTTACTTTTCCCATAATACTTATCCGTTAAATACTTTTTTTTAAAGGCACGTTTCTTTGTTCTGCAATACGCATTGGTGTGCGCAATAGAGATAAAGCATTTATTGTTGCTTTAACCACATTATGCGGATTAGAAGAGCCGAGTGATTTTGCTAAAACATCAGTAACGCCTGCACTTTCTAATACAGCACGCATTGATCCTCCTGCAATAACTCCCGTTCCATGTGCCGCTGGTTTCAACATTACTTTACCTGCACCGTATTTTCCTTTTTGCTCATGTGGAATTGTTCCTTTGTAAAGAGGCACTTTAACTAAATTCTTCTTAGCATCATCGATGCCTTTCTGAATTGCCTCTGTTACTTCACGAGCTTTTCCTAATCCCTGACCAACAGTACCTTGTCCATCACCAACGATAACTAATGCTGAGAAACTAAATGTGCGACCACCTTTAGTAACCTTTGCTACCCGCTGAATGCCCACAACCTTTTCCTTAAGATCCAGTTCGGAGGCACGTACTCTTTGTATTTCTTTATTTACTGCCATAATTAGCTTTCATTTAAAATTTAAGACCTCCTTCACGTGCACCTTCAGCAATTGCTTTAATGCGTCCATGGTATAAATATCCACTGCGGTCGAAGCGCACCTCAGAGATTCCCTTTTCAACAGCAATCTTTGCCATTTCAACACCTATTTGTTTTGCAATTTCCACTTTAGTTCCTTTCACTTCTTTAAGAGAACGACTGGAAACCGAAGCCAAAGTATGCCCTGCAACATCATCAATAATCTGTGCATAGATTTCCTTATTACTTCTGAAAACAGATAATCTTGGGCGTGCAGCTGTACCGGAAATTTTATTCCGGATTCCATATCTGATTCGTGATCTGCGGTTTGTTTTTTTGCTTTGCATTTCAATACAATTTATTTACCTGCTGTTTTACCAGCTTTTCTGCGTAATATTTCTGTTTTGTATTTGATACCTTTTCCTTTGTATGGTTCAGGCTTTCTCAATGATCTGATTTTAGCAGCTACCTGCCCGATCAATTGCTTATCAAATGATTCTAAAATAATGGTTGGATTTTTACCTTTTTCTGATAGGGTACTTAACTTCACTTCTTTAGGAAGCACTATCATAATCGGGTGAGAATATCCTATTGAAAGATCCAATAGCTGACCCTGATTAGATGCACGATAACCTACACCTACCAATTCTAATTCTATCTTATAACCTTCCGAAACACCTTTCACCATATTCGCAATTAGTGCCCGATATAATCCATGCATTGCTTTATGGCGTTTTTGTTCAGTAGGTCTGGACACAGATAATACATTGTTATCAATACCTATGCTGATATCCGTATCCACTTTTTGTTTTAGTTCTCCCAATTTGCCTTTAACTGTAATAACGTTTTTATCACTTACGTTTACAGTAACTCCGTTTGGCAATTGAATGGGTGCATTTCCTATTCTAGACATTTCCGTTCAGTTTTCCTTTTTTAATAAATATAGCAGAGTACTTCTCCACCAACGTTTTGACGTTTTGCTTCCTTCTCAGTCATTATACCTTTTGAAGTAGATATGATGGCAACACCCAATCCACTTAATACTCGGGGCAATTCATCGGTGTTTTTATAAGTTCTCAAACCCGGACGGCTCACACGTTCAATTCCTTTAATTGCGGGCATTTTAGAAACAGCATCATATTTCAATGCAATTTTTATTGTCCCTTGTGGGCCTTCAGAGTCAAACTTGTAGCGGAAAATAAATCCGTTATCATACAAGATTTCTGTGAGCCGCTTCTTTACATTAGAAGCAGGAATTTCCACTATTTTATGATGGGCCATCTGCGCATTTCTAATGCGTGTCAGGTAATCTGCTATTGGATCCGTAATCTTCATTCTATTATTAATATTTTATTACCAACTTGCTTTTTTAATTCCCGGTATTTTACCATAAAGGGCCATATCTCTGAATTGATTACGGCATAAACCGAAATCACGGATATAACCTCTTGGGCGACCTGTTAACATACAACGATTGCGCAATCTCACTTTAGAAGAATTGCGGGGAAGGGCATCCAGCTCGTCCCATTTACCTTCTTTCTTTAATTGATCACGACGCTCGGCATATAATATTACCATGCGTTCTCTTTTTGCATTGCGTGCTATAATTGACTTTTTGGCCATACTTTTATTTTATTTTCTAAACGGCATTCCCAGCCTTTTTAATAATTCAAATGCTTCAGCATCAGTAGGTGCTGATGTAACAAAGGTGATATCCATACCGGTAACCTTATTGATTTTATCAATATCAATTTCCGGAAAAATAATTTGCTCGGTAACACCCATTGTGAAATTGCCACGTCCGTCGAAACTCTTATTGTTTATACCACGGAAGTCACGTACACGAGGTAGTGCAACAGCTACGAGACGATCAAGAAATTCGTACATCAAAGTTCCTCTAAGGGTAACTCTGGCTCCAATCGGCATATTTGCACGCAATTTGAAATTGGAGATATCCTTTTTCGATTTTGTACCTACTGCTTTTTGACCCGTAATTTTTGTCATTTCATCAATAGCGTTATCCACTAATTTTTTATCCTGTGTTGCAGCGCCTACTCCTTGGCTAACATTAATTTTTAGCAGTTTAGGAATTTGCATCACGTTTTTATATCCGAAGTGCTCTTTTAATGCAGGAGCTACTTCCTCGGTATATTTAGTTTTAAGTCTTGGTTCCACTTTCATTACTTACTCCTCTTAGTTGCTTTAAAAATTCTTTCCTTTTTGTCGTTGGTAATTTTAATACTGGTTCGAGCGCCCAAGCCATTAGCCGGGTTAACAAGCAATACATTACTGATATGCACGGGTGCTTCTTTTTAATAATTCCACCGTTGGGATATTGTGCATTTGGACGGGTATGTTTAGAGATAATATTTATCCCCTCTATCAAAACCCGGCTTTTATTGTAATCCACTTCTATCACCTTGCCCTTTTTTCCTTTATCGTCTCCGGTAATTACTTCCACCATGTCGTTTTTCTTAACACGGAATTTAGGTTTAAACCTGTTTGTTTGTTGAACTTTCATTTTACAATACTTCTGGTGCTAATGAAACAATTTTCATATACTGCTTATCACGCAGTTCACGGGCTACGGGCCCGAAAATCCGTGTACCACGGGGCTCATCTGCTTGGTTTAACAAAACACAAGCATTATCGTCGAAACGAATATAAGAACCATCTTTGCGCCGTACTTCTTTACTAGTACGCACTACCACAGCGGTAGAAACGGTACCTTTTTTCACGCCACCACCAGGCATTGCATCCTTAACGGTTACAATTATTTTATCCCCCAATGAAGCGTAACGGCGACTTGTACTTCCGAGTACCTTGATGCAAAGTACTTCCCTTGCACCGCTATTATCGGCTACTTTTAGCCTGGTTTCCTGCTGAATCATATTATTTAGCTCTTTCTACTATTTCCAATAATCTCCATCTTTTGAGTTTACTCAAAGGACGGGTTTCCATAATTTTTACAATATCACCTGCCTTCGCATCATTTTTTTCATCATGAGCGTGATATCTTTTTGATTTAGTAAGAAACTTTCCGTATTTCTCATGCTTAATCTTACGAGTTACAGTAACGGTAATAGATTTCTCCATTTTGCTACTGCTTACCACACCGGTAATTGTTCTTCTTAAATTTCTTGCTTCTTCCATATAACCTTATTTGGCGGTTAATTCTCTTTTTCTTAATTCTGTTTTCAATCTTGCAACTTCTTTACGTAAATAGCGGAGTTGCAACGGATTTTCAAGCGGATTTACCGCATGATTAAACCTTAACTTCTGCAAACGATCTGCATCGTCATGAAGCCTCTGCTTCAAGTCCTCAGTAGTTAGGCTATTTAAATCTTCTTTTTTTATCTGTGCCATAATGCTCTTAAACTTTTATGCAGAATAATCTCTGCGCACTACAAACTTTGTTTTTACTGGTAATTTTTGAGCTGCCAACCGCATAGCTTCTTGTGCCACTTCTAATGGAACACCATCTGCTTCAAACATTATTCTACCTGGCTTAACTACTGCTGCCCAATATTCCGGAGCACCTTTACCTTTACCCATCCGCACTTCGGCAGGCTTTTTAGTGATTGGCTTATCCGGAAAAATATTTATCCAAACCTGACCTTCACGTTTCATATGGCGTGTTAAAGCTACCCTGGCAGCTTCAATTTGTCTGTCTGTAATCCAAGCCTCGTCCAACGTTTTTAAACCAAATGAACCCTGGGTTACCTGACTTCCACGATTAGCGTTTCCTTTTATTTTTCCTTTAAAGGTTCTACGGTGTTTAACTCTCTTTGGCTGTAACATCTTTTAATATTTTAGCTGCGTTTACCTGTTCTTTTTTCTTCTGGCGATCCTGTTGTGTCATTCCAATATTTGGTGACAAGTCTCGCTTTCCTAATACTTCTCCTTTACAAATCCACACTTTAACTCCTAACTTTCCATATACTGTTTGTGCTTCTTTCCATGCGTAATCAATATCTGCTCTGAAGGTATGCAAAGGAACTCGTCCTTGTTTGTACTCTTCAGATCTTGCCATTTCCGCTCCATTCAAACGACCCGAAACACGAATCTTAACTCCTTCAGCACCCATCCTCATCGTGGAGGCGATAGCCATTTTAATAGCTCTTCGGAAATTAATTCTGGCCTCCAACTGCTTGGCAATTGTTTCACCAACAATATTGGCATCTAATTCCGGACGACGAATTTCTACTATATTAATCTGCACCTCTTTATTCGTTATCTTCTTCAGTTCCTCTTTCAACTTATCAACTTCGCCACCACCTTTACCGATAATAATTCCCGGTCTTGATGTGTGAATGGTAACAGTAATTCTATTTAGTGTTCTTTCGATTACTATTCGAGAGATGCCACCTTTAGAAATACGGGCATTTAAATAATTTCTAATTCTTTCGTCCTCTATCAGTTTTTCAGCAGTGTTTTTGCCTCCAAACCAGTTGGAGTCCCATCCCCTAATGATTCCTAACCTGTTACCTATCGGATTGGCTTTTTGTCCCATGCAATTTTTTAATTAAGCGTTATTTTCTTTTACTTTATTATCTACTTTTTTGGCCGCAACCACAATCGTAATATGATTTGTTCTTTTGCGAATGCGATATGCACGACCATGCGGTGCAGGCTGAAACCTGCGTAATGTGGTTCCACCATTTACAAAACATTCTTTCACATACAATGCATTATCTGCTGCATCCAAACTATGTTTTTGTTCCCAGTTCTTTATTGCACTTCTCAGCAATTGCTCTATTGATTTAGCAGAGCCTTTGTTGGTAAATCGCAACGCATTTAATGCTTTATCAATTGGCAATCCTCTTATCATGTCTATCACATAACGAGTTTTGCGTGGTGAACCGGCGTTATTATTGGTTCTTGGATTATTTCTTAATGTTGCTACCGCTTCCATTGTTATTTCTTTTATCTGTTACCAGAGTGCGATTTAAAGTTTCTTGTTGGAGAAAATTCACCGAGTTTATGTCCTACCATATTTTCAGTAACATATACCGGAATGAATTTATTCCCATTATGCACCGCAAACGTATGTCCTACAAATTCAGGAATTATCGTTGAGCGGCGAGACCAGGTTTTAATTACATTCTTCTTACCCTGATCATTCAGTTTATCTACTTTTCCCATCAGGTTGTGGTCAATGTAAGGTCCTTTTTTTATCGAACGTGCCATAGTGAATCGGTTCCTTTAATTGTTATTTTTTACGTTTGCTGATTATGAATTTACTAGTGATTTTCTTCGGGCTACGTGTCTTCTTGCCTTTAGCATAGAGTCCCTTTCTTGAACGAGGCTGTCCTCCAGATGCACGACCTTCGCCACCACCCATTGGGTGATCAACTGGATTCATCACAACACCACGATTTCTTGGTCGGGTTCCACGCCAGCGATTTCTACCTGCTTTACCTAATACTTCTAAACTATGATCAGGATTTGATACCGTTCCCACTGTTGCAAAGCAAGTAAGCAATATTTTTCTCAATTCTCCTGATGGCATGCGAATTACGGCATACTTGTCTTCCTTACTCGCTAACTGTGCCCATGTACCGGCACTGCGGGCAATCATACCGCCACGGCCTGGAGACATTTCAATGTTATGAATAATAGTACCCAATGGCATATTTTTCAACATTAATGCATTGCCTAATTCGGGCGCTGCAGAATCACCAGCTTCAATTTTCTGCCCAACCTTAAGGCCGTTTGGACATAGAATATAGCGCTTTTCGCCATCACTATAAACCACCAGAGCAATAAAAGCACTGCGGTTTGGATCATACTCAATGGTTTTCACAGTTCCTAAAACTCCATGTTTATTACGTTTGAAATCAATCAAACGATATTGCTTTTTATGGCCACCGCCGATATAGCGCATGGTCATCCGGCCCGAACTATTACGTCCACCATTTTTCTTTATAGGAACCAGTAAGCTTTTTTCCGGAGTATCACTAGTGATCTCGGCATAAGCATTCCCAATCCTGAATCTTGTACCCGGTGTAACCGGATTATATTTCTTTAATGCCATTGTTATAATTACACGTTACTGAAGAAATCAATTGTTTCGCCTTTTTTCAGGGTAATATAGGCTTTTTTAATTTTGCCTTTTGTTCCCTTACTAATTCCAAATGCAGTGCGTTGCCAACCGTATTTGCCTATTTCGTTGATGGTACGCACAGCATCTACCTGTACACCATACATTTTTTCCACTTCTGATTTTATTTCAATTTTGTTTGCATCTTTGGCTACAACGAAGCCATAGGTGCCTCTTTGCTCAGTAAGCTGAGTAAGTTTTTCTGAAATCAGTGGTTTTATTAATACATTTCTTGCCATTGCTTAATTTTTTAATTCTTTGGCACCATTTGGTTAATCTTTTCTACAGAACTTTCTGATAAAATCAAGGTGTTAGCCTTCATGATTTCATAAGTATGCAGATTATCTGCCATTGAAATTTCTGTATTTGGAATATTTCGTCCGGAAATACGCACATTAGTATCGTTACTACCAATTACAACTAAAGATTTTGTTTTATCTACACCCAATGCTTTCAATACCCCTGCAAAATCTTTTGTTTTAGGTTGATCCATTTTCAGATCTTCGATAATAATTATCTTGTTTTCTTTGGCTTTGTAAGAGAAGGCACTTTTTCTTGCCAGGTCTTTTACTTTTCCATTCAACTTAAAACCATAATCTCTTGGTTTAGGTCCGAATATAGTACCGCCTCCATAGTACAATGGATTTTTGATATCACCTTTACGTGATCCACCTGTTCCTTTTTGGCGGTGTAATTTTCGAGTAGATCCAGCAACTTCATTGCGCTCTTTTGATTTATGAGTTCCTTGACGCTGATTTGCCAAAAAGAGCTTCACTGTTAAATAGATGGCGTGATCATTTGGCTCAATACCAAATATCTCGTCATTCAATTCTACATTGCGACCTGTTTTACTTCCTGTTGAATTTAATATTTCGATTTTCATACTATTTCTCAATTATTACATAAGAACCTTTACCTCCTGGAACGGCACCGTTCAACAGAATCAAGTTTCTATCTGATAAAATCTTTGCTACTTTGATATTACGGGTTTTAATTGTGTCGCTACCCATGTGACCGGCCATTCTTAAGCCTTTAAATACTCTGGAAGGGAAAGAAGAACCACCAATGGAACCTGGTGCACGATGTCTGTCATGCTGACCATGTGACCGCATACCAACTCCACTAAAATTATGGCGCTTCACTACACCTTGAAATCCCTTTCCTTTGGATGTGCCTACCACATGCACTTTTTCCCCTTCTGTGAAAATATCCACTGTTACGTTTTCACCTACATTCAGATTTGAATCAAAATTCCTGAATTCTTTGATATGTTTTGTTGGATCAGCACCTGACTTTTTGAAATGGCCTTTCATTGCTGCAGAAGTATTCTTTTCCTTCTTCGCATCGAAACCTAATTGAACTGCATTATAACCATCATTCTCATCAGTTTTTCGCTGAAGTACCACACACGGCCCAGCTTCAACCACAGTACATGTTACCATTTTCCCTTCGGCATCGAAGTAATGGGTCATACCTATTTTTTTACCAATAATTCCTTTCATCGTTTAGATTTTAATCTCTACTTCAACACCACTGGGTAATTCCAGTTTTTGCAATGCATCCACTGTTTTGTTGGTTGCACTATATATATCAAGTAATCTTTTATAAGTGGATAGCTCAAACTGCTCTCTTGCTTTTTTATTTACATGCGGCGAACGCAAAACTGTATAGATCTTTTTCCTAGTTGGAAGTGGAATTGGGCCTGTAACTACAGCTCCTGTTCCTCTCACGGTTTTTACGATCCGTTCAGCAGTCTTGTCAACCAACATGTGGTCGAAAGATTTAAGCTTCATTCTGATTTTATAACTCATATTACTTTTTCTAACTTTTCTTATTCAACACTTACTTTTCCTTTCACCTTTGCAATTACTGCTTCTGCTACTGACGTAGGAGCAGGAGCAAAATGCGAGAATTCCAATATAGAAGTAGCACGTCCGGAAGTGATGGTACGCAACTGAGTTACATAACCAAACATTTCTGATAATGGCACTTTTGCTTTAATTACTGTTGCATTATTTTTAGAATCAAATCCTTCCATCATACCACGACGGCGGTTCAAATCTCCAATAACATCTCCCATGTGTTCTTCCGGAGTAATTACTTCCAATTTCATAATTGGCTCCAGCAATTGTGGACCGGCATGTTTGGCCGCATCACGGAAGGCTGTTCGAGCAGCAATCTCAAAAGAGAATGCATCAGAGTCAACGGCATGAAATGAACCATCGAATAAGCGTATTTTCATACTGTCGAGTGTATAGCCTGCTAACACACCTGTTGACATCGCTTCTTTAAATCCTTTTTCTACAGAAGGAATATATTCACGAGGAATTGATCCTCCGAAAATATCATTTACAAACTGAAGGCCTGTAGTTTCCGCATTATCAACCGGTCCGATTTCGAACTGGATATCAGCGAATTTACCACGACCACCTGATTGCTTTTTATAAACTTCACGGTGTTTAATGGTCTTCGTGAGTGCCTCTTTATAAGAAACTTCAGGTGCTCCCTGATTCACGTCCATTTTAAATTCACGTCTTAAACGATCTACAATAATTTCAAGGTGTAATTCACCCATACCACGAATTACAGTTTGACCAGTTTCATCATCAAAAGATACTTTAAAAGTAGGATCTTCTTCAGCGAGTTTAGATAATGCCATTCCCAGCTTATCTACGTCCGCCTGAACTTTAGGTTCAATAGCTAATCCAATTACAGGCTCAGGGAAAGTCATACTCTCCAGAGCAATTGGTTTTTTTTCATCGCAAAGAGTGTCGCCTGTGCGAATATCTTTAAATCCAACAGCTGCACCAATATCTCCGGCTTCAATAAAATCTAAAGGGTTCTGTTTGTTTGCATGCATTTGCAGGATACGGGAAATACGTTCTTTTTTACCTGTCCTGGTATTCAGCACATATGAACCGGCATCGAGATGACCTGAATACACTCTAAAGAATGCAAGACGACCCACGAATGGGTCAGTCATAATTTTAAATGCAAGTGCAGCAAATGGTTCTTTCGGATCCGGTCTGCGCAATTCTTCTTTTTCTGTATCAGGATTAATACCGGTAACGGCATCAATATCCATCGGAGAAGGTAAGAAGCGACAAACTGCATCCAACATAAATTGTACGCCTTTATTTTTAAAGGAAGAGCCACAAAGCATAGGTATGATAGCAATATCAATAGTTGCTTTGCGAATTGCGGCAATCAATTCATCCTCAGTAATTGTATTTGGATCGGTGAAATATTTTTCAAGTAAAGCATCATCATATTCAGCAACAGCCTCCACCATTTTCTCACGGTATTCCTTCACTAACTCTACCATATCCTCAGGAATTGGAATTTCCGTATAAGTCATTCCTTGAGTTTCATCATCCCAAATAATTGCCTTATTTTGAATTAAATCAACTACACCTCTAAAATGCTCTTCTTCACCAATTGGCAATACTAAAGGCACAGGATTAGCACCTAACACAGTTCTCACTTGATTTACAACTTCTAAAAAATCTGACCCTGAACGATCCATTTTATTTACGAAACCGATACGAGGAACACGGTACCGATTTGCCTGACGCCATACCGTTTCACTTTGAGGTTCTACTCCACCTACAGCACAAAACAATGCAACCACACCATCCAATACACGAAGAGAACGCTCCACTTCCACTGTGAAATCCACGTGGCCGGGAGTATCTATTATATTTACTTTATATTCCTGATTGCGGTATTTCCATGAAGTAGTTGTAGCAGCAGATGTAATAGTAATACCACGTTCTTTCTCTTGCTCCATCCAGTCCATTGTTGCAGCACCATCATGTACTTCCCCAATTTTATGAGTAATACCTGTATAGAATAAAATCCGCTCGGTAGTTGTTGTTTTACCGGCATCAATGTGGGCTGCAATCCCAATGTTTCTTGTATATCTTAAGTCTCTTGACATATAAATCTTTCCTTGTACTTCTTTTTATGTTCTAAAATGCGCAAATGCTTTATTCGCATCCGCCATTTTATGTACATCTTCTTTTTTCTTAATTGTTGCACCTTCATTTTTAGAAGCTGCTATTAATTCACCGGCTAATTTTTCTGCCATTGTGCGTCCGCTTCTTTTTCTGGAATAGCCAATCAACCATTTCATAGAAAGAGAAATTTTTCTGTCGGCTCTGATTTCTGTAGGAATCTGGAAGTTAGCTCCTCCAATTCTTCTTGATTTCACTTCTACACCCGGGGTAGCATTTGATAATGCAGATTTCCAAATCTCATAACCATTCTCACCAGTTTCTTTTTCAATTAAAGCCAATGCATCATAAAAAATGGTGAATGCAGTTGACTTTTTCCCTTGCCACATCATTTGATTTACAAAGGAAGTAACCAATATATCATTGTACTTGGTGTCTGGCTGAACGTATCTCTTTTTCGGTTTACTCTTTCTCATGTAATAATTCCTTTAATTATTTAGCAGCAGCTTTAGGCCTCTTGGTTCCATATTTTGATCTTCCTTGCTTGCGGTTGTTTACACCGGCTGTATCTAATGCACCACGTACAATATGGTAACGAACGCCCGGAAGGTCTTTTACTCTTCCACCACGGATTAACACGATACTGTGTTCCTGCAGATTATGCCCTTCACCGGGTATATATGCAATTACTTCAAGTTGATTTGTTAAACGCACCTTAGCCACCTTACGCAATGCTGAGTTTGGCTTTTTAGGAGTGGTAGTATATACACGAGTACATACACCACGCTTCTGTGGGCATGAATCTAAAGCTCTGGATTTACTTGGTGCCTTTATTATGCGGCGACCTTTTCTTACCAATTGTTGTATTGTAGGCATTTTTTCCTTTTCAAAAATTTTGAGGCTGCAAAATCAGAAGGAAGAGAGAGATAATCACAAACGGAGCGCACGAACCTCTTTCGAGTTAAGTGCAGGATAGCCATTTGTGAACATTATCGGGGTTCACTCCCTTAATTCTACCTGCGGCCGATTTAAAAACGGATTGCAAAGGTAATGAGGCAAATTCAGATTTCACAATAATGACTGAAAGTTTTTTTAGGCGATGGATGAATAGAGCCAATTATTTTTAATTGGCTGTACTCCCGATATCGTAATGATTTGGTTCGCAGGTTCTCAAAGGCTAAAGCGCAAGGCCATATTTTGAGGAATCTGCTGACACGACTGGGGGAACATAGCGGTAATGAATACTTTAATTTGATGTTTAAATCAATACATTTGTCAACTTAAACTAACCTATAAAATTGAAACTATGGCAGACTCCAGAACCCAACAACCCTCATCTTATGCGCTTCAGTATAATAATGGCACTCCTATTCGTTTAAAAGATTTTTCCGGACTGCTAACATCCTCTCAGATTTTAGTTAATGATACTGAAAACTTTATTAAGCGTAACCGCATCCAGTCACTGGAATATAATGAAGTAGTCCTTACTCTTCCTTTTCCATTAGCGGAACCGGCAAAGAAGCTTTTTGAAGGTGCAATGAATGGAACCCTTACCTCTGTTTTTACAACAATATCCAGATTGGATCAACAAAGTAATCAAATTCAATCTTACGAATTAGGAAATTGCGAGATACTTGAAATTGCATTCCCTACTTTGAATGCATCATCTAAAGATGCCGGTTTTGCAAGTATCCGGCTAAAGCCGGAGCATATTGATTTGACTTTAGGTAATAATTCTAGAGTAACATTGCCTACTAATACCGGCAAAATCAAAGCCTTTGTATCTAGTAATTATGAATTTGAAATTGATACTATTTCTAATTCAAATAAAATTTCTAAAGTATCACCTGTAACAATCATTCCTCACCTTAATAGTAATAGAGATTTAAAAAATAACCTTGACTTTATCGAATTTAAAAGCATTGAAATAACACTAAGTGAATCTGAAATAAATAATGCCGACTGGCAATCCTGGTTAAATGATTTTGTAAAAAACCAGCAAAAAGAAGGTAGAAATGGAGTTCTAAAATATTTAACCGCTGATTTTAAAACCTCTTTATTAGAAATATCAGTATTCAATCTTTTCATAATTTCTACTTTATTTCATAATGATTCACAACTTGCCAAGATTACAATAGAATTGATGTTTGATTTTGCAACTATAACAGGTAAAACAACCACCCCAGAGGGAAATGCTATTCGTTCTAATCCTGAAATAAAATTGTCAGGCTTAGAAATAATTCCGCCAGATTTAGAAATAACAACTAAAAAGTAAGTGCCTTTTTCTCTCACAAAGATCTCTTCGGGGATTTCTGTGTAAATTACAATATCACGGAGTTCCCTTCGGGTAACGCTATGAGAACAAAATAGACTATATTGTATTGAAAATGAGGTAAATAAGTGAAAATTGGATGTCAGATAATCATTTTATGATGTCTTAAAATGATTTTAAGACATCTTCCTGGCATTTTCCGACACATTCCAGCCGATAAAAGACATCTTCTACTCGCTAAAAGACATCATCCGGGCTGTAAAAGACATCTTCTCACTTCTTTAAGACATCTCCCAGCCTTTAAAGGATATCTTCCGGAGGCTAAACGACATGTTCCTATCAAGAAACGACATGTTCCAATGGCTAAAAGACATCTTTTTGTTTCTGGACGATATGGTTTAATACTCCTATCGGTGGGTGTCCTCAGGCTGACCGAGTTATATTGTAGGTTTCGGTTGGTGAGGACACCAAACCGATAGGGTACACCGCAGTTTTTGTTTTTGCATTTTTAGCCCCGATAGCAGTGGAAAGCGCCAGACATTGTGATGTGGTATTTTTGTAGTAAGGCAAGTGGCAGGCCTTGGAACGGATAGCGGGAAATAGCTCCTAAAATTTTTTATTCAACACATCACACAATTGCCTCCGGATAATGCTGTGAGAACAATCCACCGCTTCCTTATCTTTGGCGCTTACATTTATAATATGAAGTACTTACCAATAGATAAGGCGCTGTATATACACAACCGCCTAAATTTCACAAAGAATCTGAAACCGAACAGCATGGCCATTTTTCATAGCAACGACGAGATGCCGAGTAATGCCGATCAGTTTCATCCTTTTAAGCAAAACAGCGATTTGCTGTATTTGAGTGGCATTGATCAGGAGGATACCATTTTATTGTTGTATCCGGATAGCCCTAACCCGAAATACCGGGAGGCGCTGTTTCTGAAAAAAACAAATGATTATATCGCCGTTTGGGAGGGGCATAAATACACGGAGAAGGAGGCAAAGGATGCAAGTGGTATTGAAACGATACATTGGAATGATGAGTTTGCGGGGCTGTTTCACATGTTGAGCAATCATGCGGAACATATTTATTTAAACAGCAACGAAAACGACCGTGCAATTATAAAAGTGGACACTAAAGAAATTCGGTTTGCGGCTGAGGTAAGAACACATTATCCGTTGCATAAACTGGAGCGTTCGGCACCGATTATGGCAAGCCTGCGCACGGCTAAAAGCAAATGGGAACAGGCGGCACTGCAAACGGCTTGTGATATTACCGAAAAGGCGTTTAAGCGATTGTTGGGTTTTGTAAAACCGGGTGTTAAGGAATATGAAATAGAAGCGGAAATTACGCATGAGTTTTTGCGCAATCGGGCAACGGGGCATGCGTACAGTCCCATAATTGCTTCGGGTGATAGTGCTTGTGTGCTGCATTATGTTGACAATAATAAGGCATGTAATGCGGGTGAATTAATACTGATGGATTTTGGTGCGGGGTATGCAAATTATTGTGCTGATCTTACTCGTACTATTCCAGTGAACGGGAAATTTACAGAGCGACAAAAGGATGTTTACAATGCTGTGTTGCGTGTGCAAAAGGAAGCAATAAACATGATGCATCCGGGAATGATTTTGCGGGAGTTTAATGCGGAAGTGGGGAAGGTAATGGAAGCGGAATTAAAACAATTGGGATTAATTACAGAGCAGGATATTAAAAATCAAGATCCGGAATTACCTGCGTATAAAAAATATTTTATGCATGGCACAGGGCATTATCTGGGGTTGGATGTGCATGATATTGGCGATCATTATAAACCTGTGCCTGTGGGTGCAGTGCTTACTTGCGAACCAGGAATTTATATCAGAGAAGAAGGTATCGGAATTAGAATAGAAAATGATGTGATGCTGATGCAAACCGGTAATCATGATTTTATGCAAAACACACCGAGAGAAGTGGAAGAAATTGAAGCAATGATGAACGCCAAATAATTATGCGCATAATAAAAAACTTACCGAATATTCTTACACTCATCAATCTGTTTTTGGGTTGCCTTGCTATTATTTATATTTTTTATGATCACTTTATAATTATTGATGCGCAGCGCAATACTTATGTGGACATGGGTAAAATAGAAATTGCAAGTCTGTGTATTTTCATTGCAGCAATTATTGATTTTTTAGATGGATTTGTTGCGAGATTATTACATGCGCAAAGTGCAATCGGCAAACAGTTGGATTCACTTGCGGATGTAGTAACATTTGGTGTAGTGCCAGGTGTAATAATGTATCAATTAATTGCAAGATCGTATTACACATCAGCCGATGCTTTTGAATATCCGATATTGTATTATGCCATTGGTTTTGTAATTACCATGGGTGCGGCATATCGTTTGGCAAAGTTTAATGTGGATGAACGACAGACAACAGAATTTTTAGGTTTGCCTACACCGGCAATGGCATTATTTGTTGCTTCATTACCTATTCTTATTTTAAGAAATGAATTTGGAATGGCAGAACTATTAACCAACAAATGGATATTAATTGCAATGGTTTTTTTACTTACGTATTTAATGGTAAGCGAAATTCCGATGATGAGTTTAAAAATAAAATCGTTGGGATGGAAAGAAAATAGCTGGACAATTTTATTACTAATTATCAGCGGATTAATTATCATATTCAGTGTTGCAGTATTGCAATCTATTTTTATAATTATCCCGATACTTATTTTAACCTATATACTTTTATCAATAATAAAAAACATTAAAGAAAATGGAATTTAAGGCGAAGATTAATATTATGCCATTGAAAGAATTGTTAGACCCAAAAGGAAAAGCAGTGGCAGGCAGTATGAAAAATTTAGATTTGGATTTAATAAAAGATGTGCGCATTGGCAAACACATTCATTTATTAATAGAAGCTGCTGATGAAGAACAAGCACGCCATGCAACAGATACTGCTTGTAAAAAATTATTAGCAAATCCGATAATGGAAAGTTATACTTTCGAAATTACACCTGCGTAATACAAACCGATGTCGGGCAAATTATATATCGTACCCACACCAATCGGTAATCTGGATGATATTACTTTGCGAGCAATACAAATATTAAAACAAGCAGATACAATTCTTGCAGAAGACACTCGCACTTCATCGGTATTATTAAAACATCACGGCATTCAAACCAACATGATTGCCCATCATAAATTCAATGAACATAAATCACTTCAAAAAATCATTGAACTATTACAAGCCGGAAAAACAATTGCATTAATTTCTGATGCAGGCACACCCGGAATTTCCGATCCGGGGTTTTTAATTGTAAGAGAATGTATTCAACATAATATTGGTGTAGAAACATTGGCAGGTGCTACGGCATTTGTTCCTGCATTAATTAATTCAGGATTACCGGCTCACGAATTTTTATTCATTGGATTTCTTCCGATAAAAAAAGGAAGAGAAACAAAACTGAAAGAAATTGCCACAGAAAAACGCACAATCATTTTATACGAATCTCCCTATCGCATTGTAAAAACATTACAGCAATTATTGGAATTTACAGGCGATAGAAAAATAAGTGTGTCGAGAGAGCTGAGTAAGAAGTTTGAAGAAACAGTGAGGGGAAATATTTCGGAAGTAATACTACACTTTACCATTAAAGCACCAAAGGGAGAATTTGTAATTGTATTGGAAGGATTACATTAATTCATCACCGGACATTGCACTTGTTTACGTTTGTTGATTTTAAATTCTGAACCACCACCTGAAGTACTCTGCAACCAATAAGGATTAAATCGGAAAGCAATATAAAAATCTGTTCCATCTAAATCACCTGGAACAAATAACGATAACACATCATCGGAGCCAATAGTGAGAAAATAAAAACGAATGGCGGTACCCAAATGAAAGTCTTCATATTCGGAAAATACGAAAGGAATAGAAACTGCAAATTCTTCTTTCTCAAAGCGAGGAGTTATTGCAAAAATATTTGCACGGGCAATCATGTCTTTATGTAAACCGGACAAGCGTTGAATCAACATTCCATTTACAAAAAATCCATTGCCAATATTTTTATCTGCAAATAAAGTAAGCGCACCTGGAGTGTACATAGTAAATCTGCTTCCTGTTTTAGAAGCCTTTCCATTATCATAAATTATTCTCGACGCAATTTTAGTAAACTCATCCAAATCGCTGATGCTATCAATATCTGCATTCAATGCGGTAAAAGCAGTTCCACTAAACAAATCATAGGTTCCGGCATTTTTCTTAAACTTTATAAAACCTAAATCCACCAGAGCCACTCCGAATTTTGTATCATATCTTGTATTCTTATGTCGCTGCAATTTACTTTTCACGTTATAAGTCATCCCCAAATCTATGGAAGTACCAAAACCATTTACTTCGTAATTAGAAATATCCGTAACACGATTACTGCCTAAATTATCAGTATAAGCATAGGTATAATCAAAATTGCTTATATCAGTAGTTTCTTCATGTTGAGTAAAATTAAAAGGCGCATTTACCTGGCCGGTATAAGCATCAAAACCTAGAAGAAATTTTGCATTGACAGCAAGATTTATTCTACTGGTTTTTGAATCCTGAATTTGCATTTCACCATTGAATCCTATTTCAGCCCAATTCAATAATCCGGAATTTAAAGTGGGCACATTATAATTAATTTCTTTTTGAATATCGGACAGTTCTTTAAAGCCTTCGGATTTTGAATCGGTAATAATAAAACCCGCACTTCTGCCGGCGGTATAAAAACCAAAAGTGAAATCATTACGCTTGATAAATGCTGATGGACCTTGCACGAGCACATTGCCAAAAGCTTTCACTACTTCAGGATTATAAAAGGAAGGGGCAAAAGAATTTGCAGAAGGCAAACCCACTATAGATTGTTGAGGAAGAAACGCATAATTATTATCTATTGAATGACCGTAAGCTAACACATTTACATCCCAGGGTAAAACGCCGCTACCCGGCAAAGCAGGATTAAACATCATTCCATTGGAACCCGAATAATTATCCATACGCAAACCAATATATTCCTGTGCTCTTAAATTATTGAAGAACAGCAATACGCTTAACGTAAGAATAGCAATATGAAAAAAACTTCTTTGCATAACATAATTAAAAACGTAAAATCGTTTCCAACAAAAATATCAGTTGAATATTTCTACTGATTAAGCAAAGTGCACATTGTACGGGTCAGTACTTGAATACGCAATGCTAAAATAAACCATTAATTGATATCAATAACTTTTCCTGGATTTAAAATATTATTCGGGTCGAACATTATTTTTATTTTTTTAAATAATTCAAGTTGCGTTTTGTCAAATGCAATGGGCATATAAGGCTTTTGCACCCAACCAATTCCATGTTCAGCGGAGATGGTTCCACCTAATTTTACCACGAGTGTAAATATTTCTTTAATTGCATCAGGTAATTGTTTTTCCCAAATGTCTTCACTCAAATCACCTTTAATAATATTCACATGCAGATTGCCATCACCGGCATGACCATAGCAGACACTTTTAAATCCATAGCGATTTCCGATTTCTTTTACACCCAAAAGCAAAACAGGAAGTTCAGCTCTGGGCACAACGGTATCTTCCTCTTTATAAATTGAATTTGCTTTTACTGCTTCTGCAATTTTTCTTCGCATGCGCCACAGTTCTTCTTTTTGTTTTTCATTCTCGGCGAATAAAATTTCATCACAATCAAATGCATCCATCACTGTTGCAATTTCTTCGCACTCTTGCATTAAAATATCTTCTCTGTTGCCATCCACTTCCACCAACAAATGCGCTTGCACATCATCGGGTATTTCTATTTGTACATCGGACATAAATTCTTTTGCCCACAGCAGTGCATCTCTCTCCATAAATTCCATTGCACTTGGAATAATACCTTTTCTAAAAACAGCACTCACTGCTTCACAAGCTTTGGTAGCATCCCGAAATGGAATGAGCATGAGCATATTAAATTGCGGGTAGGGCAAAAGTTTTAAAACGATTTTTGTAACAACACCAAGAGTACCTTCGCTGCCTACAATTAATTGGGTGAGATTATAACCGGTTGCATTTTTTAAAACATTTGCACCAGTCCAAATAATTTCTCCGGTTGGCAACACCACTTCCAGATTCAACACATAATCTTTTACTACGCCATATTTCACTGCTTTGGGTCCGCCGCTATTTTCAGCAATATTTCCACCTATAAAACAACTTCCTCTGCTTGCAGGATCCGGGGGATAGAATAATCCTTTTTCTTTCACCGCATTCTGCAATACTTCAGTAATTACGCCGGGTTCTACTATTACCTGCATATTGCGCTCATCAATTTTAAGAATAGAATTAAACCGTTCCATACTGAGGGCAATGCCACCGAAAACCGGCAAAGCTCCTCCACTTAATCCGGTGCGGGCACCCATTGGTGTAACCGGAATTTTATATTCGTTTGCTATTTTCAGAATTTCCGAAATCTCATTTGGAGTGCGTGGCTTCACCACAATATGCGGTGTAAAATGCAGATCCTCAGTTTCATCATGACTATAATTCGTCAAGGATTCTTTGTCCGACATTATATATTTTTCACCAACAATGGCTGCAATTAAATGAAATGCTTGTGTAATATTTTGATTTTCCAATTGATTCAATTTTAACCTCAGAATGACACTCAAAAGTCCGTATTCCTTATGATACTTCAAAAAAAAGGTAACTTTAACCCAACAAAATTCAAGATTAAAAAGATGAATAGATTAAGATCATTAACGGTAATTATTATTTGTATTTTATTTTCAATATCAAATGCAAATGCTCAGGCCAGAAAATATCCCCTATTCGAACATTTTACACAAGCATCATGTGGTCCATGTGCTGACCAAAATCCCAGCTTCAGTGCGGTGTACAATCAAAATGAATCAGATGTGCATCATATCGCATATCACACAAGCTGGCCGGGAACTGACCCGATGTATTCAGCAAATCCAGCTGAAAGCAACGCAATAACAAGTTATTATGGTGTATCTGGTGTACCATCAATTTTTATTGATGGAGATGCAATTCCTGCCGGACCGATTGGAGTGAATCAACAAATGATTGATGATGAAATTGCCTTAACCAGTCCAATCATTGTTTATGTAAATGAAACTACTGATGGAACTACAAGAAATGTAAGTGTGAAGATTACAACAGTAGGTACAGTACCTTCAGGATCTTACAGAATAAAAGCAGCAGCAGTAGAAAAACTCATAACCTACGGTTCAGCTCCGGGAAGTAACGGTGAAAAAGAATTTCCCAATGTATTCCGTTTATTTTTAAATGGTAGTTCAGGAGAAGTAATTACTTTGCCTGCTGAAGGAAGCAGCGCAACTTATGATTTCTCTTATACATTAGATGCAGGATGGAATGCTGAAGAAATCTATTCATTAGTTTGGATTCAAGATTACTCCACTAAAGATATTTTAAATTCTGGTGCATCCAATGATCCAAGAGTTAGAATGACTGCAGATGGATATAACTTTGTAGAGGGCTCAGCAGAAACACTCTCTTCTTTAAATGCAGAGTCAGATAACACTTCAGATTTTACTACCAATGCTGAATTTATATTGAGCAGCACCCTTCCCGCAGATTGGTCTGCATCCTTTGTAATTGATGGAAGTACTTATACAGAAACAACTACTTTGGCTTATACAGAAAGTGATTTAAAAGATATTACAATCAATGTTACTCCGGGTTCAACTCCTGAACTGGGAATAGTTACTTTAAAGATTTACAATCCGGATGCAACAGCCTCTGTTCCATCAATTTTAAAATACTATGTTATTTCAGGTATCACTGATTTAGTAGTGGACAATAATGCACCTTACGGTAATGGTAACCCTTATGGTTATTACAGCTTTGAAACTTTTATTCCGGAAGGATTAGAACTAGCAGGGAATACCACATTTGCATCAACTACTGATGATATTATGAGCAAAGGATTCGAGGCAGATGCCTTGAATAAAGTGAAATTCATCTATTATAATGTAGGCTGGTCATTCCCATCTATTACAGCAGAGGAGGTTCCTTCCTTAGAATCTTATTTAGATGGTGGTGGAAGATTATTTATTGCCGGTCAAGATATAGGCTGGGAAATAATGGATCCGCTTTCTTTTTATTTAGACCCTGCAACAGAAAGTTTCTATACCAATTATTTACATGCCGGCTATATATCTGATGCAGCTACAAGTGTAACCCAATTAACAGCAGTTACTACAGATACTTATTTTGGATCTGCCGGTGTTACCTCTTTTAAAAAACCTTATGGCCCTACTTATTTTTATCCTGATCAAATTGAAACCATAGATGAATTTGGATTTCCTATTTTATATTACAATGATCTCGACACTAAAGTAGCAGGTATCCGTGCAGAAAAAGATGATTATAAAATTGTGTATCTCGGTGTTGGTGTTGAAATGTTTATGGATGAAGATGTGCGAGCAGAATTTATAAAACTTACACATGATTATTTTAGAGAAGGCTATACTGGCATCGAATTTGAAAATGCGGTACAAGCTTTATTAGGCAATGCATATCCTAATCCAGCAAATTCAATAACCACAATAGCAATTCAAAATATGAACACACCAATGCAAATCATTGTTACAGATTTAAGTGGACGGAAAGTGATGATGCAGGATGTGAGTGCTGGTGCATCTACAGTACAATTAAATACAAGTAATTTAGGAAGTGGTTTATATTTTTATTACCTTACCGATGGCAATACAAAAACAAGTACTCAAAAATTAGAAATTATAAAATAACCGTTATGAAAAATTTTTTAATCGTATTAAGCTTTACAGTTGCAGGATTAGTTTCTGCACAGTCAAATTTAGAATTAACTCCAAATCCGGCAAGTATCTTAGGTAATTCAATAGATGCTGCTGTGATAGAAGTTGAAATTATTAATAATGGCCTCGAACCTCAGGACTATTTATGGCGTCGTACTGTAAATGATATTCCTGCTGAATGGTTCAGTTTTGTGTGTGATCCAAACTTATGTTATGGCCCTAATCAGGATGTTCCTGCAATGAGTTTTGTAATTACTCCTGAAAATCATAAATTGAAAATAACATTTTCACCTAACGGAATTCCCGGAACAGGTTACGGAGAAATAGAAGTGTATAGCACTACGGATAGTGCAAATTATAATGCCATTGTTTCTTTAACGGCAGATCTTAATGCTACAGGATTTCACTCACCAAATGTAGATAATACATTTACAGTGTATCCAAATCCTGCCAATGAAATAGTGAATGTGATGGCATCTTTCAGTGCAGACATTCATGCGATAAAAATTTTAAATATTGTAGGTAAAGAAGTAGTGTATAATGTTTGGAATGCAGGCAATGGTCGTATGATTATAAATACGAATACTTTACCTGAAGGAATATATTTCGTACAATTTTTAGGTGAAGGCAATAACATTCTTTCAACTAAAAAGATAGCTGTTAAACATTAACCATCAATCAACAAAAAAAAGAGCTTGTATTTCTACAAGCTCTTTTTTTTGACTAATATTTTTTGATTATTAAAAACAATATGCATTTGCAGCAATGATTACATCTGCAATTCTTCTTCGTGATGCTGTTGTATTAATAGATGGATATTTAGTAAAGCGTTTTAATCCAAGCAACATCATTTTCTGATCATCCGCGGTTGCAAATGAATTTATTGCTGTGGTTCCTGAACGATGAACTCGATCCAAAGAATCATTAATAAATACCTGCATCATATCTTTATAAACAGCCATTTCAGTTTCTGATTTTCTATTTTGCAATTTCATGATACGGAGCAACATACTTTCCGCAGCAAATATTTCCATCAACACATCTGATGCTGCCATTAATATTTCCTGTTCATCTTTTAATTGTATCATCAATTTTTGAACCGCTGCACCGGCAACTAATAGAAATGCTTTTTTCATATTGCGCACTGCTTTTATTTCCTGTGCAAACATCCCTTCTTCATCGCTGCCAAAATCCGGAACACTCATCAATTCTTTTTGAATTGCAAATGCAGGAGTCATTAAATCCAACTCGCCTTTCATAGCACGTTTCAATAGCATATCCATTGTAAGCAAACGATTTATTTCGTTAGTGCCTTCAAAAATTCTGTTGATGCGTGAATCACGATATGCTCTTGCAACAGGATATTCTTCCGAATAACCATAACCACCATAAATCTGTACAGCTTCATCCACCACATAATCCAATACTTCCGAACCAAGCACTTTCAACATTGCACATTCTATTGCAAATTCTTCTGCCGCTGCAAGGTTTGCTTCGGCCAATGATTTACCTTCTGTCAAGAATGCTTTCTCTTTATCATCAATCATATTACTGGTGCGCCACAATGCAGATTCCACTGCAAAAGTGCGAATGGCTTGTTCGGATATTTTATATTTAATAGCTCCGAAATTTGCAATGGCAGTTCCGAATTGCTCACGTTCATTTGCATATTTTACAGAAATAGTTGCACTGCGTTTACAACCACCAATTGCAGCAGCACATAATTTATATCTGCCGATATTTAAAATATTAAATGCAATAATATGTCCTCTACCTTTTTCTCCCAGAATATTTTCTACAGGCACTTTACAATTTTCGAAAAATACCTGACATGTAGAAGAGCCTTTAATTCCCATCTTATGTTCTTCTGCTCCAATACTTAAACCCTCCGAATTTCTTTCCACAATAAATGCAGTAAAATCCTTTCCATCAATTTTGGCAAACACAATAAAAATATCTGAAAAGCCTGCATTGGTGATCCACATTTTTTGTCCATTGAGGATATAATTTTTTCCATCTTCTGATAACACTGCTTTTGTTTTTGCAGCAAGTGCATCCGAACCGGAACCGGGTTCTGTAAGACAATAAGAAACTTTTAAAACACCCTTAACGAGATTGGGTAAATACTTTTGTTTTTGTTCTTCGGTGCCAAAATATAAAATAGGTAATGTGCCGATTCCGGTATGTGCTAAAAAGGAAACTGAGAATGCATGTGCTGCTCCTACAATTTCAGCAACCGCAGTTTCTGTATTAAAATCTTTTTCAAAACCTTGATATTTTTCAGGAACAGATATTCCTAACAATCCAAGTTCACCTGCCGCTTCAAGTAATGAAGGTACCAATCCGGGTTGCTGACTATCTATTGCATCCAATTGAGTAAATACTTGTGTATCTACAAATTCTTTTGCCATATCCCGAATCATTTTTTGTTCTTCATTTAAATCTTCGGGAATAAATATCTCTTCCGGTTTTGATTCTCTGATTAAAAATTCAGCGCCTTTTAATACAGTTAAAATTTCTTTTACTTCTGACATCGTATGTTGTTTTAAAAATTAATTCAATCGTTCATATATACCTGCAATACCTTGTCCGCCACCAACGCATGCGGTTACCATTCCATATTTTTTATTCAGGCGTTTTAAATCATGCATTATTTGCACAGTCAATTTTGTTCCGGTGCATCCCAATGGATGACCAAGTGCAACAGCCCCGCCATTTATATTTACAATTTCTTTATTCAATCCTGCTTCTTGAATTACTGCTAATGCCTGGCAAGCAAATGCTTCATTTAATTCTATCAAATCAATATCATTCAAAGTGAGATTTGCCATTTTCAATGCCTTCGGAATTGCAGCCACCGGACCAATTCCCATAATGCGAGGCTCCACTCCCACGGTTGCACAACTTACTAATCTTGCGAGTGGTTGAAGATTTAATTCTTTCACCATACGTTCACTCATCACAATTACAAAAGCAGCTCCATCAGAAGTTTGAGATGAGTTACCTGCAGTTACAATTCCATTTGCAGCAAACACAGGTTTTAGCTTTGCAAGTGCCTCTAACGAAGTATCTTTTCTCGGTCCTTCATCAGTATCCACTACATACTTTTTCTCCGCTCTTTTATTTTTATCATTCACAAAAATTTCTGTTACTTCTATCGGTGCAATACCCTCTTTAAAAATTCCACTTTCAATTGCATGAATTGCTTTTTGATGTGATTCCAAAGAAAATTTATCAGATGCTTCTCTGCTGATATTAAAATCTTTTGCCACTGCCTCTGCAGTTAATCCCATTCCGATATAATAATCAGGATGTGATTTTGCTACTTCATAATTTAATACAGTTCTCCATCCTGTTGTCGGCACTAAACTCATGCTTTCTGTTCCACCTGCTATTATACAATCAGCCATTCCACTTCTGATTTTTGCTGTGGCAATTGCAATAGTTTCCACACCACTTGCACAATATCGATTTACAGTCATTCCTCCTGTTGCAATCGGCAATGCCCGCACTCCAATCATTCTTCCAACCTGTAAACCTTGTTCTGCTTCAGGCACTGCATTTCCGACAATTAAATCTTCCACTCTTTTCGGATCTAATTGCGGAACAGATGCTAATAATTGTTTAATTACATCCACGGCTAAATCATCCGGTCTTGTAAAACGAAATACACCTCTACCGGCTTTGCCGACTGCGGTTCTTAATCCTGCTATTATATATGCTTCTTTCATAAATTAGTATTGAGTATCCATTATTTGCTATTGGCCGTTAGCTTTTAGCTGTTGGCTTAATAAATTCACTATTGACTTTGACTATTGACTATTGACTTTTGACTTTGACTATTGACTTTGACGATTAACAATGAAAAAAAACTCATCCCGGATTTATTTACAATTTAAAATTGCTTATTGCATTTTGCTTATTGCTCATTCATTCACCATTCACCACTCACTACTCACTACTCACTACTCACCATTCTCAATTCCTCAAAGGCTTTCCTGTTTTTAAAATATGTTGCATGCGATCCAATGTTTTTTTCTCACCTAAGAGTGACAAAAATGCTTCACGTTCTAAATCCAATAAGTATTGTTCGTTTACTAAAGTGGGTTGTGATAAATCTCCGCCGCATAATACATAGCAAACTTTCTGTGCAATTTTTTCATCGTATTCACTGATATATCCTGCCATGCGCATAGATGCAATTCCCACATAAAAACTTCCGAGTGCGGTACGACCTAACACCCGAATATCATTGCGTGGTTGTGGTTGTGTATATCCTCTTTCTGCAATTTCTATCAATGCATGTTTTGCTTCAGTAATTACACGATTGCCATTTATAATTTCTTTATCAAAACCCTTTCTCAATATTCCCATTTCAAATGCTTCACGAGCAGATGTTGCCACTTTTGCCATTGCAATATTTAAACTCATTTCCTGCAATGTTGGAATTTCAATATCACCTTTAAAAAATTTATCACTTGCACGCACAGCAAATTCTTTAGTTCCACCACCGGCAGGAATTAAACCTGCGCCCACTTCAACTAAACCAATATAAGTTTCTGCTGCAGCTACTGCTACATCTGCATGCATCGTCATTTCACAACCACCACCCAACGTTAATCCATGTGGTGCAACAGCAATCGGAATTCCCGAAAAGCGCACTCGTGTTGTCATGTTTTGAAACATGCGAATCGCCATATCCAACTCCTCATATTCTTGTTCAATTGCAAGCATTAACATCATAGCGATATTGGCACCGGCAGAAAAATTTGCCGCTTCATTTCCTATTACAAGACCACGATAATTTTTTTCGGCAATGGCAATTGAATTATTTACAGCAGTAATTATTTCTGCACCAATCACATTCATCTTGGTATGAAATTCCAAACATAAAATTCCATCACCTATATCATGCAGAGTAGCACCTTCATTTTTAAATACCGGTTTATTTTCACGCAAATTATCTAATAGAATAATTTTGTCTGCTCCCGGAATTTCTTTGTATTGTTTTGAAGCGATATCATAAAATTTTCGCTTTCCATTTTCTGATTTATAAAAGGATGTAACACCGGCGGCAAGCATATCATTTATCCATTGCGCCACTTCAACACCTGCAGATTTCATTTGCTTAACAGTGTCTTCCACTCCCAGAATATCCCAGGTTTCAAACGGTCCTAATTCCCAACCAAAACCCGCACGCATTGCATCATCAATTTTATATAATTCATCTGCAATTTCTGGAATGCGATGCGATACATAACTATTTACCAAGTAAGTTACTTTGCGATAAAATTCTCCTGCATTATCCTTTCCATTATGTAATATCTGTAATCGCTTTTTTAAATCATCCACAGGTTTCGCTGCATCCAATGTTGCAAACTTTGCTTTGCGTGTTGGCACATATTCAAAAGTGTTCAAATCCAAAACAAGAATTTCACTCTTGCCTTCTGCATTTTTTATTTTCTTAAAAAATCCCTGACCTGTTTTATCCCCCAGCCATTTATTGCTAATTAATTTTTGTATGTAATCCGGCACAGAAAAGAGTTCTCTGTTTTCATCTTGCGGACAAGCATCATAAGTGTTCATTGCCACCTTCACCAAAGTATCAATTCCAACAACATCGGCTGTGCGAAATGTCGCAGATTTTGGTCTTCCGCTCACAGGCCCTGTAAGTGCATCCACTTCATCAATACTTAAATGTAATTCCTGCATTGTACGTAACACCGCCATGATAGAAAATACACCAATTCGATTTGCAATAAATGCAGGGGTGTCTTTACATAACACCGTTGTTTTTCCTAAAAACCGATCACCATAATCCATTAAAAAATCTACAACTGCTTTATCCGTTTTTTCTGAAGGTATTATCTCCAATAATTTTAAATAGCGTGGCGGATTAAAAAAATGTGTCCCACAAAAATTTGTTTTAAAATCCTCCGATCTGCCTTCCATAATATCAGTAATCGGAATACCTGATGTATTTGTAGTGATAAGTGTTCCTGCCTTTCTCAACGCATCCACTTTCTCCATCAATTGTTTTTTTATTTCCAGATTTTCAATCACCACTTCAATAATCCAATCGCTGTCTTCAATTTTTTTGAGATCATCATCAAAATTTCCTGTAGTAATATTTTTTAAAACTGTTTTGCTATAAACGGGAGATGGATTTTGTTTCACCGCCATTTGCAATGCATCATTCACAATTTTATTTCGCAGTGCAGGTTTCTTTTTTTCTTCTTCCGATAATTTATTATCTACAATATCCAACAGCAAAACCTGCACACCAATATTTGCAAAATGGCAAGCTATTCTTGAGCCCATTACGCCGGAGCCAAGAATACTTACTTTGCGTATCAAGCGGTTTTCTATTTTAATTCCTTTTATAGAATCTGTCATCGTTTGCATAAAAATATTTTAATGTATAAGTGCTTTCTTAGAAGCATTTTCAAATTTGTCAATAATCATTGCATGTGCCTTGCGAATAAATTCAGGATCATTATAAATGCGCATCATCATCGCAGCACCTTCCACTGCACAAATTGTTTCTCTTGCAAAAAACAATGCGGCATCATCGCTGTATCTTTCTTTATAAATAAATTGTAATGCTTTCGTCCAATCGTCGAAAAAAGATTTAATAGGTCCTTTGAATTCCGGAACCACATCATTGGTTTCCATTGCAATATTTGCCATCAAGCAAGCACCTTCGCCATTGGTAAAAACATACTCACTCATCTCCGCCAATTTCTTCAAACGCTTTTCCGCAGGCATATCTTCTTTATAAGCAAATACAAAAATTTCATTGTGATAATACTCCTGTAAATAAGTCAACACACCCACCATCAATTCCTCTTTGGATGGATAATAATGATAAATGCTGCCTTTCAATAACCCACATTCCGTGGCAATATCCGCCATACTTGTTTTGTGATAACCTCTTGTTCTGAATAGTTTCAGTGCCACATGAATGAGTTCCTGCTGATTTACTTTTTGCTTTGGCATGCTCAAATATAGCCCTATTTTTCATTTTACCAAACGTTTGTTTGGTAAAATATTTAGAAACATTACAACTATCGGATTTTCAATAAGAATTAAAACTCCATTTTATTGGAAATGACGATTGATAATCACAGTAACTCTTAATAATTATTTTTTGCTCATGTATCATTATAGGTTTATTTTGTACACGTCGTGAATCGAAGAAGCAAATTGATACTGTTTTCTTTAGGGATACTTGTGTCCGTAGAAGCATATGTGTTTGGATTTAATAATTTCAACAACGCATTATTCTCCGGCAAACACAGTAACCTATTTGTAATAATCGGGGTGAGTTTAATTCTGATTCTAGCATTGATATTATTTATACAGCAGTATTTGCATTTGCGTAGTCAAAACATTCAAATCAACTCAGGAGTGACCGGAAATTATGTTATTGAAATTGATTCGGATGATGAAAAAGAAATTATAATTGAGTCTGCACATTCTATACATCAAGAAAAAATTACAGAGCAGGAAGTATTAACTGCGGATGCAATAGAACATATGCAAACCGAATCATTGCTTTCAGAAATTGATTTACAAAATCTGAAAGAAGACATTGACTTACAGCTCACAACAGCAGAACAGCAATTACAATTATTTGCTTTAGAAATATATGCGCATGGCAAACAGGAAGAATATCATGGATTGCAAGCGGCAAAAATTCATTTAAACAGAATTCCGATTTTGTATAATGATTTAAAACAATTCAGAGGTAATTATACAGGATACGATCGGCGATTGATAGAGGTAATACAATTGTTTAGCAATGCACTTTTTAATTATCAAACATTAGCCACTCAAAATACTTTTTTGCAGAAAGAAATGGAAGAAAAAATATTTCAACTATATAATTCACAGATTAAAGAATTAGTGCTTGCCTATCGTGGAATGATAAATCGTTTATTTCAAAAACAGGCAATTGATTTATTTGAACCGGTAATCAGTATTCTAAAAAACATTCGTGAAGTGATGACACCAATGGAAGCAGATAATACTGCTGTTTAAAGATCAAATCCAATATCTCTTCTGAAGTATCTGCTATCGAAATAAATTCTGCCGGCATTCACATAACATAATTGCAAAGCCTCCTGATGATTTTTTCCGTAAGCAGTTACCGCCATCACACGACCACCATTACTTACTAATTCACCACTTGTATTCAGAATAGTACCTGCCTGAAACACCATACAGTTTTCAGTATTTTCCAATCCCTGAATTACATAACCCTTTTCAAATATTCCGGGATAGCCATGCGAAGCAAGTATCACCGTTGCACAAACTTTTTCATCAACTTCCATTGTTTCATCACCTAATGTATTATTAGCAACCGCAATAAATAATTTCAATACATCAGATTTTATTCGAGGTATAATTACTTGTGTTTCCGGATCACCCAATCTGCAATTATATTCAATCACATAAGGCGAACCGTTCACATTAATTAATCCAAAATATAAAAATCCTTTATACTGAATATTATCTTGTTGTAATCCATTAATTGTTGGTTGAATTATTTCCTTCTCTACTTTTTCTATAAATTCTTTTGTTGCAAATGGAGGTGGAGAAACTGCACCCATACCGCCGGTATTTAATCCGGAATCTCCTTCACCAATTTTTTTATAATCTTTTGATGCAGGTAAAATTTTGTAATTTTTTCCATCGGTAAGAATAATTACAGTGAGTTCAATACCATTTAAAAAATCTTCAATCACCACTTTATTTCCTGCCTCGCCAAACTTGCCGCTTAACATACTTTGTAATTCTTGTTTTGCTTCTTCAATTGAATTACAAATTACGACACCTTTACCCGCTGCAAGTCCATCTGCTTTTAAAACAACAGGCATTGTATGAGAATCTAAATAAGTTAAACCATCCTGAATATTTTGCAAAGTAATTTCTTTATATGACGCAGTTGGAATTGCATGTTTGATCAAAAACTGTTTTGCAAAAGCTTTACTTCCTTCCAATTGCGCCGCCATTTTATCAGGACCAATTACAGGAATAGAGGAATGTGTTTTAAAAAAATCAACAATGCCATTTACTAAAGGATCCTCAGGACCTACGACAATCATATCAACTGCATTACTATTGCAAAAAGAAAGCAAGCCTTCAAAATCATTTACCGAAATTGCAACATTGGTTCCGCATAACGCAGTGCCTGGATTGCCGGGTGCTATAAACAATTGTTCGCATAACTCTGATTGCGCAATCTTCCATGCCATTGCATGTTCACGTCCGCCATTTCCTAATAATAAAACTTTCATACTGCAAAGGTAACAGGCATAAACAAGTGTTACCTGCATATTATAATATATTTGCCCACTATTTAAAATGAATCAGCAAATATGAAAGTGATTGATCATATCAATAATGCAGACCGCACCTTGTTATCCTTTGAAATTTTGCCGCCATTAAAAGGCAAAAGTATTCAGGGCATTTATGATGTATTGGATCCATTAGTAGAATTACATCCTGCTTTTGTAAATGTTACTTATCACCGCTCGGAATATGTATATAAAAAACGTGGTGATTTGGATGCCGGATTAAATAGCGAAACATTTGAAAAAGTATATATCCGCAAACGTCCGGGTACAGTTGGTATTTGTGCAGCCATTCAATTCAAATACAAAATTGATGCAGTAGCACATTTAATTTGTGGTGGATTCAGCAAAGAAGAAACTGAAGATGCTTTAATTGATCTTTGGTATTTAAGTGTTGAAAATGTATTGCTGCTGCGAGGTGATTCTGCAAAAAATGAAAGACATTTTACACCGGATTCCGGTGGACATAAATATGCGATTGATCTTGTTAATCAAGCGATGCAAATGAATAAAGGCATTTACCTGGAAGATGAATTGCAGGATGCGTACAAAACAAATTTCAATGTGGGTGTTGCGGGATATCCTGAAAAACATTTTGAAAGTCCGAATATAAAAAGTGATTTAAAATATCTGAAAGCAAAAGTGGATGCTGGTGCATCTTATATAGTTACACAAATGTTTTTTGATAATAAAAAATATTTTGATTTTGTAAATCGCTGTCGGGCAGAGGGAATTACAGTACCGATTATTCCGGGAATAAAACCCATTACTTCTGCATCGCAGATACAAACTATTCCAAGTACTTTTCATGTAGATATTCCTGAAGAATTATCTGATGCAATTGATAAGTGTAAAAACAATGAAGATGTGAAACGCATTGGCTCCAATTGGTGTATAGATCAATCAAAAGAATTGTTAAAAGCCAATGTGCCTTGTATTCATTATTATACTATGGGCAAAGCAGATACAATGAAAAATATTATCAAAGAAGTATTTTAATGAATGGTGAGTGGTGAATAGTGAGTTAATGAGCAATAAGCGAGCAGGCAAAAGCAAAAGGGAGGGGGCAAAAGCAAAGGGGCAAAGGGAAAAAGGAAAAGGGAAGGGGGGAAAAAGAAAGGGGCAAAGGGAAAAAAATAAGAAGGGAGGGAAGCAATGAGCAATAGGCAATAGGCAAAGTAAATGGAAAATTATAAATGAATCAGTTAGGAATTTTTTTTCGCCAATAGCCAACAGCTAACGGCAAATAGCCATTTAATGAAAAATGAATTTGTGAAAAAAATCATCGAAGGATTGGGACGCCATCCTAGGAGTAACTCATCCGTGATACTGTGTAATTTTTCTAAATGCATTACCACGAATAACACGAATCAATTTTTATGGACAACCAATGTACGAATAAATGCGGTTTTCTTTCTGTGAAACTCCGTGTATTGCTTCGTGATCTCTGTGTAATTTCTTCATTACAAAAAAAGGTTTTCTTTCCAATTAAATCAGAGCAGTAATTTTTTCTCTATTACTTATTAAAATATAAATTAAATAAAAAGTAGTTAGCATTCCTGTGAAAAACGGCACTATAAATAAATAGCTGTAAGGTATCTGAATAAAGGTGTAGAATATTACAAGATATACTTGCAGGCTGCCAATTAAAAACCCCACTGATTGAAGAGTTGCTTTTTTCTTGAGATAAAATATTCCCAAAAGAATTACAGACCCCATTGAAAATAAAAAATGCGTAAGTCTTAAAGTATTAAACTTACTCTCTACAGTTCCATGTAAAGTATCATAAAAATATCCGGCGAAACCATAACCGGAAAACAATTTTTCAGGCTTATCACCTGGGGCATTATCCATGGCTTCCCAAACGGCTCTTGCTGCTTTTGTATGATATGCAAATCCATTGGTAAACACAGAAACATCCTGCAATAAAAAAGGAATTACATAAAATATGAGCACTCCACTAATTACTATTATCAATCCTTTACCAAGTTGTTTTTTATTTTCAAAATAAAATACAAGTGCCAGCAATGGCAACCATAACACCAATGAATAGCGAGACAACAAACACAAAATAATTGCAGCAGAAATAAAAACAATATTTCTTTTCATCAATGCCAGTACCAATAAAATATAATATGCAGCAATTAATGATTCCACAGAAAACTGAAAGTCGTATTCATTGAATAAAAGCAATAGAATATAAGCAGTAAATGGAATAAGTATCCAAAAAATTTTAAACGCATGTGGTGATTGAGATTTAATAATTTGAAATGCAAACACACTTAACGCAATCATCAGTGCAAAAAAAGAAATAAGCCTATAATCGAAATGCATTATTTCAGCAATGCTATACGGCAGCCATTGCAAAGGCAGATAAGTGGGATATAATGCATAGCCATAAAAATCAATTTGCTGATAAGGGAATTCACCCGCTAATAATCTTTCATTTAAAGTATGCAATTGCGGTATCACATCCGAGTATCTTTCTACATGCAATACAGATGAAGATGTAATTAAAATCGGAGTAAAAAAGAAATAACAAATTGCAATACAAAAAATACAAATTACAGCGACAACAATTTTAAATCGCAGTGAAACAGAAATAAAATCGGCAGATGTTTTTGCAGAATAAGATATTAGCAAAAATCCCGGAATAATTGCACTGAGAAAAAGTATCAATGGATTTAAATACAATGTCCATAGCCCATGCCAGCTACTCAATGCAATTGCATGAAAAAACAGCAACACACACAACAAAATAATTACGAGTAATGTATTCCGCATTATAAAAAAATAATTTCCTTCACACTAAATTTTTGTTCCGATCCATTTACTGAGATAATAAGTTTTCCTTCATTATTAACGCCGGTAATAATACCTTCAAAAAAATGATTCTCTGTTTTAAATGCCGACAATATATTTTTTCTAAACAATGATGCATGATATAATGTATCCACTTCTTTTAATTTTTTCTCCCGCAATATGAAATAATATTTTTCAATTTGCATACATAATTCCTCAAAGATATCTTGCAATTCGAATTCACTTTTTTCTGTTATTGCAAGCGAAGTAGCATTGGGCAAATCATTAAAATATAATTGATTCACATTTGCGCCGACACCCACAATACAGTTTTTAATTTTGTTACCCTGTATGCTGGTTTCAATTAAAATTCCTGTTACTTTATTTTCTTCTATCAAAATATCATTAGGCCATTTAATCCAAACTTGTTTATCGGTAAATCTCCTTATCGTTTCCATTACCGCCAACGCAATTGCTTTATTAAAAAAAAATAATGATTTCACTTCCATAAAAGCCGGCTTGAGTAAAATGGATACCAAGAGATTTTTACCCGGTTCACTTTCCCATCTTTTTCCTTGCTGCCCTTTTCCTGCATTTTGATTAGCTGCGATAACAGTCATTCCTTCCACAGCTTCATGAGTATTTATAAATTCTTGCACCCATGCATTTGTAGATGGAATATTTTCCAGAGAATACAGAATTTTTCCAATAAATATCGTGTTAGAAATCGTGCGCAAAGGAATTTGTAATTTTGTTCAACATTAAATTATAAGTGAGTATAGCAAAATCAAAATTAAAGCAGAAACAATTTTCGCTGAACAATCTCGTCATTGAGAGTATCCTTGATAAAAAAGGAGAAGAAATAGTCCTCTTGGATCTTACCACAGTGAATGATACCATAGTAGATACATTTATTATTTGTGAAGCTGACAACATAACGCAGGTACGAGCTATAGCAAATAATATTGTGGATCAGGCGGAAGAGCAGGGTATAATTCCTCATAGTAAAGAAGGATTTGCCAATAGTGAATGGATATTAATTGATTTCATTGATACTGTTGTGCATGTGTTCCTGAAAACAAAAAGGCAACTTTACCAGTTAGAGGAGTTATGGCACGATGCAACTTTACAAAAAATAGAAGAATAAGAAAAACATAAAATGAGTATAGAGCAGAATAATAAACCCAAACCGCAGGGGAATAAAAAATTTAATTTTTACTGGATATATGGTGCAATTGCCGTATTCCTGATTTCCCTTCAATTTTTCCCATTTGGCGGAAGCCCTGTTAAACTGAATGATTTACAAAAGTTGAATCAGGAAATGTTGCAACCGGGAGATATAGATCGCATTGAAATAGTGAACGATAAGTTTGCTGAGATTTATATCAAAGAAGACAGGTTAACTAAAGACTTGTATAAAAATGATAAAGTGCCTGAAACAGGTCCACAGTATGAAATGGAAGTGGGCGTTTCCGGACAATTTGAA
This sequence comes from Bacteroidota bacterium, assembly GCA_016715425.1. Lineage (NCBI taxonomy): Bacteria > Pseudomonadati > Bacteroidota > Bacteroidota bacterium. The sequence continues at coordinate 253,716 of JADKAC010000003.1, forward strand.
AACCGTCTTGCCGAATTTCAAAAAGAGACTTCCGAGCAGGATAAAATTTACGCTACACATGTTACTCGCCGTGATTGGGGGCCAACTATTATCAGTTGGTTATTGCCATTATTTTTATTAATCGCTGTGTGGTTGTTTGTAATGCGTCGTGTTACCGGAGGTGGAGGCATGGGCGGAGGCGGACAGATATTTAATATCGGCAAGTCGAAAGCAAATCTTTATGATAAGGACACCAAGGTAAATGTAACCTTTAATGATGTGGCCGGATTAGATGAAGCAAAAGAAGAAGTGATGGAGGTGGTTGACTTCTTGAAAAATCCAAAGAAATACACTTCCCTCGGTGGTAAAATTCCTAAAGGTGTTTTGCTAGTTGGTTCACCGGGAACAGGAAAAACCTTGTTGGCAAAAGCAATGGCAGGAGAAGCACAAGTGCCTTTCTTCAGTATCTCCGGATCCGATTTCGTGGAGATGTTTGTTGGTGTGGGTGCAAGCCGTGTGCGTGATCTGTTTAAACAAGCCAGAGAAAAAGCACCTTGTATTATTTTTATTGATGAGATAGATGCTATTGGTCGTGCTCGTGGAAAAAACATGATGCAAAGCAATGATGAAAGAGAAAATACATTGAATCAATTATTGGTGGAAATGGATGGTTTTGGAACAGATAAAGGAGTAATCATTCTTGCTGCAACCAACCGCCCTGATGTATTGGATCCGGCATTGTTGAGACCCGGTCGTTTTGATCGTCAGATATCTATTGATAAGCCGGACTTAAACGGCCGAGAGCAAATATTTAAAGTGCATTTGAAACCGGTGAAAGTTTCAGAAAATGTAGATCCGATGAAACTTGCTTTACAAACTCCGGGATTTGCCGGAGCTGAAATTGCAAACGTTTGTAATGAAGCGGCATTAATTGCAGCTCGTCGTGGAAAAAAGTTCGTGGAGATGCAAGATTTTAATGATGCTATTGACAGAGTAATTGGTGGATTGGAGAAAAAGAATAAACTCATCTCTCCTGATGAGAAAAAAATTATCGCTTACCATGAAGCCGGCCATGCTATTTGTGGTTGGTATTTAGAACATGCAGATCCATTGGTAAAAGTATCTATTGTACCTCGTGGAGTTGCAGCATTGGGCTATGCGCAATATATGCCGAAAGAACAATTTCTTTATACCACCGAGCAACTCAATGATATGATGTCAATGACTTTAGGTGGCAGAGCTGCGGAGGATATCATTTTTGGAAGAATAAGTACAGGTGCTCAAAACGATTTGGAGCGCATTACAAAAATGGCGTATGCAATGGTTACTGTGTATGGTATGAATGCCCGCATCGGACATATTTCTTTTAATGATCCGCAACAGGATTATCGTTTTGCAAAACCTTATAGCGAAGAATTAGCGAAGGCAATTGATGAAGAGGTGCGCAAAATTATTGATGCGGCTTATATCCGTACTAAAAAATTATTGACGGAGAAAAGACCTCAGTTGGAATTGGTGGCGCAGGAATTACTTTCCAAGGAAATTATTTATAAAGCAGACTTAGAAAGGCTAATTGGTGATCGCCCGTTTGAAGAACATAAAATGCATGAGGATCTTTCGAAGGTGAAAGTGGAAAAGGATCCCGAAACGGGAGATATCATTGTGGAGCATATTGATGAAGTGAAAGAGGAAGTGAAGTAATTATTTTTTAAAGAATAATAAAAAAAGCTGCATTGTAATTAATGCGGCTTTTTTTATGCGGGGATTCCGGAGATTTCGAACGGAGTGAGAAATAATCCGGAATCTGTTGAAATTTTACGCCGGCATTATTTGTAATTCTCTCGATGAGATTGCTTCGTTCCTCGCAATGACGCACGCCTTGAGTATTAGTCGTTCTCTTGATGATGCAGTCTTGTTCGGTTCTCCGTGGCAGGGGTCCGTCAGCTTCCCCAGCCCATTTGTGGTACTTGGCAACGGTTTCCGGGTTCAAATCCTTGGATGTTTGTTCTTCCTAATAGTATTATTTGCTTCTCGGATTTGCCCCGGAAAGACAACGTGGGGGTAAGGGATTTGCCCCGGCCTGCCTGCGGTAGCAGGAAAGACAGTCGTGGGGGATGGACAGTTTCCGGGTTCAAATCCTTGGATGTTTTGTATTCTTATTGGTGTTTAGTGCTTCTCGGATTTGCCCCGGAAAAGCTTCTTAGAAAGTTTCTTCAGCAATGAAGATTTCTTTTGGCGATCTTCTGCATATTCACCATAACCATAACCATAGCCGTAGCCATAGCCATAACCATAGCCATACGAATAACCATAATTTCCATAGGCAGCGCCACCACCAATGTCATTAATTACAATGGCGAGATTGTCAACGTTATTTGTTTTCTGTATGCGGTTTAATGTTTCAATAAAACCGATGCGACTATAATTTGCACGCAGAATAAAAATGGATAAATCTAATTGTGGCAAAACGGGAATAACATCGGAAACCAAGCCAACGGGTGAGTTATCAATTACCACTACATCGTACATGGTGCGCAATTTTTCAATTACCTCCAATGCTATATCCGAAACAATTAATTCCGCAGGATTTGGTGGAACAGGTCCAGAAGGTATCACATCAAAATGATGCTCCGTATCTGAAAGAATGCATTCTTCAATTGTGTTTTCACCTCTCAATATATTACTAATCCCACGATGATTTTTTACACCTAATGCTCTTGCAATTTTCGGCTTGCGCAAATCAAAATCTATCACAATTACTTTCTTGCCGAGGTTGGCAATTATCTGAGCAATGTTTACTCCGGTAAATGTTTTTCCTTCTCCACTCACGGTTGATGTAATAGCAATTGTTTTACCTCCATCACGAAAGCCATTCAGTTGTTGTGCAATATTAGTCCGCAGCACTCTGAATGATTCTGAAATCATAGACTGTGGATCTTGACTTACCACCACGACAGGCGTAATCATTTTCTCTTTTTTATAATGCGGTAATACACCAAGAATTGGAATATTTGTTTTTGATTCTATATCCGGTACTCCTAAAATTTTATCGTGAGTAATGTATTTGAGATATACAAAACCAAAAGAAAGCAACATACCCGCCATCAATGCAATACCCCAAATTTGCAATCTGTTGGGAGCCACCATTTCTGTTTTATCCGCTCTATCCAAAATCACATAATCGGAAATCATTCCTGCAAGTGTAATTTCATATTCCGATTGTTTTTCCAATAACAACAAGTAATATTTTTCTTTGATATCCGTAAGTCTTGTCAACCGCATAAACTCAGATTCCTGCTCTGGCAATAACAGAAACTGCGCTTCATATTTCTGCTCTTGTTCTGCTAAATATTGCTTGCGCACATTCAGTTTATCCTTTGCATTTACCAATGCCTCTTTAAAATTATTTTTTACATCATTGATTTGCTGATTCACTAATTTAAGTCGTGGATCACCTGCAGCAACACTTAACTCCAGCGCATCTTTTTGTTTTAGTAATTCGGTTAATGTATTAAAGTAAGGCGTGAAATTGTTAAACTTTAAATCACCAAAATATCCGGACAATGCATCCAGATTATTTACTTTATTATTTGTGTAATCCAATAACCATCCTAAACTTTTATCTTCCATCAACACTTCCAACTTCTGCGCATCCAGTTCTCTGAATTTCTCCATCAGATTTTGTTCTGCAATAGAAGGACTTATCAATTGATTATCTCTTTTGAATTCCTTCATGATATTTTCCTGCAGATACAATTCATTTTCCAAGGAGTCAATCTGATCCTGAATAAATTGAATAGTAAGATTTGCACTTTCCGATTTGCGTTTAAAACCATTTTCTACAATAGCATCGGTAATGGTATTAGTCACATCAATTGCACGAGCTCTATTGATATCTTTATACCGCACAAAAATTCTTCCGCCATACGCATTATCCACTTCAATTTTTAAGTTCTCCTTAATCAATTCCCATGCATAGGATTTGGTATTGTTGAGCACAAAATAAGATTTCCCCCAATGCTCTTTTTCCTCTCCGTTGATATCGGACTCGGTAACCATAATATTAAAAGCAGGTGTATTGTATTCTTTATCAAACGAAAAATTAAAATGCTCTTCATTTCCTTTCCATTCATAATTAAGTTGATAATTATCTGCATCATTTTTTTCGATATAAATCTTTTTGCCTATAACTGATGAGTCTAATATATCCGCTTTCACCATATAAGGATTGGCGGTATATTGATCTGCAATTTTTACCCGACCAACACCAAAATAAGAAACCTGAATAGGTAATTTTTCCAATGCTTTTATTTTATAGCCTTTGGATTCTATCAGCATCATTTCTTCATTCAATTTATCTATACTTGCTCCGCCTACAATAATCCCCAGGTCAACACTTTGATTTTTTGACTGATCGGTAAATTGTATATCCGCTCTTGTTTCAAATACCTGAGTACTGTATCGCACCACTAAAAATCCGGTAGTAATTGCAAGCGCAAAAAACACCAGAATCAACCAGCGATTTCCCCATGCAAGCACTAACAACAAACGCCAGTTTAAAGGTGCTTCATCCTCTTCAATATATCCGTTATTGGGTTGTTGATTTTGATTAGACTGCATTATCAATTTTGAAAGGACATGATAAATGAAACTACAAGAATTACAGTGGACACTGCGGTAAATATCGGAGCGAGTTCTCTGAAAAAACCGGCATTCAAACTTGGCTCTAAATAAATAATATCATCTGCTTTTACCAACTTACCTGATTCCATTAAACCCTCTACTGTAGAGAGATCAATCAATGTAATTGTTTGACCTACAGTACCTGCATTGCGAATTAATTTTACCCTGTATGTTCTACTCAAATCAGTAACACCACCTGCCGCTGCTATCGCTTCCATAATAGTCATGTTTTGATTGTTCATCAACACCACTTTGGCATCTTCATTTCCACGATAAACCAACACTCTTCTATTCGTAACCCGCAATTGAATGTATGGACTGATATAATTTTCTTTATACTTTTCTGCAAGTAATAATTCCGCTTCACGTTCTGTCAATCCGAATAAATTCACCTGACCAATCATCGGCAGATAGGCAACACCATTTGCATTTACATCGTAATCAAGTGCCATGTCCTGAATACGGGTAGAGCCTCCGGCATTTGTATAAATAATCGGATCAATTAATTTATAACCGTTGTTTGAAAAAATCAATAATTCAAATCTATCACCTGGACGAATGCGATAATCATTGGGTAATGAATCCGTAAGTGTGGTGTAGGGATAATCCTTCTCTGAGGTATATAATTTACTTGGATTAAGTAAGCGACATGAACTTGCAGATACAGCAAGAAAAATTAAAAGTAGAAGATAATTTCTGTGCTTAGATAATCCGTGAAATTTTGAATAATGATTTGAATTCAAAATAGATATTTGCTCTTGTTGATTGGGTTAAAACTGGAATTACGCAAAAATGCAAAAAGTAGGGCGGTTTAGGTAATTAGTTGTGCGCATGGCTGTGGGTTTAGTGAATAATGGGTATGCAATTACGCCGACCGCACTAATGAAAGCGGTTTAATATCCATCCATTCATAATGGGAATTATTGCTGATGAATTCAGGAACCATTTTTTTAAGTGCCTTCACTAATTTTTCAGCATCATTTTCATCATAGGCATGTTTCAATTCATCAATGCAATGTATAATATGATGATTGTCCACATCACGCACGGAAGCAATCATGATTTTTGGATTATCTGTTGGCAATGCATTTTCCAAATCACCGAGTAATTCCTCATGCAGTTTTTCACCCGGTCTTAATCCCACAATTTTAATGGCAATATCTTTATCAGGAATAAAACCCGAAAGAGTAATCATCTTTCTGGCGAGGTCATAAATTTTTACCCTCGCCCCCATATCAAACATAAATATTTCACCGCCATTACCAATTGCAGAGGCTTCAAGCACTAATTGACATGCTTCGGGAATTGTCATAAAAAAACGGGTGATGTCTTTATGAGTAAGTGTAACAGGTCCACCCTTTTCTATTTGTTTCATAAACAGCGGAATTACCGAGCCATTGCTGCCAAGCACATTTCCAAAGCGGGTTGTAATAAACCGTGTTTTATATTCCGGATGTTGTGCTGCCTGATTCTGTACATATATTTCCGCCGCTCTTTTTGTAGCACCCATTACATTGGTAGGATTCACTGCCTTATCGGTACTAATAAAAATAAAACGATCTACATCGTAAGCCATACTTAAATCCACCAGATTTCTTGTTCCGAATAAATTACACCATACTGCTTCCAATGGATTTTTTTCCATGAGAGGCACATGCTTATATGCTGCGGCATGATATACTAAATCGGGCTGATAAATTTGAAAAATCTTGGTGATTTTTGGCAGGTTGGTAATATCGCAAATCTGATAATGGAGGTCGAAATGAAAATCGAGTTTCATATTTTGTATTTCCATTTCCAAATCATACATCGCTGTTTCTGCCTGATCAATTAATACAAGTGTTACCGGTTCGTATTGTAAAAGTTGACGCACAATTTCACTGCCGATAGAACCCGCAGCTCCTGTTACCATTACCACTTTATTGCGCACCCGTCTGCTGATTAAAGGCAGATCTAATTTAATAGCATCACGACCTAACAGATCTTCAATATTCACATTTCTAATCTGCTTAAAACTAAAGCCGCCATCAATCCATGCATTTAACGGTGGTATATGTCGCACCCGCAAATTGCATTCAAGACACATTTCTATTATCTGACTTTTTTTGGAAACACTTAAATCAGGAATGGCAATAATCAATTCATCAACGGCGAGTTTCAATGCGGTACTGCATAATTTTTCACTGGGTTTAAGTACGGGAATATCGTTTATTGATTTACCAATTTTTTGCACATCATCATCTAAAAAAGCAACTACTTTATGTTTATGCGCAGTGTCTGCTTCCAACGCATTTTTAGTGATGATACCACTATATCCGGCGCCGTAAATAATTACCCGCTTCTCATGCATCTTGGTGCGAATGGCATTTTGATAAACCAGTTTTATAAAAAATCTACTGCCTGCAAGAAATACAAATGTGAGAAGGGCATGAATAATAATTACTGCGAGAGGAATGATATTATCATTGCTTAAAGGAAGAAAACGCAGGGCAATAGAAATACAAACTAAAATACTGGCAGCCGATAATGTGGCTTTCAATAATTTTTGCAAATCCGATAAACCGGTGTGGCGAATAATTCCCGCATAGGAGCTAAAAAATAAATATGCAATTGTATAGGCGATAGTAGCCTGAAAAAGATGTTCTTGAAGTTTAATTACTTGAACGGAGCCTAACTTAAAATTGAAGCGCAATAAGTAAGCAATCATGAAAGCACATATGGTAATAAAAATATCGAAGGCAAGCACTATCCATTTAGAAAGTAAACGGTTAGAGTATTGTTTTACTAAGTATTTCTGAAAGTACTGAATCATTACGGGATCTTGTTCTTCATAGCCGTTTGCCGCTCGGCGGTAAATTTCTATGTTTTAATAAAATAAAAGTAAGGCTAATTGTCAACATTATGTAACCTAAGGGATGATAAAAGTGACAATGATTGGAAAAAGGGGTTTTAAGAAGGATTTTTTTGGTATTGTTTAGTTCTCTGTGGCAACGGTTTCCGGGTTTCCCCAGTACGGTCATTCCGGGATTCTGCCCCGATAATTATCGGGACAGAAGACCCGGAATCTGTTGAAGTTTTACGCAGTCTTGTTCTGTTCTCCGTGGGTACGGAATCCGTTGCCTTTTCCCCCCAGCCCATTCGTGGTTCTTGGCAACGGTTTCCGGGTTCAAATCCTAATGTGTTTGTTTTTATTAAGGGTATTCCTTCTCGGATTTGCCCCGGAAAAATTACTTTTATATATGCTCGTTCAAGCGACATACTATGTTTATATAATCACCAATAAAAATAATTCTGTCTTATACATTGGAGTTACCAATTCAATTAGGAGACGTGTGTATGAACATAAAACCAAGCACAATAGAAACTCCTTTTCAGCAAGATATAATTGCAATAAATTAATTTACTACGAAATGTTTGAGGTGATGGATACTGCAATTGCCAGAGAGAAAGAACTCAAGAAATGGCAACGCAATTGGAAGGAAGATTTGATTAATACATCAAATGCGGAGTGGAATGATTTGGCGAAGGACTGGTATGAGGGGGAGTGAAAGTCACCCCATCACTCTCTTCACCACCTCCACCACTCTCTCCAAATCCGAGGGGGATAAATTACTGCCGCTGGGTAAACACAAGCCATGTTCAAATAATGTTTCTGATAATTTTTCGCCGAAATACAAGGCATCTTTAAACACGGGTTGCAGATGCATGGGCTTCCACAGCGGACGACTTTCTATATTTTCTTTTTCTAATGCAAGTCGGATATCTTCTCTTGTTTTGCCCTGCGTTTTTTTCGGATCTACTAAAATTGTGGTTAACCAACGATTCGAAAAACTTCCTTCGGGTTCTGCTAAAAAAGAAATGCCTGTTATTTCTTGCAATGCATTTTTATAATATTCAAATACTGTCCTTCTCTGCGCAACACGATCATCAAGCACTTCCATTTGTCCACGCCCGATGGCAGCACAAACATTGCTCATGCGATAATTATATCCCACTTCCGAATGCTGATAATGTGGTGCAGGATCACGAGCTTGTGTTGCTAAAAATCTTGCTTTATTAATCCATTTTTCATTATCACTTATCAATGCACCTCCACCGGAAGTTGTAATTATTTTATTGCCGTTGAAAGAGAGAATTCCGAAATGTCCGAATGTGCCGCAAGCTTTTCCATTATAGGTAGAACCCAAAGCTTCCGCCGCATCTTCAATTACTTTTATACCATGCTGATTTGCGAGTTTCATTATCGCTTCCATCTTAGCGGGCATACCATATAAATGGACAGGAATAATTGCCTTTGGTTTTTTTCCTTTTGTCAAACAATATTCAATAGCATGATTCAACCAAACAGGATCCATATTCCAGGTATCTTTTTCTGAATCTATAAACACTGGTGTTGCTCCTTGATATAAAATCGGATTGGCAGATGCAGAAAAAGTAAAGGAAGAACAGATAACAAAATCACCGGGCTTCACTCCCAACATAATTAAAGCGAGATGAATTGCTGCTGTTCCCGAACTGAGTGCTGCGGCATATTTACTTCCTGTGTAATCGGCAAGTTGTTTTTCAAAACCATCTACATGCGGACCGAGCGGTGCTATCCAATTTGTTGCAAATGCTTCTTGCACATATTGCAATTCTTTTTCACCCATGTGTGGTGATGATAGCCAGATTTTATTTGACATTGTTTTTTGTTTTATGGTGTGTGTGTGAATTCCCCCAGTACAGTCATCGGAGCTTTCGAACGAAGTGAGAAAGAATCCGGAATCCGTTGCCTTCCTCCCCTAGCCCATTCGTGGTTCTTAGCAACAGTTTCCGGGTTCAAATCCTTGGATGTTTGTTTTTATTAAGGGTATTCCCTTCTTGGATTTGCCCCGGCCTGCCTGCCGGTAGGCAGGAAAGACAGTCAAGGCGATACCACTCTCCCCGGTACACCAACAACCACACAATTATCACCCACATTTTTAGTAACCACTGAGCCGGCACCTATCTTACTCCATTTACCAATTGTAATTCCGGGAAGTATTACTGCTCCTGTTCCTATCAATACGCCTTCACTAATTTTTACATTTCCTGAAATATGTACGCCCGGCATTATAGAAACAAAATCTGCAATGCGCACATCATGACCTATTGTTGCATTCAGATTTATTACCACCTGATTGCCGATATGAATTCCTGTTGTGCCGGTTACACCTTTGCAAATAATACATCCTCTTCCTATGGTATTATTATTTCCCAAAGTAGAATCTGGATGGATAATATTGATATAATTTGCAGACTGTAATTTAGAATGAATTTGTTTTCTTGCCGACGTATTTGCAATGGCAATTACACAATGCATATCTTCAGCATACATGGTATGCACCGGATAGTCATCACATGTTGTTAGCTCCGCATTATCGTCAATAAATCCCTTTACCGAAATCACATCCCTCAAACTTTGTGTTAACCACAATACTTCTCTGCCAAATCCTCCGGCGCCATATATCCAGAGATTAATCATGCTTAATTATTTTTCCCGGAACACCAACCATTTTAGATTCCGGTAATACATCATTTATAATCATTGTTTGTCCGCCGATTACAGAGTGTTTACCAATGCGAATATTTTGTTTTGTAGAAACTCCGATTCCTACATTCACTGCTTCTTCAATAAATGTAAATCCTGCTAGATTAACTCCGGGTGCAAGTGATGAGAATTTTGAAACAGTACAATTATGACCAATAGCGCAATTCATATTCATTATTACAAAATCTTCAATCACCGATTCATAATTGATAGAAACACCGGGATAAAGAATAACACCTTTACCTACAGAAACACTTTGATAACCATGCTTTATTCGCAACAAAAGAAGGGAATACATTTCCGTTATTTTTTATCTTATCAAACACTTTTCTTTTTGCATTGGGATAACTAATTCCAATTGCTACGGCAACATCTTTATGCATTGTAAATAGATGTTCTACATTTCCAATTACTTTCAATCCATAGAATTCTTTCCCTAATTTATTTCCATCATCATCTAAAAAACCAATCAGGTTATATTGCTCTTCAAATAGATTCTGATTATAAACCAAAAAGCCACCAACATTTCCTGCACCGATAATTATTAAGTCTTTCATTCTAAAAATATTTCAAGCTCTTTTTTCAATCCTTTTTTCACAGGCAATTGCCATAGTAATTTACACCAATTATGATTCCCTTCAACTAACTGCGGACCATCATTGCTAATTGCCACATCCCATCCTATTGATTTATTTTCCGGATGTGCGGCAGCAGCTTTTGTAATCATTTCCAACGTCTCTTTCCAAAAAGGAATTTGAAATCCTATAATTTCTATTCCTGTTATTGGATGTGTTGTAAAATCTTGTTTTGTAATATCACTATAAACTGCAGAGCCAAAAAGTTTTCCTGTTTTCAAATCAATTGGTGCGGCTGCATTTCCTGCCGCCATATTATCTACATGAGAATTTATAGAGATGCGTAATCTTGCTCCAATGATAATTACTTCACTGCCTTTAATCTGAGTTATTACCCTTATTGTATTTAAACCCGAAGGAGATAATGCCATTAACTTATCATGTTGAATTATAAACTGTTCTATCAGATCATAATTATTAGCAATCATGTAGGTTAATAATGTTTCATAATTAAAATCTTTTGTTGAAACAATTTCTACTTCAGCACCTACCTGACCCATTGCATTTTTAAGTACTAGTAAATAATTATGGACAGATAATAATTCTTCTGCAATGTTCTTATTGTTTTTTATTTCTTCAATAGAGGCAGACAATCTATTGGTAAATGTTTTATATGCTTTTAAAAATAAAATTTTATTCTCTAAAATATTTCTTGATTCTTTTGGGTTCATCTTTAACTGATACTCATACATAAAACCGGTTCCTGCATACAATAGTCTTTCAGATTTTTTTAGCGCAAAGAATTTAAAGTAGTAATAATCCAATAATGAAATATTATATCTGAATGTAGAATCTATAGCATCAATAGTTTGAGATAAATAAGATTTTTTATAATTATTTTTTACATACTTCTGAAAGCGACGTATTTTCTTTAGGTCTAATTCCTTCAAATAATAAATAAAAAAGATAAAGCGATTAATCATTAATTTTTTCCGTTAAATGGCATCATTGGTCTTTCTGCCGATTGATTAACTCCCTCTCGTTTAATTACCTTAATCAATGTCATCCAAAATATTTTTATATCTAAGCACAGTGAAATATTATCTACATAATACACATCCAGATTAAACTTCTCATTCCAACTAATACTGTTTCTGCCATTCACTTGTGCCCAACCTGTAATGCCCGGTCTTACAAGATGTCGTCTGCGTTGTTCATCGGAATACAATGGAATGTATTTATATAACAATGGTCGTGGACCAATTAAACTCATATCACCGGTTAATACATTCCATAACTGCGGCAATTCATCAATAGAAGTTTTACGAATAAATTTTCCAAATGCTGTAAGTCGTTTATTATCGGGTAATAAATCTCCATTGGAATCTTTGTTGTCATTCATGGATTTGAATTTTACAATACGGATTTTCTTTTCCATATAACCGGGACGATCCTGACGAAAGAAGATGCTTTTGTTATTGGTGAAGTAGAGAATTATTGAAACTATTAAAAGCAAAGGCGAAAGCAAAAGCAAAAGAAATACTGCTGCTAAAAAATCAATTGCATATTTAATGAAGTGTTGATACATTAGGATTTATACTGAGGAGATATAGTAGATGGCTTTTCATTTTTAAACCGCATTTTTTCTTTTTGCCTTGATGCAAAAAGAAACAAAAAAATCAAGACTGTATAAAAACCTGCCTACCGGACAGGCAGGCAAGCAGCAAAATTTTATAAGGTCATTTTCGCTTCGATCAAAATTTTCTAGATACATAACATTTACCCAAAGAACTAGGATGTTCATCGGCCTTACAGGATTTCTGTAGAATTCAAGCAAGGGAATTTTGTGTATTGGCATTTGTAGGAAGCAATACAGAAGTGAAGCGCAGCGAAACGGCTTGTATTGCGCCGCAAAAATTCACTTGTGTAGAATTCAAAGAAGTACTGTACAGCCTTGAATTTCTTTGGTTCTTTCTTGTTTCAAGACAAGAAAGATCACGCAAATTTTTTACATTTCTTGTTGAATTCAATTCAAATGTATTATTCAATTATTAATTTTTACTCTCCCGAATTATTTCCACAAGCTCTGCAGCAGAAATAAATTCCACATCCGGCCAACGCTTTACAATTTGTTGTAATAATGACTTTAATGCGGCTAATCCTGTTTCCCGATTTTTAGAATCTATATGACCACAAAAATTTACTCTGTGCGAACTGATATTCGCAGGTTTATTCCATCGGAATGCTGCCGCTATTTGTTGCATTGTAAAATCTACCCAATCAATATTTCTATTATCAGTTGGTTCAAAAACTACATTGCGCACTAAGGTGATTTTATTATTTTTTTTAATGCCGGTTGTATTCCATTGTCGTTTGTATTTGCTATTTCCCAAATGTTGCATTGCGGTGAATGGTTTATCAATTGCCTGAATTCCATTTTCCCATAAGACATGTTCTAACGATGGATGAAATTGTTGTGCGGGTGGAGTAAATACAGTAGCACGATAACCATATACTTTTTCAAATGCATCTAATCCTGACTTAATAATTTCAGGATAGGTTTTTAAATCTTCAACATCCTGAAATGCAAATGCTGCGGTATAACTTTTAATGTTATAGCCTTTTGTATTTATTGAAGTGTAGGAATTGTTTTTTAATGCGGCAAGAATATCTGCGTCTTTGTTTTTTAATTTCTGATGAAACACTTTTAAATTTAAATGTTCTCTGCCGTGAAATTGTGGAGCCATTAATCCTGTTGCAATGCCTTGCTGCCATAATTCCCATGCACCTGAATATGCATCCGCTTGTTGTGTTGTTAGTTTTTTATAAGTCTCCGGCAACAATTCATAAGCATATTCTGAAAAATTATTTGCCGCCATTTTTTCAAATGCAATATTGCAGGATAATGCATAAGGTGTAAATACTGCTGACTTATTATTCTTGTCTTTTATGGAGGATAATGTTGCATACAGTAATTGCAAATCTTCTCTTGTCTCCAAAGTATCATAGGCATCAAAGCGAGAAGAATTTTTCAATCCTGCTGTATCTAATTGTTCTCTTGCTTCTTTAGAATCTAAACGCACATTACCGTAATCATCTACAGAAAATAAAATGAGTTTTTTGTTGGTTTTCCAACCGAGGAGATTTTTAAATGCATTTTTAATCTGTGTTATCATTTAGGAAAAACAAAAACACATAATTAAAATAAATCATCCTTCACATTTATCAATATCTATTTTTTGAATCAAGCCTTCAAATAAAAAGAATAAATTTCATCCATCTTTTTCAAAGAATTATCAATTACAAATTCTTGAGCTTTTCTATAAGCGTTTTGAGACATCTTACTATAGAGTTCGGGATTATTATAAATTTCTAAAACATAATTTATAAATGAGGCACTATCATTTTGTTTAAACATAAAACCATTTATTCCATGCTCAACCATTTCTTTATGACCTCTATCTTCTGAAGCTACTATTGGTATTGCACAAAGCATTTCTTCTGCCAAACCCAAGCCTAATCCTTCTTGTTTACTTGTTGACACTCCTAAATCTGAAATATTTGCAAGTATGCCAGTATCATCACGCCAACCAAGAAATTCAACCTTGGAAGAAATATCAAGTTGAGCAGCAAGATTTTTCATTTCAGTAAAGAGCATACCTGTTCCTACCAGAATTAATTTAGCGGATGGAACATTTATAGATATCGCCTTAAATGAATTCAATAAGAACTCATGATTTTTCTAGGAATAAATTCAGCAATATATAATAGAATAAAATCATCTTTTGAATACCCATAGTTTTCTTTATGTAACATTTTTCTTCTTTGGGCATTTTATAAAATTTCTTATTATTTACTCCAATGCCCTTTATTTGAAATGTATATTTATTTAAGAAATATTTTTTTGTTATTAAATAATCTTCAGTATTAATTAAAATAATAGCATCAGTTAAAAAAAGATAATGCCCATTCAATTGGAAAAACAAAGTCCATAATTTTAATGGCCCACCTTTATAAAAATGATATCCATGAGCAGTATATAAAATTTTTGTTTTTCCAAAAAATTTTTGAAAAGCACCAGCAATTCTTGTTAAAGTTGAAATAACTGGAGTATGACAATGAATTAGGTCATATTTCTGTTTTTGTATTATCTTAAATAAAATCCAAAATGATTTTATATTGCTAAACCTAAAAGGGTTTCTTTCAAAGGATAATTCAAATTCCTTATCTGCCATTTCAAAATCAATTTCACCCCTTTTTTCATAGGCTAAATGGACAGTATAACCTTTCTCTTTCAGTAGTTTAAGATATGGCAAATGAAATGTCCTAAGATGAATATCAGAAGTTGCTGTATATAATACCTTCAAAGCAGTTTTATTTAAAACCTGATTCCGTTAGAAACTTCTGATAGAAATTATTCCTTCGATTTTCAAGAACCTCATATTGATAATCCTTTGCCCTTGCAAAATTATCTTGAGCTGACTTTATCATCCAGACAGTATTTACATTTTGTAAAATTCCTTGAATAGCCGAAATATCTCCGGCTTTGAATATACTTTCTTCACTTAATAATTCCGGAATACCTGCAATATTAGAACCCAAAGCAGGGCATGCAGTACTCATTGCTTCTACTAAAGCTCTCGGTAATCCTTCCTGCTTACTTGGTTGAATATAAATATCAATTTTATTTAAAAAATCTAAAATATTTTCATGCTTTAACGGACCATTAAATTTAACTTGATCTTGTAAACCTAATTTTGAGGTAAGATGGCGCAAATAAGAATCATCTCCTTGACCCACTAAATGATAATTGAATTTAATTCCTTTCTTCTTCAAAGCATGTAAAGCACGAATTACGTATTGTTGACCTTTATATTTTACATTCATTGAGGCCACTGTGCCTAATACGAATGGTTGCGTATTTTCTTTAGAATTAATCTTGTGAATTCGATTTAATAATGCAGTATTATTAATATTGTTTAAGTGCACATCAGAGCAAGCTACAGACGAACCTTTAGTAGGATATCTTTTCTGAAGAAATTTCTCCGTTACATATATTGTATAATCCAATTTATAAGCTACCTTTTTTAATGAATAAAGTTTATAGTGAGCAATCAATTTGCCTTTCCAACTATAATTCCAATATCCATCAAATGTACAAGCCACCATTTCAGCCAATAATGGCTTATCATATTTTTAGTAAACTTAGTAGCAATAACCCTTGGCAGCACTTGGTAATCTCACAATAATTATATCATGTTGTATAATTGCTTCTTCAATAATTCTACTTGCTTTATTAACATTTAAAAAATATTTACTAAATGACTTGAAATTTGGAATTTCAATTACTTCAACTTTTTTGAAGCGATTCTTGTTAATTCTTTTTTTCGGCTTCGCCAGCTTTACCACCCTCATTACGATTGTAACAAAAATCTCCTAATTTTAAATACTGCTCAATTAATTTATCCGTAAAATGGACGCTATAGTATTGCCCTTCGCTATCAATATACAAAGGTCCATCATGTACAAATAATACTCTACGATTTTTCATTTTTAATTATTATTCTTTTGCCATAAGATATATTTATCATTCTATTTTATTATTATTAAAAGATTTAAAATTACCCTTAGCTTTTAGTTGAAGTACAATTGTAATGGCTTAAAGCATAGTTCAATCATTAAGTACTTTTTGGAATTCGAAAAATCTTTTTCAACATCAAATTGATCTTTGGAAAATCTGAATGCATATAGCCCTCTATCTCAATTTGATTATTTAAAATTTCTTTGAAAATAGTGATAAATGAATCTATGGCAAATGGATCAATTAGTTTGTCATAAAAACTATGTGGTGTTGCTTCTTTTATAGCATCTATGTTTGATGCTATTATAGGTAACCCTGCTATCATTGCTTCAATCAATGCGTTTGGCTGACCTTCTGTTATGGAAGGAAAAAGAATATATCCATCATACAATACACATCTCCGATTATGTCAGATACGCCTAAACAATAGCAATATTTTGTAATCCCATAATAATCCAATCTTTCCTTGAATGCAGTTGAATCTGTTCCCAATCCACAAAAAAGAAAATATATGTTTGGCTGTAATTGACAAACCACTTTAGCTACTGCAAAAATTGTCTCATGATTCTTTGCAGGATCATAACGTCCTACATGTCCAATTATAATTGCATCATTGGGAATATCATTTTCGAAACGCAATGCTGATTTATTTTTGGATGAAATCAGTAGTTTAGATTCGACACCATTCCGAATAATTTTAAATCTCTTATCTCTATTTTCACGGCCAGGAAAAAAATTAGTAAATGCAGATTTAGAATTTGAAAGAATATGAGTTGCAAATAATAAAATTAACCTACCGGATAAATAATGATATAATCTTTTTAGGAATGTTAATTCAAATGCCGGAGTTGATCGTCTATAAAAAACAATTCGTTTTTCCACCCCAGCAATCCAGGCAAGCACCATTAAAACCCCTCCGAAATTTCCATGAAATGCAACTATTCCACTTATATTTTCTGATTTAAAATATCTTAAAACAAAATACCATTTTCTTAAGTTGAAGTATCCTGTTGATTTTAAAATAATTGGAATTCCGGCAGAGATAAATTTTTCATACATAGTGCCTTTCTTTTCAGAAATAGACCATACTTGAACTGGTATTTTCATCTTCTGTATAAAGCGGTAAACATAATTTTCGGAGCCTCCCGGATCTGTTGTAGGTATAAAAATATACATCGTTTCAATATAAATAATATTTAATCTGTATAACGACTTATGATTATCAAACCAAAAATTTAATAATTGAATTGCTAATTTTTATAACTATCCAAAATTAAATGTGCCAATTCTTCAGTACTAAGGAACTCAACATCAGGCCATTTAATTAATATTTTTTTGATTAAAGAATTGAACTCAATTAAATTATTCTCTCTATTTTGAGTATTTAAACTCCCCATAAAATTTAATCTATGACTACAAATTATTGCCGGTTTCTTCCAAAAAAATGATAACGCAATTTCCTTTAATGTGTTTTCATGACCTAAGCCAGTTAATGCTGGCTCAAAAAAACAATTGCGTATTCCATAAGTTTGTCCATTTCTGTTTATTTGTCCTAAAAAATGCCTGCAATACTTACGCCTTTCACCAGTTTTCATTGGCAATATTTGGAACTTCATTCCTTGTAGATAAACAACGCCCTTACTAGCCAATACTTCATTTAATGCAACACTCCAAATGTAATTATTTGCAATAAAGGATTTAGAATTAAAACTGAACACTTTATAAAATAAATCAAGACCAGTAAGAATTGACTCTTTACATAAATCATGATTTAGTGTATCATAAGTTGCTTGGATATTATTACTAAGCCAAGGAAGTATTTCTTTTCCTAAACCCCATAGTTCTAGATTAAAGGCTTTCCTAAAAACTCCATCTTCTTCACAAAGTAATTTTAACCAATATTCAACATTCACATGCTCTCTACCATGAAATTGAGGATAAAATAGCTTTGAAGCTATTCCTGCGCTATAATATTCCATAACTCTTTCAGATAAGGCATATCTTTTCAAAGTTTCAGTAAAGGGTTCGTAGTAATACCTTTTAAAATTAGAATCATTTATTTTTTTAAAATCAGGATTAGCCATAACCACATTTGCGGTAATAACTGGATGATTGTCTTTCGCATCTTTATGTTTAATTAAAATATTAAACAGCTGCTCCATATCCACATTAGATTCTAGGCTATCAAATCTGCAATATGGATTTTTTCAACTTCGACACCCATACTTTGAAGCTGTTTAAACGCTTTAATTGATGGCATTCTAATACTCCCCAATCATCGCTTTCTATAACTACTATTTTACGTGTAGTTCTAAAGCCTTTATAATTTATAAGTCCATTTCTAATTACCTCATCTAGGTACATATAAGTATTTATAAATCATGAAAATTTTATGAAAATTATTAGAACCTCAAAAAGATAATCAACAACTTTAGAAATCTTTAAGTAACAGGTAGTTCCAGAATTTTAAAAGAAGAAAATTTTAATGATAAATTATTATTTGATAATATCATTAATAGATAAATTTTCACCAAATGTAAGTAGCATTATTAATGGATTTCCAAATATTGTGGTTAATGAAATGGAATAAAGACCTACTCTTAAAGATACTATTATGAACAAAATTAGTATAGGTAAACTTAAAAAATAAGCCTTTTATAGATTTATTAATTTTATAATTATTGAAAAACAAAATTAGAAATGTTAATGAAAATATATGAGAAATTATTAAGAATCTGCCCCCTGATGGAACGCTCTTGCTTAAATTCGAAAAAGCATAAAATAATAGTGTGAAGCTAATTAATCTCAATAAAAAATCTGTCTTTACACCTTTTCTAAATTTTATGTAAGCCAATATTATCATTATTTCTATATATATACTTAGCAGCTTATCATAAAAATCCGCATACCAAACTACATCACTATCATTTTGACGATAATCCAATACCTGATCCTCAATTCGATACCCACGTGTTTTCTCAATAAAATCTACGGGCATGTAGGTTTCAAAATATTTGTTAAATAATTCAATATTGATTGCAGAAACAAATATTGAGATTATAAAAATGCCAAAGTAAATATCTGACCTATTCCCTATAACCATATAAGGTATCAACAACAAGCATGGAAATAAGAAAGAAAAATGGACAAAAAGAGAAATTGAGCAAACCAATATAGTTTGCAATTTCTTCTCCAATTTATATCTAAATATTCCATAGATAAAAATCTGAGCAGCAGTCCACATTCTAAAACCATTTATAAACCAAAAAGGAATTACAAAAGCAAAGCATATTAATAAAATTTTTATAGCTAAATTAACTTTGTTATCAAGGCCATCGATTACAAAGCATAGATTCCGGAGAATAAAAAAAGCCAAATATAATTGCATAGACTGCAGTTAAAACTACTTGACTGTCTGTAAACCTAGAAATGATTATGGCTAATAGTATCCTTAATATATCTATCTCTCCGCTTTCTTCATAAAATCCCAAGCGCTATTAAGCGTAAATTGTTTAGAATGCAAACTTTCCAATTCTGAAACATAATGTACAATATCGGATGAGCTACTTTCTCTTCCAATTGCAAAAGTAAACCCATAAAAAAATAATAAAAACCCATAAAACATTTTTAAATTCCTTTACCCTATAATTCTTAATTGCATATATTAAACTTGCAAGTGGCCAAATAAGAAATAGTGGCCAAACAAAAGGTAGTTTATAACGAATATGAGATTTAATCTTTGACTAGATTTAAAAACTGCTTACAAACATTTTCAATACGGTATTGATCATGATTATTGACTATAAATTTATTATTGTAATTACCAGCTAAGAATTCATTTATAATATCAATATTTAGATTACCTGTTTTTATTGATAAAATTGGTTTATTAATTATTACATAATCGATAAGCTTACTTGGTGTTTGCTTATTACCAACATTTTCAAAGTTTACTACAAAGTCCAATTGCGATAATTCCTGAAGCAATTTTTCACGAGGAACTAATGATTTTAAAATTACCCGCCCCTTAGACTGTTGTAAAAACGGCTCAATTAAATCCGTATTTTTTGTATACACGTAAAATATAAAATCTGTTTTCAAACTCAATATATAAGCGATAAACTCTTTCGGATCTCTTCTGCCTCTAATTAATGTTCCTGCATACCCAAACGTTGGTACATTATCATTATGCTTATCTTCAGTTTTAAAATAAAAATTAAAGTCGAAACCTTGTGGAATTACTTTTATTTTATCTTTAAATTCAGGATAATAAGCACTAATTGCCCCGACTGTTGGTACTGAAACAAAATCGGTTTTTTTCATAAACCATTTCTCTACATACTTAAAATAGAATGGATATTTGAAAGTATCATTTTCTTGCCCCATAAATGGATCTCCGCAATCTGCAATCCAAACCTTTGCTATTTTATTTTTTTGTTTCTTCTTAAAGCAACTCCCCAATGAACAGAATAAGGTACCGCAATGGAAATAAGTAAATCAAAACCCTTTATATTTTTTTAGAGCTTTATTTATCATAAACATATATTGTAGTTCAGGATAGCTAATACTAAGTTGTAAAATTCTTCGTAAAGCTCTCTTAATGTAAAGAAACAAACCTCTACCAACTATGTTTATCGTAGGCCAACTAATAACCCCCATACTTTTAATTTCTATATTAATATCATCGACGTATTTTTGTTGACTCGGGCTTAATTTAGTTGTTAATAAAATAACATTATGGCCTTGTCTTGAAAATTCCTTTACTAATTCCGTTGTACGGAATGCTCTTGGTGAATTATCAGGATAAAATGATCTGGAAATTACTAGAATACTTTTCACAATTCTAATTTTTATAAAAAGTCACTGCACGAAACTCTTTAATTATCCGAGCAGGATTCTCAGCTATAACTAAATTACTTCTATAGCTTTTTGTGTATACACTTCCAGTACCAATTTTGAAATTATCCTTAATCTGCATTTCTAGTCGAATTTTTTTTGATTATTGATATCAAAACATTTTATTATTCAACCTATCTATAAAGTTCAAAAATTTGTTTCACGTGGGGCTACTATACTAAAATGTGAGCTTATTATAGATTGCATTAATGTAGTCCCATAACTTACCTCCCTACAATGAATATAAGATCTTTCTTCAACATTTTAAGGGACATCAATTTTTCACTTAATAAATGATCTAAATTTATCGTAATTATGATGAAGTGAAATATATTCTTGCGCACTTTTACCAAGTTCTACAATTTTAGTTCGATCACTAATCAATCTATATAATTTCTCTTCAAAATCTGCATAACTATAGGACTTAAAATCAATCCATTTTATTATCTTCTACATAACAAGCTGCACCTACATTGTCTGAAACAATTACCGCACAACCACTTGCCATTCCTTCTAATAATGAAAACCCCAAAGTTTCTCTTCGGAAGGCATTAATAAAATATCAGAATTTTCATAATACTGATTCATATTGAAATGCGGGATATTTTTTATAGACTTTAATTTCAATTGCTGAGTTATCTATCAACTCAAATAATTTATTTCCCAAATACAACTGTTCTTCATACCTGATTTTTCTATCCTTCTCAGGATATTCTCCTATAAGAGTTAAGACTCCAGAAAAATTTATTTTTTCCAAGGCAAGCAATACCCAGTCATGACGTTTTAGTGATTGTCTAAATTTACCAACCAATAGAATATTAACTTTATTAGAATTAAAATATTCTTTTCTCTGATTCTCTTCAATAGGATAATTAAATGCTTTTTTATACCATAAATCAATTTTTTTCACCCGTCTAT